>JBEDCE010000135.1:0-5365 GCA_041176905.1 Pseudomonadota bacterium
CGGTTTGGCCGGCGTGGCCCATGTACTGGAGTTCGGCGTCAACGCCGTCCACGTTGACCCATCCATCATTCCACGCGCCCGTTTGCCGATCGACCGCATGCTGGCTTTCACGTCGGCACACAAGGCGGGCCAAGACGCAGGGGCTTTGGTGCCCAACATCGGCGCAGCCTAAGGTTGTATGGCAAACGGCTCGACGATTCGCGCCAGCATCGACTGGGCCGATCCCCACGGCGGTCCCTCTGAGCGCTGGCACTTTGCCCAGCCCTTGGAGGTTTTGCAGGCCCATCAGATCAGCGAGGTGATGCCACTGTTGTTGGCGGTGCACGCGCACGCCATGGCGGGTCGCTGGTGTGTGGGTGCGGTGTCCTTTGAGGCTGCGCCCGCGTTTGACGCGGCCTTGCCGGTGCACCCTGCGCGCACGCCTTTGGCGTGGTTTGCGGTGTTCGATGAGGCCACGCCCGCACCAGCAGGCCCTTGGGCATCTGACGACGTGGCGGCACACGCCCATTGGCCTGTGCCGACCGATGGCGGCGCGGCGCGGGTGGCGTTTGATGCCGAGATGGCCCGCATCCACGAACACATCGCGGCGGGGGACTTCTACCAAATCAACCACACCAGCGCGTGGCAAGGGCGTTTGTGCCGCGGCAGCGCGGCGGCGTATTTTGATGCCTTGCGCCAAGCCCAACCCAACGCGTACGCCGCGCACATCGACGCAGGCGATTGGCAGATCCTCTCGGTCTCACCGGAGTTGTTTTTTGATTGGGACGGCGAACGTTTGCTGTGTCGGCCCATGAAAGGTACGGCTGTGCGAGGCACCACGCCCGATGCCGATGCCGAACAGGCCCAGGCTCTGCGCGCCTCGGCCAAAGAACAGGCCGAGAACGTGATGATCGTGGACCTGATCCGCAACGACGTGTCGCGCGTGGCGCAACCGTTTTCGGTGCAAGTGCCGCGCCTCTTCCATTTGGAGCCCTTGCCCAGTGTGTGGCAAATGACCTCGGACGTGGTGGCGCGCACCCGCGAAGGCCTGACGTGGGTGGATGTGTTCGCGGCCCTGTTCCCTTGCGGCTCGGTGACAGGCGCGCCCAAGGTGCAAGCCATGCGCACCATCCGCGACCTGGAGCCCGACGCACGCGGTTGGTACTGCGGCGCCATCGGTATGGTGCGCCCCGGTGGGGCTGCGCGTTTCAATGTGGCCATTCGAACGGTGGAGCTGCAAGGCGATGCCTTGCGCTGCGGCATTGGCAGCGGCATCACCACCGACGCCACGGCCGACGGCGAGTGGCGCGAGTGGAACCACAAGCGGCGGTTTTTGCAAAACGCCACCGAGCCGTTCGAACTCTTGGAAACCTTGGCCTTGGATCATGGCCAGTTGCGCCACGCATCACAGCATTGGGCACGCTTGAGCGAAGCGGCTGCGCATTTCGGTTGGCGCTGGGGCGCGGCCGAGCAAGCCGCTCTGCAGGCCCAAGCGCAAGCCCTGTGCGCAGCACACCCCACGGGCCTGTGGCGCGTGCGTTGCTGTGTGGCCCCCAACGGACAAGCCCGTTTTGAGGCGCATGCCATGGAGGCCTCAACCGAATCGGTGCAACTGGTTTGGGCGCACGAACCTTTTGCGGCCGCGCACAGCGAATGGGTGCGTCACAAAACAACGCGACGAGCCCATTACGAGGCTGCCACGGTGCACGCCACGGGCGTGTTCGACACCTTGCTCTACAACGCCGAAGGCGAGATCACCGAATGCGTGCGCGGCAACATCGCGGCGCTCATCGACGGTCAGTGGCTCACGCCGGCCTTGCACTGCGGCTTGTTGCCCGGCATCGGCCGCGCCATCGCCTTGCAAGAGGGGCGTGTGCAAGAAGCGGTAATACGCCGCGAAGACGCCCACCGCGTACAGGCTTGGGCGTTTGTCAACAGCTTGAGGGGTTGGTTGCCGGCGGCGTTGGGTTGACAAAAAACTACAGTGTAGTTACATTGAAGTTCATGAGCAAACTTCAATTCGAATGGGATGAGGCCAAAGCGTCGAGTAATGCCAAGAAGCACGGCGTGACATTTGAAGAAGCCAAGTCGGTTTTTCTGGACGATCAGGCCAAGCTCATTCCCGATCCGGACCACTCCGACACGGAGGAACGCTTCGTTTTGTTGGGATACAGCACCCAGTTAAAGCTGTTGGTGGTTTGTCATTGCTACAGAGCCACTGGGCGAACCATTCGCTTGATCTCAGCCAGAAAAGCGACACGACACGAAGCCAAAGCATACGAAAGGTGAACCCATGCGATCTGAATACGATTTTTCAAAAGCGGTCAAAAACTCCTACGCATCTCAGCTGAAAAAACAAATCACCATCCGTTTGGATGAAGACAGCATCAATTACTTTAAATCGATTTCAACCGATGTGGGCATTCCCTACCAAAGCCTGATCAACTTGTATTTGCGCGACTGTGCGGCAAGCAATCGCAAGCTCAACCTCAAGTGGAAATGACCACCCAAGTGCTTCGCTTAGGGCTGTTCACGTTCGAATGGGCGGCACCAGAATCGTCGGTTGTGCCACCGGCAGGGTCTCGGGGTAGTCGCGGCTGAAGTGCAGGCCGCGGCTCTCATGCCGCATGAGGGCGCTCATGACGATCAGGTCGGCCACTTGCACCAAATTGCGCAGCTCCAGCAGGTCGCGGGTGACGTGGAACTGGCGGTAGAACTCTTGGATTTCTTGCTGCAGCAGGTTGATGCGGTGCGCGGCGCGCTCCAAGCGTTTGTTGGTGCGCACGATGCCCACGTAGTCCCACATGAAGCGGCGCAGCTCATCCCAGTTGTGTGAGATCACCACCATCTCGTCGGCATCGGTCACGCGGCTGTCGTCCCAGGTGGGCATCACGGGTGCTGGCAGGTTGGGGCCAGATTGGATGGCTTGAACCGCGCCACGCGCAAACACCATGCATTCCACCAAAGAGTTGCTGGCCAAGCGGTTGGCGCCGTGCAGGCCGGTGCAGGTGGTTTCGCCCACGGCGTACAGGCCGGGCACATCGGTGCGCCCGTGCAAGTCGGTGACCACACCACCGCAGGTGTAGTGGGCCGCGGGCACCACCGGGATGGGTTCGCGGGTGATGTCGATGCCCAGTTCGGCGCAGCGCGCCAAGATGTTGGGGAAGTGTTCTTGAATGAAGGCCGGGCTTTGGTGCGAGATGTCCAGGTGCACACAGTCCAGGCCGTGTTTTTTCATCTCGAAGTCGATGGCGCGTGCCACCACGTCTCGCGGCGCAAGTTCGGCGCGTGGGTCGTGGTCGGGCATGAAACGGTGGCTGCCCAAATGGGGCGGCAGCAACAAGCGGCCGCCTTCACCGCGCACGGCTTCGGTGATCAGGAAGTTCTTGACGTGCGGGTGGTACAGGCAGGTCGGGTGAAATTGGATGAACTCCATGTTCGCCACACGGCAGCCCGCTCGCCACGCCGAGGCGATGCCGTCACCGGTGGAGGTGTCGGGGTTGGTGGTGTAGAGGTAGACCTTGCCCGCACCGCCGGTGGCCAAGATGGTGTGGCTGGCGCTGAAGGTTTCCACCTCGTCGCGGTCCACGTCCAGCACATACGCGCCAAGGCAGTGTGCAGGCGTTAGGGGGTCGGCGCCGGGCAGTTTGTGGCTGGTGATGAGATCGACCAGCATGTGGTTCTCGAAGAACACGATGTTGGGCGTGGCGCGGGCCTTGGTACTCAGCGTGGTTTGCACCGCGGCACCCGTAGCATCGGTCACGTGCACGATGCGCCGGTGGCTGTGGCCACCTTCGCGCGTGAGGTGCAGCTCGCCGTTTTCGGTGGAGAAGGGCACGCCCATGTCACGCAGCCACGCGATGGCGGAGGGGGCGTTTTCCACGGTGAAGCGGGTGGCGTCTAAGTCGCACAAGCCCGCGCCGGCCACCAAGGTGTCGTCCACGTGCGAGGCGTAACTGTCGCCCTCGGCCAGCACCGCGGCAATACCGCCTTGGGCCCAGTTGCTCGAGCCGTCGGAAATACCGCGTTTGGTGATGACGGCCACCCGGTGTGTGGGGGCCAAGTGCAGCGCGGCGGTCAAACCCGCCAGGCCGCTGCCGATGATCAAAACATCAAAGTGGTGTTGGCGCATGCAGGCCTGAGGGTGAGGATGTCACTGTGGGGTGTAGGACAAGCGCACATAAATCGGTGCGAAGGCCTCGGCTTGCGTGAGTTCGATCAGGGTTTCTTTGGCCAGCTCGAGCATGGCGATGAAGGTCACCACCAAGACCGCACTGCCTTGGCTGGGGTCGAACAGCTCGCCGAATTCGACGAACTTTCGGCCCTGCAATTGGCGCAGCACGATGCTCATGTGCTCTCGCACCGAGAGCTCTTCGCGGCTGATTTTGTGGTGCTGCACCAGCTTGGCACGCGACAAAATGTCGCGCCACGCACTTTGCAGGTCCACCGGATGCACGTCGGGGAAGCGCGGCGCCAAGGCCTGCTCCACGTAGACTTGGGCGCGCAAGAAGTCGCGCCCAAAGTGCGGCAACTCGTTGATGTGTTGGGCGGCCAGTTTCATTTGCTCGTACTCGAGCAAGCGGCGCACCAGCTCGGCGCGCGGGTCTTCGGCCTCTTCGCCCTCGGCCACGCGTTTGGGCGGCAAGAGCATGCGCGACTTGATTTCAATCAGCATGGCCGCCATCAGCAGGTACTCGGCGGCGAGCTCCAAATTTTGCGTGCGAATCTCGTCGACATAGCTCAGGTACTGGCGCGTGACCGCGGCCATGGGGATGTCCAAGATGTTGAAGTTTTGCTTGCGGATCAGGTAGAGCAGCAAGTCCAGCGGGCCTTCAAACGCCTCCAAAAACACCTGCAGCGCATCGGGCGGGATGTACAAATCCCTCGGCATCGAGAACAGCGGCTCACCGTAGAGTCGCGCCACCGCGACGTGGTCGACCACCGCGGGCAGCACCGCGTCCAAGCCCTCAGGGGCCAGGGTGAGTTCGGGCGACTCGGTGCTCATGCCAGTCAGGGGCCTGATCAGGCCTTGGTTTGGTAGACGTAGGGTTGCTGGGCCACGCGCGCGGTGTTGGCGTCGGCTTGAAACTGAGCATCCATGCCGCTGTCCCACAACAAGGCACGGCCTTGGCGCTGCTCGGATTCCAAGCTGGGCTTCGCTTCCTTGAGCTTTGCCAAAAACTGCGTGGTGTCAGAGGTGTAATGCGGGCGGGCAAAGGGGAACATGGCAAGCCTCTTGTGAGAAAACCCCGATTTTACCGGGCGCCGAGCGCCGGTCGACTTACAAGGGATACAGGTGCCGGGCAAAGCCGCTGCGCTCGATCAAGGAGCGCGGCTGGGCTTGTAAGCCCAACATGCTCAACCGCCCCGAGCGTTTGTTCAAGGC
>JBEDCE010000136.1:0-5246 GCA_041176905.1 Pseudomonadota bacterium
GGCCCTGCCTTTGGCACAGCGTGTGGTGGTCACCGAAATCGACCACGACTACACCGGCGATGCCTATGCGCCCACGCTCGGTCCAGCGTGGCGCGAGACCTCTCGCCAAGCCCACACCAGCAACAGCGGACTGCGCTTTGCGTTTGTGGATTTCAAACGCGTGGAGGCTTGAGCATGCGCTTTGGCATTTTGGGCTGGGGCAAGATCGCCCGCACACAACTCGCCCCGGCGATCACCCAAGCGGGACACGAGGTCGTGGCGATCGGCAGCCGTTCGCCCACGGCCGCCACCCTGGCTTGGAGTGAACAGCACCAGCCGGCGCGTTGGACCAGCTACGAGGGCGTCTTGAATGACCCCCGCGTTGACGCGATCTACATCGCCCTGCCCAACGACGCCCACGTTCCCTGGTCGCTCAAAGCCTTGGCCGCTGGCCACCACGTCTTGTGTGAGAAACCCATGGCCCTGAGCTTGGCCGACGTCGACCGCTTAAGCCAAGCCGCCAACACCGCGCAGCGCCACCTGCACGAGGCCTACATGGTCTTGCACCACCCACAGTGGGCCGGACTCAAGGCCTTGGACGTGGGCGCTTGGCGTCACCTGCAAGTGACGTTTTCGTATGACAACCGTGACCCGGCCAACATCCGAAACCAATCGGCTTTGGGTGGCGGCGCGCTGTGGGACATCGGCTGCTACGCCGTGTTGCTGGGTCACTGGCTGATGAACCGCGCACCCGATACCGTGCGCTGCCACCAAACCCGTCACCCCGATTGGGGCACCGACATCCACACCCAAGGCGAACTGCGCTGGGGCGATGCCTCTGTGCTGCAGTTCAGCGTGTCCACCCAAGCCGCTCGCCACCAAAGCGCCTTGGCCGTGGGCGAACGCGGCTGGGTGGCTTTGGACGCCCCTTTCAACCCGCCACCGTTGGTGCCCTGGCGCGCCAGCGAAGGCTTGGCCCTGCCCAATTTGCCGACCCTGAACCAATACGCCGCCATGGTGCACGACTTCGTCGCCCGTGCCGAAGCCGGCGTGCCCACCGACCTGCGCTTCTCGCGCGGCGTCACCGACACCTTGCTGCGGCTGCACGCCGCGGCCCACACACCCCCATGACCATGCAACTCGCCACCTGGAACGTCAACTCTCTCAACGTGCGCCTGCCCCAGGTGCTGGACTGGCTCACCGCCAACCCAGTCGATGTGCTGGCGCTGCAAGAGCTCAAGCTCACCGACGAAAAATTCCCCGCCCAAGCCTTGGCCGAGATCGGTTATGCAGCGCAATGGTTCGGCCAAAAAACTTACAACGGCGTGGCCTTGCTCAGCAAAACCCCAGCCAGCGACGTGATCAAAAACATCCCCGGTTTTGAGGACGAGCAGTCGCGCGTCTTGTGCGCCACCATCGGCGGCGTGCGGGTGATCGGCGCCTACTTCCCCAACGGACAAGAACCCGGCAGCGACAAATTCGCCTACAAGATGCGCTGGCTCACCGCCCTGCGCGAATGGGTGCGCGCCGAGATGGCCGCCCACCCTCAGTTGGTGCTGATGGGCGACTACAACATCACCTTCGACGACCTCGATGTGTGGGACCCCGAAGGCCTGCGCGAGACCATCCACTGCACCACCGAAGAACGCTTGCACCTCAACGCGCTCATCGATTTGGGTTTGACCGATGCGGTGCGGCTGTTCCCACAGCCTGAGAAAAACTTCAGCTGGTGGGACTACCGCGACTTTGGTTTTCGGCGCAAGCGCGGCCTGCGCATCGACCACATCCTGATCACCGAGATACTCAAAGCAAGCGCCAGCGCGTGTGTGGTGGATGTAGCGCCGCGCAAAAACGAGCGGCCCAGCGACCACGCACCGGTGGTCTTGACGCTGGGCGCCTGACTCAGTACCCCACCGGGCCGTCTTCGAGCTTGAGGTCTTGAATCTTGCGGGTGATGGTGTTGCGCCCGATGCCCAGCTTCACGGCGGCTTCGATCCGGCGGCCCCGTGTGGCAGCCAAAGCGGCTTGAATCAACACCGCTTCAAAGCGCTGGCTCAGCACGTCCCAGACGTCTTGGCGGTCTTCGCGCAGCAAAGCCGCTGCTTCCGCTTGTAAGCCCAACTCCCAAGGCATCTGGCTGCTCGACTGCGCAGCCCATTGCGCAGCGATCGGCACGTGGCTGGACGAGTCCGAAGCCAAGCTGGCGTCGTTAAGCCCGCTTTGGACGCTGGGCACAGAGGCCACGACCGGTGATGCCTGCCCCAAGATTTCGGGCGGCAGGTCTTTGACGTCGATCACTTGGCTTGGGGCCATCACCGTGACCCAATGGCAGAGGTTTTCCAACTGGCGAACGTTGCCCGGAAAATCAAAGCGCGCGATCCATTCCAGGGCGCTGGGCGCGATGCGTTTGGGCTCCACGCCCAGTTGTTGTGCGCTTTGCTGCAAAAAGTGGCGCGTGAGTGTGGGGATGTCTTCGCGGCGTTCGCGCAACGCAGGCAAGCGCAAACGGATGACGTTCAAGCGGTGGAACAAATCCTCGCGAAAGGCACCGTCTTTGACCCGCTGCTCCAGGTTTTGGTGGGTGGCGGCGATCACGCGCACATGGGCTTTGACGGCGCTGTGACCGCCCACGCGGTAAAAATGCCCATCCGACAAGACCCGCAACAAACGGGTTTGTAGGTCAAACGGCATGTCTCCGATTTCATCGAGGAACAACGTGCCGCCCTCGGCTTGTTCAAATCGCCCACGTCGCATGGCTTGTGCGCCCGTGAAGGCGCCGCGCTCATGACCGAACAACTCGCTCTCGAGCAAATCTTTGGGAATGGCCGCGGTGTTGATGGCCACGAAGGGGCCATCGGCCCGCGGTGAGTGTTTGTGCAAGGCCCGAGCCACCAGCTCTTTGCCCGAGCCGGATTCGCCGGTGATGAGCACGGTGACTTGGCTTTGGCTCAAGCGACCAATGGCGCGAAACACATCTTGCATGGCCGGGGCTTGGCCGAGCATCTCTGGGGCATCGCTGCTGCTCACATCGGCCACCTGCTCGCGCAAGCTCTCTTCCATGGCCCGTCGAATCAACTCGACGGCCTTGGGCACATCAAAGGGCTTGGGCAAATACTCAAACGCACCGCCTTGGAAGGCCGAGACGGCGCTGTCCAAATCGGAGTAAGCGGTCATGATGATGACCGGCACTTGGGGCAATTGCGCCTTCACTTTCTCCAACAGGTTCAGCCCGCTGGAGCCGGGCATCCGGATGTCGCTGACCAAGACCTGCGGCAGCTCGTGTTCTGCGCAGTTCGCCAAGGCCTGGAGCACCTCTTGCGGATTGGTGAAGCTGTGCGTGGGCAGGTTCTCGCGCAGCAAGGCTTTCTCCAGCACGAAGCGGATCGATTGGTCATCGTCCACTATCCAGATCGGCTTCATGGGTGTTTTCCAGTTCAAGGCAAGGGAATCAAAATCTTGAAATCGGTGCGGCCCGGTTCGCTGCTGCACTCGATCAAGCCATGGTGTTGCTGCACAAAGGTTTGGGTCAGGGTCAGCCCCAAACCCGAACCACCGTCGCGCCCGGAGACCAAGGGAAAGAAGATGCGGTCTTTGATCTCATCGGGAATCCCTGGTCCGTTGTCGATCACATGCAATTCCAATGCCAATTTGTAGCGCTGCTTGCCAAAGGTCACTTGACGGCCCACTCGGGTGCGCAAGATCAACTCGGCGGTTTGATCGGCGATGCGTTCGGCCAAGGCTTGTGCGGCGTTGTGCGCGATGTTCAGCACAGCCTGGATAAGCTGCTCGCGGTCGCCACGGAACTCCGGGATGGAGGTGTCGTAGTCGCGCACCACCCGCAGGCCTTTGGGAAACTCGGCCAGAATCAGGCTGCGCACACGTTCGCAGACCTCATGGATGTTGACGTCGCTCACGACATGGGCGTGGCGGTGGGGCTCGAGCAAGCGGTCAACCAATGACTGCAAACGATCGGCCTCGCGGATGATGACTTGGGTGTACTCCACCAACTCTTTGCTGTGCAGATCCATCTGCAAAAGCTGCGCCGCGCCGCGAATGCCCCCCAAGGGATTTTTGATTTCGTGGGCCAGGTTGCGGATGAGCTCTTTGTTGGCCTGCGCCTGTTCGATCAGGCGCTCCTCACGGTCTTGTCGGCTTTGTTGCTCCAACGGCAAAAGCTCCACCAGCACCTCATCGCTCGAATCGGTTTGCGCGACCACCACATGCACCTGCAAGGGATCTTGGTTCAGTCGCGTGAGCCAAGCGTCGTAGCGCAGTGCAGCAAAGTCGTTGTTTCGCGCACCACCGAGCGCCGAGACCAAAGCCAGCGGATCTTCAAAGCAGTCCTGAAAGCGACTGCCCTGTAGGGTTCGCCTCGATAAACCCAAAGCGTCTTCGAGCGCTGCGTTGGCGAACACCAAAATGCCGTCCCCACGCACAACCGCGACCAAGGTGGCCAGCATGTCCAGCGATTGAAAACGTTGTTCACTCATGGGTGTGGCTGAAAAGGTGTTGGTTGACGGGCCAAAAAAAAGGTGGCACAAGGCCACCTTTTCTCAGGCGCTTGTGCGCATCACAGGCTGTAGTACATGTCGAATTCGACAGGGTGAGGTGCCATGCGGAAGCGCTGCACTTCGCCCATCTTCAACTCGATGTAGGCGTCGAGCATGGAGTCGCTGAACACGTTGCCTTTGGTCAGGAACGCACGGTCTTTGTCCAAGTGCTCCAAGGCCTGGTCCAAGCTGTGGCACACGGTGGGGACCAATTTGTCTTCCTCGGGTGGCAGGTGGTAGAGGTCTTTGGTGGCGGCTTCGCCAGGGTGGATTTTATTTTCCACGCCGTCCAGACCGGCCATCATCAGTGCGGAGAAGCACAGGTAAGGGTTGGCCAATGGATCGGGGAAGCGCGCCTCGATGCGGCGACCTTTGGGGTTGGCCACATAAGGGATGCGGATCGAAGCCGAGCGGTTGCGGGCCGAGTAAGCCAACTTCACAGGGGCTTCGAAACCGGGGACCAAGCGCTTGTAGCTGTTGGTGCCGGGGTTGGTGATGGCGTTCAAGGCCTTGGCGTGTTTGATGATGCCGCCGATGTAGTACAGGGCGTAATCGCTCAAACCGGCGTAGCCGTCACCGGCGAACAGGTTCTTGCCGTCTTTCCAGATGGACTGGTGAACGTGCATGCCGGAGCCGTTGTCGCCAACGATGGGCTTGGGCATGAAGGTGGCGGTTTTGCCGTAAGCGTTGGCCACGTTTTGAACCACGTACTTGAGC
>JBEDCE010000137.1:0-5241 GCA_041176905.1 Pseudomonadota bacterium
GAGCTGATCGGCCCCAAGCCCATCGAGCCGGTGGGGAACTGCCAAAAATCGGGCATCAGCCACGGGTGTGGGTAGCTCGACAAACCACGCGCGCCGCTGTCCGGTGCGGTGATCTCTTGGCGGTAATGCAGCAGGTCGGCTTCAGTTAAGCGGCCTTCCAAAAACGCGCGGGCGTACACACCCGGTGCGCTGTGCGGCTGAAAGAACACCAAGTCGCCTTGGTGTTGTTCTGTGCGCGCATGAAAGAAGTGGTGAAAGCCGGTCTCGAACAAATCGGCCACGCTGGCGTAACTGGCGATGTGCCCGCCCAACTCGCCATAGGCCTGATTGGCGCGCACCACCATGGCCAACGCGTTCCAACGCATGATGGCCACCAGCCGCTCTTCGGTGGCCAAGTCGCCGGGGAACACGGGCTGATCGTCGACCGCGATGGTGTTCATGTAAGGCGTGTTCAGCTCGGGCTGCCAGCCGGTGCGCTGCTGTCGGGCCACGTTGGCCAGCTCGTCCAGAATTTGACGCGCCCGCGCGGGGCCTTGGGTGCCGATCAGCGCCAGCAAAGCATCGCGCCACTCGGCGGTTTCTTCGGGGTCGATGTCGGTGGTGCCGAACATTGTTTGCCAATGGGGTTCGATGGGTGCGTTCATGCAGATCACTGTACCGAGGCAGGCGGCGCATGTGCTGCGTATTTACGCCTCTTTAGCCATAATTTAAAGCACAATATGCCGAAATAAAAAGGAATTCAGCACATGATTCTGGACAACGTGGATTTGAAGATACTCGACGAGCTGCAGCGCGACGGCTCGCTGTCCAACGTGACCTTGGCCAAACGCATCGGCCTGTCGCCCTCGCCGTGCCTGGCCCGCGTCAAGGCACTGGAGAGCCACGGCGTGATCCAGCGCTACGTGGCGCTGGCCAGTGCGGCGGCGCTGGGGCTGGGTCTGACGGTGTTCATTTCGATCAGCCTCAAGACCCAAAGCAAAGAAACCTTGGCCGACTTTGAGGCGCACATCGCGCGGCACGACGAAGTGATGGAGTGCTATTTGATGACTGGCGACAGCGACTATTTGTTGCGCGTGGCCGTGCGCGACATGGCGGCGCTGGAACGATTCATCTTGGAGCAGCTCTCACCGATTCCGGGGGTTGAAAAAATTCGGTCCAGCTTTGCACTCAAACAAGTGCGCTACAAAACGGCTTTACCGCTGGGTTATTGAGCGAAGTCAAACGGTCAGCCCGCCAATCGGTCATATTGCAAGATTCCGATTTCAGAAGACAAACAGGGAACCCCATGCCGACCAACCCCGATGCTTTGAAGCAGCTGCTGCCCAACACACCCTCCACCGCCCCGTGGCGCCGTCGCGCATGGATCGCCGCTGCTGTGCTGCTGTTGTTGGCGTCGGCCGGGTGGTTCTGGATGAGCAGCAAGCAGACGTTCAAGCCGCAGTACATCGCTGAGCCCTTGGCGCGTGGGGATATCACCTTGAGTGTCAGCGCCAACGGCACCTTGCAGCCGGTGCGCCACGTCAACGTGGGCAGTGAGTTGTCGGGCACGGTGCAAGCCGTTCGCGTGGACGTGAACGACCGTGTCAAACGCGGTCAAGTGCTCATCGAGTTGGACCCGGCCAAACTCAAAGACCAAGTGCAGCACGCCCGTGCCGCCTTGGCCGCGGCCCAAGCGCAGCGCACACAAGCCGAGGCCACGGCGCGCGAGGCTAAAGCCCAGTTGGCGCGCTTGGAAGAGGTCTTCAAACAATCCCAAGGCGGCATCCCTTCGTTGACCGACATGGACGCGGCCCGCGCCACTGCCGCGCGCAGCCAAGCCGCGGTGCTCAGCGCCAACGCCGCGGTCGACCAAGCCCAAGCCACCTTGTCCACCAACAGCACCAACCTGAGCAAGGCGGCCATTGTCTCGCCCATGGACGGCGTGGTCTTGAGCCGCCAAGTCGACCCCGGCAACGCCGTGGCCGCGTCGTTGCAAGCCGTCACGCTCTTGACCATCGCACAAGACCTGCGCGCGATGACCTTGGAGGTCAACGTGGACGAGGCCGATGTCGGTGTGCTGCAAGAAGGCCAAAGCGCCACCTTCACGGTCAGCAGCTACCCCGGTCGGCGTTACCCCGGCATGGTGCAGCGCGTGGCCTACGGCTCCACCAAAACCGACAACGTGGTGACCTACACCACCACCTTGGCAGTGAACAACAGCGACCTCACGCTGCGCCCCGGGATGACCGCCACCGCCAGCATTGTCGCGGTCGAGCGCAAAGGTGTTTTGCGCGTGCCCAACACCGCCTTGCGCTTCATGCCTGCCCCAGCGTCAGCGACCCCAGCCAGCGGCTCCATCACCAGCAAGCTGATGCCGCGCCCACCGGCCGCCGCGCCCAAAACCGCCAAGCTCGATCGCCGCGGCGGTGCCCGTCAAATTTGGGTGCTCGACCAAGGCGAGCCGCGCGCCATCGCCGTGACCACGGGCATCAGCGATGGGCGCATGACCGAGGTCAGCGCTGAGGGTTTGAGCGAAGGTTTGTTGGTCATCACCGAACAGCGGGTCGCGCCGTGAACGCTGAGCAGGCGACCGTGCCACTGTTGTCTTTGCGCGGCCTGACCAAGGTCTATGGCGCAGGCGACACCGCCTTCCAAGCCTTGGCGGGGGTGGACTTGGACATTGAGGCTGGCGAATTCGTCGCCATCATGGGGCCGAGCGGTTCGGGCAAGTCCACCGCCATGAACATGCTGGGATTGTTGGACACGCCCACGGCCGGCGAATACTTCTTCAAGGGCGTGCCGGTGCAAGGCTTGGGACGTGATGAGCGGGCCTTGATTCGGCGGCAGTATTTGGGCTTTGTGTTCCAAGGCTTCCATTTGCTCGCCCGCACCAGCGCCTTGGAAAACGTGGAGTTGCCGCTGGTTTACCGCGGCATGCCTGCGGCCCAGCGCCGTGCGCAAGCGCTCCAAGCCTTGGCCGATGTGGGTCTCACCGATTGGGCGCACCGAACGCCCGCCGAGCTGTCGGGCGGACAGCAGCAACGCGTGGCGATTGCGCGCGCCATGGTGACGCAACCCCAAATCTTGTTGGCCGATGAGCCCACCGGCAATTTGGATACCCAGCGCGGGCACGAAATCATGGAACTCATCCAGCGCCTCAACCGCGAGCAAGGTATCACCGTGCTGATGGTGACGCACGAAGTCGACATCGCTGCGTACGCCCAACGCACCGTTCGCTTTGTCGACGGGCGCATCGCGAAGGACGACCATGTGGTTTAACGCATTGCTCTTGGCTTGGCGCTCCATCACACGAAACTGGCTGCGCTCGTCGCTCACGGTGCTGGGCGTGGTGATCGGCGTGGCCGCGGTGGTGACCATGGTCACCGTGGGCAACGGCGCCACGCTGGCCATCCAAAACCAAATCACAGGCTTGGGGACCAATTTGTTGCAGGTGCGTCCAGGCCAACGCTTTGGCGCCGGTAGCGGTGCCGTGTCGCCTGCATTCCAAGCCTCCGACGCCACCGCCTTGGCGCAGCAAGCCCCGGGTGTGCAAGCCGTGGCGCCGGAGGCGCGAACCGGGTCGGTGGTGGTGGCCAATGGCCGCAACTGGTCGAGCAGCATCATCGGCAGCACCAACGACTGGTCTTTGACCAACAACTGGACGATCGACGATGGCCGTGCTTTCAACGACGACGAACAGCGCGCGGGTTCTGCCGTGTGCATCATCGGTGAGACGGTGCGCCGCGAGCTCTTTGGCCCAGCCTCACCGATCGGCTCCAACATCCGGGTGCGCCAAGTGCCGTGTGAGGTGGTGGGCGTGTTGAGCAGCAAAGGCCAAGGCGCGTTCGGCAACGACCAAGACGATTTGGTCTGGATGCCGCTGAACACCTACCAACGCCGCGTGGCTGGTCATACCCGCATCAGCACCTTGCAGGTTTCCATGCAAGATGGGGCGGAGCCCGAGGTCGTCAAAGCCGCGCTGCGCGACATCTTGCGAGAGCGCCGCAAACTCTCAGAAGCCGACGAAGACAATTTCAATATTCTGGACACACGCCAGTTGGGGGAGACCTTGTCCGGCACCACCCGCATCATGACCATGCTGCTCGGCGCCGTGGCCGCGGTGAGTTTGGTGGTGGGCGGCATCGGCATCATGAACATCATGCTGGTCAGCGTGACCGAGCGCACCCGCGAAATCGGCTTGCGATTGGCCATCGGAGCACTGGAGCGTGAGGTCTTGCTGCAATTCTTGATCGAGGCGGTGGTGCTCGCCGCGTTGGGCGGTGTGGTGGGTTTGGTGCTGGCTTTACTGGCCAGCGTGGGCTTGTCGATGCTGATGAACATCCCGTTTGTGTTTGGCTTGGGCATCAACCTCATGGCTTTTGCTTTTTCAGCCGCGATCGGCGTGCTGTTCGGTTTTGTGCCGGCGCGCCGCGCGGCGCGCCTCAACCCCATCGACGCTTTGCGTCACGAGTGAGGCACCCCGTGCCACAATGAACCGATGAAAATCCTCTTGTCTTGGCTGGCCTTGGCCAGCACCCTGTTCGGCGCTGGCCATGTGCACGCGATCGAAGAACCCAATTTCACCGTGGTGCGAACCCACAGTGGTTTTGAGGTGCGCGACTACGCGCCGTACGTGGTGGCCGAAGTCACCGTGCCCGGGCCCGAGGCCGATGCGGGCAACCAAGGCTTTCGCATTTTGGCGGCCTACATTTTTGGCAAGAACGCGGGCCAGCAAAGCATCGCCATGACCGCCCCGGTCACACAGGCCGCTGAGCCCGTGAAGATCGCGATGACCGCGCCGGTGACCCAAAACGCCAGCGGCGATGGGACCGGTTTTGTGATTCGCTTCACCATGCCCGCGGCCTACACACTGCAGACCCTGCCCAAACCATTGGACGAGAACATCCGTTTGGTGGCCCAGCCCGCGGCGCGTTATGCGGTGTTGCGCTTCACCGGCTTTTGGACGCAAGCCAATTACGATGAGCACCTGCTCAAGCTGCAGACCCTCATGGCCAAACAAGGTCAAACCCCCTTGGGCGATCCGGTCTATGCCCGCTACGACGCGCCGTTTGTGCCGTGGTTTTGGCGGCGCAACGAAATTTGGATGCCGGTTCGCTGAACGATCCGTCGGGCTCGCGGCTTCAACCCGCGTTGGGTACGCCGACCGCTGCTTGCCACTGGGCGAGTTTCGATTCGGCTTGATCGCGGCTCCACAGGGGCTCAAACACCCGTTCAATCGCCAGTTGGGCTTTGCACTCATCG
>JBEDCE010000138.1:0-5185 GCA_041176905.1 Pseudomonadota bacterium
CGGCAAAGGCGGCATCGGCAAAAGCTTCACGCTGGCCAACCTGTCTTACATGATGGCCCAGCAGGGCAAAAAAGTGCTGCTGATCGGCTGCGACCCCAAGAGCGACACCACCAGTTTGCTGTTTGGCGGCAAAGCTTGCCCCACCATCATCGAAACGTCTTCGCGCCTCAAGCTCTCCGGCCAAGCTGTGAGCATTGGCGATGTGTGCTTCAAGCGCGACGGCGTGTTTGCGATGGAACTCGGTGGCCCCGAGGTCGGTCGCGGCTGCGGCGGTCGCGGCATCATCCACGGCTTTGAAACCCTCGAAAAATTGGGCTTCCACGATTGGGGCTTTGACTACGTGCTGCTCGACTTTTTGGGCGACGTGGTGTGCGGCGGTTTCGGCCTGCCGATTGCCCGCGACATGTGCCAAAAGGTCATCGTGGTGGCCAGCAACGACTTGCAGTCGCTGTACGTGGCCAACAACGTGTGCAGCGCGGTCGAATACTTCCGCAAGCTCGGCGGCAACGTCGGCGTGGCCGGTATGGTCATCAACAAGGACGACGGCACGGGCGAAGCCCAAGCCTTTGCCGACAACGCCGGCATTCCTGTGCTGGCCGCGATCCCGGCCAATGAGGACATCCGCCGCAAGAGTGCCAGCTACGAAATCATCGGCCGCCCCGATGGCGAGTGGGGCCCGCTGTTTGCTGAGTTGGCCAAGAACGTGGCCGAAGCCCCGCCCATGCGTCCGAAACCCCAGACCCAAGACCAATTGCTGGGCCTGTTCAGCGCCGACGTGGTCGGCCGCAACGTGGTGCTCGAGCCCGCGACCGTGTTCGACATGGTGGGCAAGCACGAAGACATCAAGCCCTCGCTGGAAGTCGTCTACGACGCTGCTTGAACGCAGCCACCGACACACCACAGGTAACAGCCATGACACGCACCATCCCGATTCACCCCAGCCCCCAAGCGGCGAACCCGGCAGGTCTGCAAGGCGACGGCATGGGTTGCCACGCAGGCACCGAAGCCATGGTGGCCGCCGCCAAAGAAGCCGGTAAATCCGAAGTGCTCGACCAGTACGCCCGAGATTACCCGCGCCAGCCCGATGCCGGTCCGCACGACCAGCCGCAAAGCATGTGCCCGGCGTTTGGCTCGCTGCGTGTGGGCCTGCGCATGAAGCGCACGGCCACCATTCTGTCGGGCTCGGCTTGCTGTGTGTACGGCCTCACGTTCACTTCGCACTTTTACGGCGCTCGCCGCAGCGTGGGCTATGTGCCCTTTAACTCGGAATCGCTGGTCACGGGCAAGCTGTTCGAAGACATCCGCGAAGCGGTGCACGCCGAGGCCGACCCGAACCAGGTCGACACCGTCATCATCATCAACCTGTGTGTGCCGACCGCCAGCGGTGTGCCGTTGCAGCTGCTGCCCAAAGAGATCAACGGCGTGCGCATCATCGGCATCGACGTACCCGGCTTTGGTGTGCCCACCCATGCCGAGGCCAAAGACGTGCTGGCCGGAGCGATGCTGAAATACGCCCGCGAAGAAATCATGAGCGGCCCTGTGGCCGCACCCCGCGCCGGTCGTGGGGACAAGCCCACGGTGGCGCTGCTGGGCGAGATGTTCCCGGCCGATCCAGTCATCATTGGTCAGATGCTGGCCCCCATGGGCTTGGCCGCAGGCCCGGTGGTGCCCACCCGCGAATGGCGCGAGTTGTACGCCGCGCTCGACTGCAGCGTGGCTGCAGCCATCCATCCTTTCTACACCGCCAGCGTGCGCGAATTCAAAGCCGCTGGTCGTCCCGTGGTGGGCTCGGCCCCGGTGGGCCTAGAAGGCACACAAGACTGGTTGCAAAACATCGGCCAGGCGGTCGGCATTGCGCAGGCGCAGATCGATGTGGCGCGCAACCAGTCGCTGGCACAAATGCGCGGTCTCTTGATGCAAAAGCCCATTTCGGGCCGCATCACCTTGAGCGGTTATGAGGGTTCTGAGTTGTTGGTCGGCCGCTTGCTGATCGAATGCGGGGCCGATCTGCGTTACGTGGGCTCGGCCTGTCCAGCGACCGAGTGGAATGCGCACGACATCGAGTGGCTCAAGGCCAAAGGCGTGCAGGTGCAAATGCGCGCCTCACTAGAGCAAGACCTGAACGCCATGTACGAATACCGGCCGCAGCTGGCCATCGGCACCACTCCAGTGGTGCAGATCGCCAAGCAAAACAGCGTGCCTTCGCTGTACTTCACCAACCTGATTTCGGCCCGTCCCCTCATGGGCGTGGCCGGTGCCGGTTCACTGGTGCAGGTGGTGCAAGCGGCCATGGGCAACCAGGCCCGCTTTGACGCCATGAAGGACTTCTTTGGCGATGTGGGCGCAGGCCACGCCGCAGGCGTGTGGGAGTCGGTGCCCAAAGACCGGCCCGAGTTCAAGGCCGAAACCCGACGCCAGTTGGAAAAGATCCTGAAAAAACGCAAAGCCGAGGAGATGGGCTCATGACCGACGTCACGCTGACTCCCAACACCGTGGCCAAGCCCAAGTCGCCACTCATCCTCGACCACGACCGCGCGGGCGGTTACTGGGGTGCGGTCTATGTGTTCACGGCCATCAAGGGCTTGCAAGTGGTGATCGACGGCCCGGTGGGTTGCGAAAACTTGCCCGTGACCTCGGTGCTGCACTACACCGATGCTCTGCCACCGCACGAGTTGCCGATTGTGGTGACGGGTCTGGCCGAAGAGCAGTTGGGCCGCGAAGGCACCGAAGGTGCCATGAAACGCGCCCACGCCACGCTGGACGCCGAACTGCCCGCCGTGGTGGTGACGGGTTCGATTGCCGAAATGATCGGTGGCGGCGTGACGCCCGAAGGCACCAACATCGCCCGCTTTTTACCGCGCACCATCGACGAAGACCAATGGCAGTGCGCCAACCGCGCCATGTACTGGTTGTGGAGCGAATACGGCTTGCGAAAAGTGCCCGCCCGCAAGCCGTTTGAAGAGCGCCCAGCCGACGAAAAGCCTCGCGTGAACATCATCGGCCCTTGCTACGGCACCTTCAACAGTGCGAGCGACTTGGCTGAGATCCGTCGCTTGGTGCAGGGCATCGGCGCCGAGGTCAACATGGTCTTCCCGCTGGGCAGCCACTTGGCCGACGTGTCCCGACTGGTGGAAGCCGATGTGAACATTTGCATGTACCGAGAATTCGGTCGCATGCTGTGCGAGGCACTGGAGCGCCCCTATTTACAAGCGCCCATTGGCCTGCACAGCACCACCAACTTCTTGCGCAAGTTGGGTGAGTTGTTGCACCTGGACCCCGAGCCTTTCATTGAGCGCGAGAAGCACACCACCCTGAAACCCATGTGGGACCTGTGGCGCTCCGTCACGCAAGACTTCTTTGCCACCGCCAGCTTTGCCGTGGTGGCGGGTGAGACCTATTCCCGGGGCTTGAAAAACTTCCTCGAAAACGAAATGGGTTTGCCTTGTCGCTTCAGTGTCTCGCGCACCGCAGGCACCAAAACCGACAACGTCGCTGTGCGTGAACTGGTCAAAACGCAAACCCCTTTGATCATGTTCGGCAGCTACAACGAGCGCATGTACTTGAGCGAAATCTCAGGCGGCAGCCCGATGCGGGCGGCCTTCATTCCCGCGTCCTTTCCCGGCGCCATCATCCGCCGCCACACCGGCACGCCCTTCATGGGTTACAGCGGCGCGAGCTACCTGATCCAAGAGGTCTGCAACGCCTTGTTTGATGCGCTGTTCCACATCCTGCCCTTGGGCACCGAGATGGACAAAGTCGAAGCCACGCAGGCGCGTGGTGTGTCGCCGCCCAACGCCAGTTGGCAAGACCAAGCCCAGCAGCGCTTGCGCGATGTGGTGCAAAACCAGCCGGTGTTGGTGCAGATTTCAGCGGCCAAGCGCTTGCGCGACCAAGCCGAACAACTCTCGCAGGCCCAAGGCCATGGCGAGGTGACCGAAGCCCATGTGAACGCGGCCAGCCGCGAACTGGGCTTGGGGGTGGCGGCATGAGCACCCCCGTTCAAAAGATGTCGTGGCCATTGGCTGCGGATGCCCATCTGCGCGGGTTGTGCGCATCCCCGGTCGCAAGGCCTTGTTAATAGGAGCAAAACATGTCCACAAAGACATCAATTTCCGGACTCACCGATGAGGAAGCCCAGGAGTTCCACCACTACTGGATGCAGGGCTTGGTCGGCTTCACAGCGGTTGCTGTGGTCGCCCACATCCTGGTCTGGGCGTGGCGTCCTTGGTTCTGATTCAGAGCTGATTTTTCAATCCATCGAATGACGGAGTCACTGCCATGCAAAACACCAAACACTTGAACAAGGAACATTCGCGTGCGGATGAGTCCCCTGCTTATTGGTCCATTTTCTTCATCGGGTTCGTCTGTCTGTTCGCGGTCGTCCTACTGGCCAAGCTGGTCGGCGTTCACTGGCGAGACTTGCTGCCCGGCGCAGAGGATGCCAAGAGCATGAGTCAAGGTGTGACCGCGGCTGTGTACACCTTCATGTCCCACATCATTTAGGAGATTCACCATGTGGAGAATTTGGCGACTTTACGACCCTTTGCGTGCCATGGTGCTGCAGGGTATTTTCTTGTTCGGCCTGGCCGCGATGATTCACCTCATCTTGCTCAGCACCAACAAATTCAACTGGCTCGACGGCGCGAAAAAGCCCGTGGCTGCATCGGCGCAAAACTCGCCGCTGCCGCCTTCGGTGGCTTCCATCGCTGTTCCCAAGTCCTGATCCAGGACTTGTCGTTCAGGTGCTGTCATTGACCTCGCGTCGATGCGGCACCTGTTCATCCACTGAAGCAGGAGGACCCTACCATGGCCATGCTGAGTTTTGAGAAAAAGTACCGTGTTCGCGGTGGTACCCTGCTGGGTGGTGATTTGTTCGACTTTTGGGTCGGACCGTTTTACGTCGGGTTTTTCGGCGTCACAACCCTGTTCTTTTCGTTCCTGGGCACAGCGCTCATTTTGTGGGGCGCCTCACAAGGCCCGACTTGGAACCTCTGGCAGATCAGCATCGCACCGCCCGATCTGTCCTATGGCCTGCGCTTTGCACCCCTGATGGAGGGCGGCCTTTGGCAACTCATCACGGTGTGCGCGCTCGGCGCCTTCGTCTCTTGGATGATGCGCGAGGTCGAGATCTGCCGCAAGCTGGGCATGGGCTACCACGTGCCCTTTGCCTTTGGCGTGGCCATCT
>JBEDCE010000139.1:0-5133 GCA_041176905.1 Pseudomonadota bacterium
CCCGTGATGGCGCAGCGCGGCACCCGCATCCGAATGACTTGGCCCGCCGTCGCCCACGTTTAGAAAGACACCATGGACGTATTGATCAGCGAAGTCGGGCCGCGCGATGGCCTGCAGTCCATCACCACGGTGATGCCCACCGAGGCCAAGTGCCGCTGGATCGACGCGCTGGCCGCCTCGGGTTTGCGCGAAATCGAGGTGGGCTCCTTCGTGTCGCCCAAGCTGTTGCCACAAATGGCCGACACCGCGCAAGTGGTGCAACACGCCCGGCGTCACGTGGGGCTGCGGGTCATGGCCTTGGTCCCCAACCATCAAGGGGCGGTGGCCGCGCTGGAAGCGGGCGTTCACAAAATCACCGTGCCGGTCTCGGCCAGCGAGGCACATTCCTTGGCCAATGTGCGCAAGACCCACGAAGCGATGCTCGCCGAGTTGCGCCAAGTTGTGAGCGCGGTGCGTGAACACAACCGCCTGAATGCCGCGACACCCGTGGCCTTGGAGGTGGGCCTGTCCACGGCGTTTGGGTGCACTTTGCAAGGCCTGGTGCCCGAAGACGATGTGATCCGTTTGGCTGTGGCATGTGCGCAGGCCGGAGTGGACGAGGTCGGTCTGTCCGACACCACCGGCATGGCCCATCCAGCACAGGTGCGGCGCTTGTTCCAACGCTTGTTCGCTGAGTTGGGGGAGCGTGCTGGCGCGGCCCACCTGCACAACACGCGCGGCTTGGGGCTGGCCAACGCGCTGGCCGCGCTCGATGTGGGTGTGCGTGCGTTCGACAGCTCACAAGGGGGCTTGGGCGGCTGCCCCTACGCGCCCGGCGCTTCGGGCAATGTGGTGACCGAAGATCTGGTGTTCATGTTGCACGCCATGGGCTGCGACACGGGTGTGGATTTTGAGGGCCTGATGCGCGCCCGCGCGGTGCTGCACCAAGCCCTGCCGAAGGAGCCGCTGTACGGCATGGTGCCCGAGGCCGGTTTGCCCAAAGGTTTCGATTGGACAACGCGATGAGCAAAACTTTGCCTTATGAAGGCTTGCGGGTGGTCGAGTTCACCCACATGGTCATGGGCCCCACCTGCGGTTTGGTGCTGGCCGATTTGGGAGCTGAGGTCATCAAGGTCGAACCACCGGCCGGCGACAACACGCGGCGCTTGCTGGGCTCTGGTGCGGGCTTTTACCCGCTCTTCAACCGCAACAAAAAAAGCCTGGTGCTCGATTTGCAAACGCCCGAAGGCCGCGAAGCCGCCCTGCGCCTGATCGCCACCGCCGACGTGGTGAGCGAGAACTTCAAAGACGGCACCATGCGCAAGTTGGGGCTGGACTACGAGACCCTAAGTGCGCGCCACCCACGCCTGATCTACGTCAGCCACAAAGGTTTTTTGCCCGGCCCGTATGACCACCGCACCGCACTCGATGAAGTGGTGCAAATGATGGGGGGCTTGGCCTACATGACGGGCCGCCCGGGCGACCCTTTGCGCGCAGGCTCTTCGGTCAACGACATCATGGGTGGACTGTTCGGTGCCATCGGCGTGATGGCCGCGCTCGCCGAGCGCGAGCGCACCGGCTTGGGCCAACAGGTGCAAAGCGCCTTGTTTGAAAACAATGTGTTCTTGGTGGCCCAGCACATGATGCAGTTCGCCATGACGGGCCAGCCCGCGGCGCCCATGCCCGCGCGCATTTCGGCCTGGGGCATTTACGACGTGTTCAACGTTCAAGACGGCGAGCAGATTTTCTTGGCCGTGGTCAGCGACACGCAATGGTCGATTTTTTGCCGCGCTTTTGGGTTTGACGATTGGTTGGCCGATGAGCGCCTGTGCACCAACAACGACCGCGTGCGCGAACGCGCGTGGCTCATCCCGGCCTTGCGCGAGCGTTTACAAACCCATACCCGCGCCGAACTCGCTGCGCTCTTTGAGCGCGAAGGCCTGCCGTTTGCGCCGATCACCGCGCCGCACGAGCTGCTCGACGACCCGCACCTGCTGGTCACCGGGGGTTTGGCGCCCATCACCTTGCCCGATGGCGCACGGGCCGGACAAACCGCGTCCACGGCCTTGTTGCCGCTGAGCCTGGGCGGCGAGCGATTGGGTGTGCGGCGCGACCCGCCGCGTTTGGGGCAGGACAGTGTTGATTTGTTGGTCTCGCTGTACTCGCAGCCTGAGGCCGAACGATTGTCTCGGGGCTCTGCCGCTACAGATGGAATCACGGGCCCATAAAAAACCCCCGCTGGGTTTGCACCCGCGGGGTTTTTTGAGGCTGGAGGGCCGAGGCCCTCAGACCGGCTCAGGCACTTACATGCCCATGCCGCCCATACCACCCATGCCGCCCATGTCGGGCATGCCACCGCCGCCAGCGCCGGCTTCGTCTTTCGGCGCTTCGGAAATCATGCACTCGGTGGTCAACATCAAAGAGGCCACGGACGCTGCGTTTTGCAAAGCCGTGCGCGTCACTTTCGTGGGGTCCAAGATGCCCATTTCGATCATGTCGCCGTAGGTGTCGTTGGCAGCGTTGAAGCCAAAGTTGCCTTTGCCAGCCATCACCGCGTTGACCACCACCGATGGCTCGCCGCCAGCGTTGTAAACGATCTCGCGCAGAGGCGCTTCGATGGCTTTCAAGACCAGCTTGATGCCGGCTTCTTGGTCAGCGTTGTCGCCTTTGATGGCGCCAGCGGACTGACGGGCGCGCAGCAAAGCCACGCCACCACCAGCCACGATGCCTTCTTCCACTGCAGCGCGGGTGGCGTGCAAGGCGTCTTCGACGCGGGCTTTCTTTTCTTTCATTTCGACTTCGGTGGCAGCGCCAACCTTGATCACGGCCACACCACCAGCCAACTTGGCCACGCGCTCTTGCAGCTTTTCGCGGTCGTAGTCGGACGTGGCTTCTTCGATTTGCACACGCACTTGCTTGACGCGGGCTTCGATGTCGATCGCGGCACCGGCACCGTCGATGATGATGGTGTTTTCCTTGCCCACTTCGATGCGCTTGGCTTGGCCGAGGTCGGCCAAAGTCACTTTTTCCAAGGTCAGGCCGACTTCTTCAGCGATCACTTTGCCGCCGGTCAGGATGGCGATGTCTTCCAACATGGCTTTGCGACGGTCACCAAAGCCAGGGGCTTTCACGGCGACAACCTTCAAGATGCCACGGATGGTGTTCACCACCAAGGTTGCCAAGGCTTCGCCTTCGACGTCTTCGGCAATGATCAACAAAGGACGGCCAGCTTTGGCCACGGCTTCCAGCGTGGGCAGCAGATCGCGGATGTTGCTGATCTTCTTGTCGAACAACAACACGAAGGGGTTGTCCAACAAAGCGGCTTGCTTTTCGGGGTTGTTGATGAAGTAAGGCGACAGGTAGCCGCGGTCAAACTGCATGCCTTCAACGATGTCGAGTTCGTTGTCCAAAGACTTGCCGTCTTCCACGGTGATCACGCCTTCTTTGCCCACTTTGTCCATGGCCTTGGCGATGATGTCGCCGATGCTGTGGTCGCTGTTGGCAGAGATCGAACCGACTTGGGCGATTTCTTTGGTGGTGGTGGTGGCCTTGGTGGCCTTCTTCAGCTCTTCGATCAAAGCCGTCACGGCCTTGTCGATGCCGCGCTTCAGGTCCATCGGGTTCATGCCGGCGGCCACGTACTTCATGCCTTCGCGCACGATGGCTTGGGCCAACACGGTGGCGGTGGTGGTGCCGTCGCCAGCGTTGTCAGAAGTCTTGGAAGCGACTTCCTTGACCATCTGCGCGCCCATGTTTTGCAGCTTGTCTTTGAGTTCGATTTCCTTGGCCACGGACACACCGTCCTTGGTCACGGTGGGGGCGCCGAACGAGCGCTCCAACACCACGTTACGGCCCTTAGGGCCCAAGGTCACTTTGACCGCGTTGGCCAAAATGTTCACGCCTTCAACCATGCGTGCGCGGGCTTCGCCGCCGAAAATTACGTCTTTTGCTGCCATGTGAGTAGCTCCTAAATAAATTTAAACGGTTGCAAACAGAATGGGCAATGGCGCTGTGCGCAGCCCGTTCGGTTTTGCAGAATCACTTGCCTTCAACGATCGCGAAGAGGTCGTCCTCTTTCATGACCAACAGCTCATCGCCGCTGACCTTGACGGTCTGGCCGCTGTATTTGCCAAACAGGACGCGGTCGCCCACTTTGACGTTCATGGGGGCGATATCGCCCTTGTCGTTGCGCTTGCCAGGGCCGACGGCCAAGACTTCGCCTTGGTCGGGCTTTTCGGCGGCGTTGTCGGGAATGAAAATGCCCGAAGCGGTTTTGGTTTCGCTTTCAATGCGTTTGACGATCACGCGATCGGCGAGTGGACGAAGGTTCATAGCATCTCCTAGAGGTTGCGTTCAAGAAAAAAGTGACCGACCTGGGGTCGGCCTCGAAGCCGTGTTGTTAGCACTCGACTTGAGCGAGTGCTAATGATAAGGGCGCCGAGGCTGGATTTCAAGTCCCATCGCAAAAACTTTGCTTTATGCTTAGGACGACACCAATACGACCGAATTCGATGGCATCCACACCCAAATCCCTGCGGGGACTGATCCCCTTTTTCAAACCCTACCGCGTCGCCCTGGGCTTTGCCGCCCTGTTTTTGCTCTTGGCGGCCGGCACAACCTTGGCTTTTCCTTGGGTTTTGCGCCAGTTGATCGACCAAGGCCTGGCCAGCGGCGCCACAGCCGACCAGTTGTCGGGCAATTTTTTGCAGCTGTTTGGGGTGGCGGTGGCTTTGGCGGTGTTCTCGGCTGGGCGTTACTACACCGTGAGCTGGTTGGGCGAGCGCATCACCGCCGACCTGCGCAATGCGGTGTACGGCCATGTGCTCAAGCAAAGCCCCGCTTTTTTTGAGACCACCCAATCGGGGGAGGTGCTCTCGCGTTTGACCAACGACACCACGCTGGTGCAGACCGTCGTGGGTTCTTCGTTCTCCATGGGACTGCGCAATTTGGTCATGGGCTCTGGTGCGTTGTTGATGCTGGTGTGGACCAACCCGGTGCTGATGCTGCAGGTGGTGGCGGTGCTGGTAGCGGTGATTTTTCCCAG
Organism: Pseudomonadota bacterium; assembly: GCA_041176905.1. GTDB lineage: Bacteria > Pseudomonadota > Gammaproteobacteria > Burkholderiales > Burkholderiaceae_C > Hydrogenophaga. Next base: position 5,024 of record JBEDCE010000139.1, read on the forward strand.
CGTGTATTTGGGTCGACGTGTGAGGCGCTTGTCGCGCACCAACCAAGACCGCGTGGCCGACTCGAGCGCCATCGCCTCCGAGGTGCTCAACGCCATCAGCGTGGTGCAAA
>JBEDCE010000140.1:0-5119 GCA_041176905.1 Pseudomonadota bacterium
TGGGGCCTTCCATCGAATCGGGCAGCCAAACGTGCAGTGGGAACTGAGCCGACTTGCCCATGGCGCCGATGAACAAACAAATCGCGATGACGGTGACCAGCATCCAGTCGGTGCCCGGCAGGGTCAATGCTTCGATCTCGTTGACTTTGGCGAAGATCTCGGTGTAGTTCAAGCTGCCGGTGTAGGCCACGATCAAGCCGATGCCCAGGATGAAGCCGAAGTCACCCACGCGGTTGACCAAGAAGGCTTTCATGTTGGCGAAGATCGCGGTCGGTTTGTTGAACCAAAACCCGATCAACAAATACGACACCAAGCCCACAGCTTCCCAGCCGAAGAAGAGCTGAAGCAAGTTGTTGCTCATCACCAGCATCAACATCGAGAAGGTGAAGAGCGAGATGTAGGCGAAGAAGCGGTTGTAGCCCTTGTCTTCTTCCATGTAGCCGATGGTGTAGAGGTGCACCATGAGCGACACAAAGGTGACCACGCACATCATCATTGCGGTCAGCCCATCGACCATGAAGCCGATTTCCATCTTCAAGCCGCCCACGACCATCCACTCGTAAATGGTTTCGTTGAAGCGCGCGCCGTCCATCACCGCCATCAAGGTCATGACCGAGAGGATGAAGGACACCAACACGCCCAGAATGGTCAGGCTGTGAGTGGCGCGGCGGCCCAACACATTGCCACCGAAGGTGGTGCCCAAGATGCCGGCCAGCGTGGCGCCGACCAGCGGGGCCATGGGGACGGCCAGCAGGGTGCTTGCGGATAGGGTGGAGCTCATGGTCTTGTTCGGGTCGTGATCGGTTCGATGGGAGGGCCTCAGCCCTTGAGGCTGTTGAGCGTCTCAACGCTGATGGAGGACTTGTTGCGGAACAAGAGCACCAAAATCGCCAAGCCAATCGCCGACTCGGCGGCGGCCACGGTCAGGATGAAGAACACGAACACCTGGCCGTGCATGTCACCCAAGAAGTAAGAAAACGCCACGAAGTTCATGTTCACCGCCAAGAGCATGAGCTCAATGGCCATGAGCAAAACGATGAGGTTCTTGCGGTTGATGAAAATACCCACCACCGAGATGGCGAACAGAATGGCGCCCACCGACAAAAAGTGGCCCAGGGTCAAACTGCTGGCGATCATGCGGCGCCCTCCTCTTTGGCAGGTGCTGCAGGCGCAGCGGCTTGTGTGGCGTTCATCGACACCACGCTCAGGCGGTCAGCGGCCCGCACGCGAACCTGCTGCGACGCATCGATGGTCTTGGTGTCTTTGCGCTGGCGCAGGGTCAAAGCGATGGCCGCGATCATGGCCACGAGCAATATCACCGCGGCGATTTCAACCGGGTACAGGTATTCGGTGTAGAGCAAGATGCCCAGCTCACGGGTGTTGGAGTAGTCCACCGCGTTGATGCCGGCCAAGGGCAGGTCGGGGTTGGCAGACAGACGCGGGAAGCCGGCCCACAGCACGGCGATCAATTGAGCGGCCACCAAACCACCCAAAGCGGCGGCCAAGGGTAAGTTGCGCCAGAAGCCTTGGCGCATCGCGTCGATGTTGATGTCGAGCATCATCACCACGAATAAAAACAGCACCATCACCGCACCGAGGTAGACCAGCACCAAGGTGATCCCCAAGAACTCGGCCTTGAGCAAGAGCCACAGGGCGGCGGCTTGCGAGAAAGCCAGCATCAAATAGAGCACGGCGTGCACGGGGTTGCGCGCGGTGACGACCCGAAGGGCCGCAAACAACAAGACCGCGGCGAACAGGTAGAAAAAGCCGGAGGTGTAATCCATGGGAGTGTCTTTGCTTGTGGGGCTCGGGGATCAGCGGTAAGGGGCATCGGCCGCTTTGGCCGCGGCGATCTCTTTTTCGTAGCGGTCGCCCACGGCGAGCAACATGTCTTTGGTGAAGTACAGGTCACCGCGTTTCTCGCCGTGGTACTCCAAGATGTGGGTCTCGACGATGGCGTCGACGGGGCAAGCTTCTTCACAAAAGCCGCAGAAGATGCACTTGGTCAAGTCGATGTCGTAGCGCGTGGTGCGGCGGGTGCCGTCTTCTCGCGCATCGGACTCGATGGTGATGGCCATGGCTGGGCACACCGCTTCGCACAATTTGCAAGCGATGCAGCGCTCTTCGCCGTTTTCATAACGGCGCTGCGCGTGCAGGCCACGGAAACGCGGCGACAAAGGCGTTTTTTCTTCGGGGAACTGGACCGTGATCTTGCGACGAAACGCGTAGCGACCGGTCAAGGCCATGCCTTTGAGCAATTCAACCAGCAGAAAACTTTTGGCGAAATCGCTCCAGGAGAAAGGGGCAACAGCGGTGTTTGACATGGTGTTTGCCTGACTCATTTCCAAATGTTCCAAGGGGTCTGCATGAAGGCGCCGACCAGCACCAACCAAATCAGGGTCACTGGTATGAAGATCTTCCAACCCAAGCGCATGATCTGGTCGTAACGGAAACGCGGGAAGGTGGCGCGGATCCAGATGAACATCGAGACCACCACAAAGGTTTTCAGGCCCAACCAAATCCAGCCGGGCACAAATTCCAGACCGGCCACAGGTGCATCCCAGCCGCCCAAGAACATCAAGACGGCCAAGATCGAGATCAACCACATGCTGGCGTATTCGGCCAAGAAGAAGATGGCAAAGCCCATGCCCGAATACTCGACCATGTGACCGGCCACGATTTCGGCTTCACCCTCGACCACGTCAAAGGGGTGGCGGTTGGTTTCGGCCACACCCGAGATCAGGTAGACCATAAAAATCGGCAGCAAGGGCAACCAGTTCCAAGACAGGAAGTTCAAGCCCATGTCGGCAAAGGTGCCTCGCTCTTGCGAGGCCACGATCTCACCCAAGTTCAAGCTGCCAGCGGTCATCACGACCACCAAGAAACAAAAACCGATGGCGATCTCGTACGACACCATTTGTGCCGAGGCACGCAGCGCACCCAAGAAAGCGTATTTGGAGTTGGACGCCCAGCCCGCGATGATCACGCCGTAAACCTCGATCGAGGTGATGGCCAGGATCACCAACAAGCCTGCGTTCAGGTTGGCCAGCACGGCTTCGGGGCCAAACGGCACCGCCACCCAAGCGGCCAGTGCCGGCATGATGGCCATGATCGGGCCCAAGCGGAACAAACCATTGCTCGCGGCGCTGGGTCGGATCAGTTCTTTGGTCAAGAGCTTGATGGCGTCGGCAATGGGCTGCAACAAACCGAACGGGCCCACGCGGTTGGGACCCAAACGCACTTGCATGAAGCCCAGCAGCTTGCGCTCCCACAAAGTCAGGTAGGCCACAGCACCCATCAGTGGAGCCAAGACGGCCACGATTTTGATGAGGATCCACAGCACAGGCCAAGCGGCCTCGGCCCACCAAGGCGCGGCAATCAAGCCCAAGCCGGTGTTGTACATCGTGTCGATCATGCGGCCACTCCTGCACGGGCATCGGCGGTGAGCTGCAGCGAAGAGGCGCGGCGCACCAAACCATCGAGTTGGTAAATCGGGGCCACACACGGCTCAAGCGTGGCGCGTTGGGTGTCGATGTTCACCGACACGGCGTTGGACAAACAGGCGCTGTCCACCACCTCGCCCACGCGAACACCCGGCAGGGCCGCGGCCAACACCGCTTGTGAGGAGTCGGCATCAAAGCCGCCCAAGCCCAAGAGGTTGCCCAAGACGCGCAAGACTTTCCAGGCCGGACGGGCTTCGCCCAAGGGGCGCACCACGGCGTGGAAGCTTTGCAAACGGCCTTCGGTGTTGACGAAGGAGCCCGAGGTTTCGGTGAACGGGGCGATCGGCAAGAGCACGTCGCTGACGTCCATATTGGTTTTGAAGGCGCTCAGGGTGACGACCATCTCGGCCCCCACCAAGCCTTGGCCACCGGCGGCGCTGTCCAAGCCGGGCTCCACACCCAACAAGACCGCGACCTTCAGACCACCGCGCAACATCTGGCTGGCGTTTTGTCCGCCCTGCCCCGGCACGGCGCGCACCAACTGAGCGCCCACGCTGTTGGCGGCTTCGCCCAAGTAGCCGACGGTTGCACCGGTGTGCTCACCGATCCATTGCGCTAGGGCCAAGAGGCTACTGGCTTTTTCGTGGTGAGCGGCGGCGTTGCCGAGCAAGATGGCTTTGTGCTCGCCACCCAGCAAGGACTTGGCGATGGCGCGGTCTGTCTCGGTGGGGGTGGCGCTCACAGGAGCGGCCACACCTTGGGCTTCGGCCACGGCCGCGGCCACACCGGACAAGGCCATGACCCAATCGGCCGACGGCGCAACCAGGCTCTGGTGCACGCGCATGGCCCAATCCATGGGCTGGGCCACCAAGGCGCTGAGCTGGGCGCCTTGGCGCACGGCTTGGCGCAAACGCTGCGCCATCAGGGGTTGGTCTTTGCGCAGGTTCGAGCCCACCACCAGCACGCGCTGCACGGTGGACAAGGACGCCAAGGAGCGACCCAACCAACGGGCGGTGCCGTTGGCACCCACGTTGCTGAAGTCGGCGGCGCGCAAGCGCGAATCGATGTTCTCGCTGCCCAAGCCACGCACCAAAGCGCCGGCCAAAGCCAACTCTTCGACGGTGCTGTGGGGGCTGGCCAAAAGACCGATGCTGTTGGCACCATGGTCGGCTTTGACTTGCTTCAGCCCATTGGCCACGTATTCCAGGGCGGTCTGCCAATCGACCGTTTTCCATTCGCCGCCCTGCTTGAGCATGGGCTGGGTCAGGCGGTCTTCGCCGTTCAAGGCTTCATAGGAGTAACGGTCGCGGTCGGCGATCCAGCATTCGTTGACGGCGTCGTTTTCCAGCGGCACCACGCGCATGACGCGGTGGTTCTTGACCTGAACGATCAGGTTGGCGCCGGTGGCGTCGTGCGGGCTCACGCTCTTGCGGCGCGAGAGTTCCCAGGTGCGGGCTTGGTAACGGAAGGGTTTGCTGGTGAGCGCGCCCACGGGGCAGATGTCGATCATGTTGCCCGAGAGCTCGGAGTCCACCGACTGGCCGACAAAAGTTTCGATCTCGGCGTGTTCGCCGCGGTGGCTCATGCCGAGCTCCATCACGCCGGCGATTTCTTGACCGAAGCGCACACAGCGGGTGCAGTGGATGCAGCGGCTCATCTCTTCCATCGACACGAGC
>JBEDCE010000141.1:0-5082 GCA_041176905.1 Pseudomonadota bacterium
AAAGCAAGGGTTAGCAGATCTGTGACTGCTGACCCTTTTCTTCATGCCTTGGGCTTTGATGGCTCACGCAGTCAACAGTACAATGAGAAAAATCTCATTTTTTGCAAAGCCACCCCATGAACAAGCCTTTTGACCCCTCCAACCAAGACCTCATCATTGGCGAGGGTGTGACCTTCACCGGCACGATCGATGCTCCCGGCAAAGCCATCATCAGCGGTGCCGTCTCTGGCTCCATCGCTGCCCAAGACCTGTTGGTCGAGAAGGCCGGCACCATCACCGGCAAGGTGCGCGCCGACACCATGCACGTTCACGGGGCCATCGCCAACGACGTGGCCTGCAGCGCCAATTTGGTCATTCACGCCACCGGTCAAGTCTCGGGTGCGTTGCAATACAAAGAGCTGCAAATCGAACGCGGTGGCCGTATCACCGGCACCGTCAAACAGTAAATCTGCCCAGCATCGCCGACAATGTCGGCATGTCTGTTTATTTGATTGGCGACGTTCAGGGCTGCCACAGCGCCCTGCAGCGATTGCTCCACACCCTCGACTTCTCGCCCAGCCGCGACACGCTGTACCTCTTGGGTGATTTGGTCAACCGCGGCCCCGACTCATTGGGCGTGCTGCGCCAGATCCGCGAATGGTCGGGCAGTGCCCACGCCCTCTTGGGTAACCACGACATCCACTTGCTGGCCGTGCATGCCGGCATTCGCCCACTTCATCCCAGCGACACCGTTCAAGACGTGCTGAACGCGCCCGATGCCGACGATCTGATGCGTTGGTTGCGCGAGCGGCCACTGGCTTTGCACGAACACGGCTGGCTGATGGTGCACGCAGGCGTCTTGCCCAGCTGGAACGTGGCGCAAACCTTGGGCTTGGCGCACGAACTGCACGACGCTTTGACGGATACCGACTGGGTCGAGCACCTGCGCGCCTTGTTCGGCAGCCAGCCCGGCCATTGGCGCGACGATTGGCCTCGCACCGAGCGGCTGCGGGTGGCGGTCAACGCCCTCACGCGCATGCGCCTGTGCTCAGCCGAGGGTGAGATGGAGTTCAAAACCAAGGACAAGGCCGAGGCGGCACCGCCGGGCTTCATGGCGTGGTTTGACGTGCCGAATCGGCGAACAGCGAATGTGCCAGTGGCCTTTGGCCATTGGTCCACCTTGGGCGGCTTGCAGCGCCCAGGGCTGCTGGCGCTGGACACGGGATGTGTATGGGGTGGCGGCTTAAGTGCTGCCGAGATCGGCCCACACGGTGAGGTTCGCCGTGTGGTGTGCGAGTCTTGCGCTCAAGCGCCTTCGGTTTCGTCCGACGGGACTTGAGCCGGCTCGGCCACCTTGAACAAAGCCGCCACTTTTTTGCGCGGCTTGATGTTGGGTGACAGCGCGCTGCGGCTGCTGGGCGCGGGTGTGGTTTCCCAAGCGGGTGCGGCGGTGCTCGACGCACTGGGTTCGTAGGGCTTATCGAACAAGGGATCGGCACTGGCCCTAGCGGGCCTAGGAGCGCGCACAGGGGCTGGGGCGGCGCTGGCCGTGGATGGCTCGCGCCAAGCACGCTGGCCATCGTTGAAGCGACCGGGTGGTGCGCGACGCTCCGAAGCCAACTCAAAAGCCTCGATCTCGATTTTGGTGGTCAGCAATTTTTCCAAATCACCCATCAAACGGGCATCGCGGCCGCCCACAAACGAAACCGCCAAACCTGAGGCCCCTGCACGACCGGTGCGGCCGATGCGGTGCACATAGTCTTCGGCGTTGAAGGGGATGTCAAAGTTGAACACCGCGGGCACGTCTTTGATGTCCAGGCCACGCGCGGCCACGTCGGTGCAGACCAACAGGTCCACAGCGCCAGACTTGAACGCTTCCAAGGCCTTGAGGCGTTCGTCTTGGCTCTTGTCGCCGTGCAATGCGGTGGTCACCAAGCCTTCGCGCTCCAAGGAACGGGCCAATCGGGCGCAACCGAGTTTGCTGTTGACGAACACAAAGGCCTGTTTGACGCCGCGCTCGTTCAGGATTTGTTTGAGCGCCAAGCGCTTGTCGTCGTCTTCGACTCGGTAGAAGTGCTGCTCGACGGTAGACGCGGTGGCGTTGGACCGTGCGACCTCGATGGTCACGGGGTTTTGCAAATAACTGCCGGCCAAGCGCTTGATCTCGGGCGAGAAGGTCGCCGAGAACAGCAAAGTGGTGCGGGTTTTGGGCAGGTGGCTCAGGATGCGCTGCAGGTCGGGCAAAAAGCCGATGTCGAGCATGCGGTCGGCCTCGTCCAAGACCACGTACTCCACTTGGTTGAGTACGCAGTTTTTGGCCTCGATGTGGTCGAGCAAACGCCCTGGGGTGGCGACCAAGACCTCCACGCCTTTTTTGAGCTCCAAGGTTTGGGGCTTCATGTCCATCCCGCCGAACACCACAGCGCTGCGCAGGTCGGTGTACTTGGCGTAGAGTTTGACCTGTTGCGCCACTTGGTCGGCCAACTCGCGGGTGGGCAAGAGCACCAAGGCGCGCACGGGGTGGCGTGCAGGCGAGGTAGAAGCGTTTTCGTGTTTGAGCAGGCGCTGCAGCAAAGGCAGCGAGAACGCGGCGGTCTTGCCGGTGCCGGTCTGGGCCGCGCCCATCACGTCTTTTCCTTCGAGCACGACCGGGATGGCCTGTGCCTGAATGGGCGTCATGGATTCGTAGCCCATCTCGGCCACAGCACGGGCGATCTTGGGCGAGAGGGACAGTTCGGAAAAGGATTGGGTCATGGGCATTGGGGGTTAACCCCGTATTGTCTCACCTTGACCCCGGTCGAGGCCAAGGGCTCAAACCACCGCCGGTTTGAAGTCACTGGTGGGCTTGCCGTCAAAGTCGGTCCAGCAACGGCGGGTGAAATCGTACAGCTTGCAGTCGCGAGCCGTTTGGAAGTACCAGCGCCAAGAAAAACCCTGCACGATGATGCGGCCGGGTAAGGTGTCTTCCAGCATTTGCTGGGCATCTTTGAGCTTGTAGAGGGGAATGCTCATGTCCACGTGGTGCGCGGTGTGTTCCATGATGTGGTGCATGGCCGCACCCATCTTGTAAGGGAAGGTCATGTGCACCGTGGTCGACACAAAAGGCGACGCCTTGGACCACGCGGCTTTGTCGTCGTGCCATTGCACGGCGGTGTGGGTGTGGTGGATGTAGACCACAAAGCCGATCATGGCGTTCCAGAACAAGTACGGGATCACAAAGCCAAAACCCACGGTGGACCATACCGACTGCTCGGTGGCCAGAGCCGCCCAAACCAAGGCGGCGATCCACAGGACGCCAGTGACCAACGCCACCACGCCGTCCCAGAAGAATTCTTTGCGCTGGGTACCGAGGTAGGTTTTGCGCGGGAAAAACATGCGCAACCACCACATTTCAATCAGGTAGTACAAAGCTGGGCCCCAACCGCTGCGGTAGATGCGCTCCAAGCGGCGGCGAGCGGGCGAAAGGGCCTCAAACTCTTCTTTGGTCAGGGGCGCCCAAACAAAATCCACACCCTTGAGGTTGGTGTAGCCGTGGTGCACCACGTTGTGCCCCACTTCCCACAGGCTGAACGGCGTGAGCGAGGGCAAAAAGGCCAAACGACCCAACCAACGGTTCAAGCCGCGGTGAGGTGTGTAACTTTGGTGGCAGGCATCGTGGCCAATCACGAACAAACGCCCGATCATGAAACCGGCAAGCAAACTGCACAGCAACTTGGCCCACCAAGCCTCCAGCGCCACTGTGCCCACCATCAGGGCAGAGAACAAGACCAAGTCCACCAGCAACAAAGCAATGCCGGTGGCCGTTCGTCGCTCCACGATGGGTGCCAACCATTCGCGAATGACCTTGCGGTGCGGCAAAGGCTGGCCCAAGGGGATGGGCGTGGGGGCAGTGGTCGGTGTCGCGGTAGGTGTCATTTCATGGAAAATCAACAATGATGCTCAATGGTAGCGCCCAAAGCATGACAGCAACTTGACAGAGGTCAATAGCCCCTAATCTAGCGCCTTGGGCAGCACATTTCAGGTTTTGGGCAAGGTTACACCGACCTGGCCTTGGTACTTGCCGCCACGGTCTTTGTAGCTGGTCTCGCACACATCGTCTTTGTCGCTCTCAAAAAACAAAACCTGGGCACACCCTTCACCGGCGTAAATCTTGGCCGGCAGCGGCGTGGTGTTGGAAAACTCCAAGGTCACATAGCCTTCCCACTCGGGCTCGAATGGTGTGACGTTGACGATGATGCCGCAGCGGGCATACGTGCTTTTGCCCAAACACACGGTCAGCACATTGCGCGGTATGCGAAAGTACTCCATGGTGCGGGCCAGCGCGAAACTGTTGGGCGGGATGATGCAGACATCGGACTCGATGTCCACAAAGCTTTTCGGGTCGAAGTTCTTGGGATCCACCACCGTGCTGTAGATGTTGGTGAAGACCTTGAATTCGGGGGCGCAGCGGATGTCGTAGCCGTAGCTGCTGGTGCCGTAGCTGACGATTTTTTCGCCAGCGGCGTTGTGGCGAATTTGGCCGGGCTCGAAAGGCTCGATCATGCCGTGCTCTTGCGCCATGCGGCGGATCCATTTGTCCGATTTGATGCTCATCGTGGGTCCTTGATTGGTTGAGCCGATTTTAGTGGGCTGGCCGAGCCCACAAAAAAGGGCTGCCGAAGCAGCCCTTTTGGGTTTGATCAGACCAGCCGATCAGTTGGGCACTTTGCCTTCCACGCCTTTGACGTAGAACTTGATGCCGCCCATGAAGGCGTCGTCGGCAACCACGCCTTTGGCCAGCACTTGCTTGCCGTCTTGACCGACGATGGGGCCGGTCCATGGGTGGAAGCTGCCGTTTTTGAGGCCGGCCTTGATGGTGTCGACCTTGGCTTTGGTGTCGGCAGGCACGTCGCTGGCCACTGAGACCATGTCGATCGCGCCTTCTTTCACGCCCCACCAGACACCACCAGTGGCCCAGGTGCCGTCCAAGGCTTCTTTAACGGCCTTGGTGTAGTAAGGCGCCCAGTTGATGATGGCCGAACCCAAGTGGGCCTTAGGGCCGTAGGCGGTCATGTCGGAGTCCCAACCGAAGGCACGCTTGCCCATTTTTTCGGCGGTCTGCAA
>JBEDCE010000142.1:0-5074 GCA_041176905.1 Pseudomonadota bacterium
GGTAGGGCACAACAATGGCCGCCACCGTGACGAGCATGATGGTCGCGCTGGCCGCACCCAAGCCAATTTGCCCACGCGAGAAGCTCATGGCGTACATGAAGGTGGCGGGTACGTCGGTGGCGTAGCCGGGGCCACCCGAGGTCAAGGCCATGACCAAGTCAAAGCTCTTGATGGCCAGGTGCGACAAGACCATGAGGGTCGAGAAAAACACCGGCTTGAGAGTGGGCAACACGATGCGCCAGTAAATGCGCGGCAGGCTCGCGCCGTCGATTTGTGCGGCCTTGATGATGCTGTCGTCCACGCCGCGCAAACCGGCCAAAAACAAGGCCATGGCAAATCCAGCCGATTGCCACACACCGGCGATCACCACACAGTAGATCGCCAAGTCTGACTGGACCAGCCAGTCGAACGTGAAAGAGGTCCAGCCGAGGTCTTGCATGACTTTTTGCAAACCATCGCTGGGGTTGAGAATCCATTTCCAGGCGGTCCCCGTGACCACAAAAGACAGCGCCATGGGGTAGAGGTAGACGGTGCGGATGAAGCCTTCACCGCGCACCTTCTGATCGAGCAAGATCGCCAAAAACACGCCCAGCGCCATCGACAAGCCCACGTAGAGCACGCCAAAGATCGCCAGGTTTTTCAGCGCCACCCACCAGCGCTCCATCGCCCACAAACGCTCGTACTGCAACCCGCCCACGAACTCGTAATTGGGCAGCATGCGCGAGGCCGTGACCGACAGCGCACCGTTCCAAATCATGAAGCCGTAGATGAATGCCAGGCCCAGCACAAAAGCCGGGGCCAGCACCAACTTGGGCAAGTGGTGTTCTAAGGAGTGTTTCATGGGGGAGCCCCAACACCCACCCGAGGGTGGGCGTTGGGTTCAAGCGAGGAGGAAGGGAGGCTTACTTGGCGGTGGCCACAGCGGCGATGCGCTTTTGCGCTTCGGCCACCGAGATCTTGCCGTCGTTCCAGAACGCGGTGACCACGTCTTGCATGCTGCCTTGCTTGGCGGGCTCAATGGCCATGCCGTGGGCCACCGAAGGCACCAGACCGCCGGACTTGGCCGTGGCCACGAAGTCGGTCGCCGAGAGCTTGGCGCAGTCGTCGAACTTGCTCATGTCGTGGCCCAAACGCACGGGGATGGAACCCTTGTTTTGGTTGAACACCTCTTGGAACTCGGTGCTCAAAATCGCCGAGGCCAAATCGCCTTGGGCTTTCTGAGCGGCCTCGTCCTTGAGCTTGAACATGATGAAGGAGTCGACGTTGAAGGTGTAGGCGTTGGCCGTGCCAGGCGCGGCGGCGCACAAGAAACCTTCACCAGGCTTTTTGCCTGCGGCGGTGAATTCGCCCTTGGCCCAGTCACCCATGAATTGGAAGCCGGCCTTGCCCTGAATCACCATCGCGGTGGTCATGTTCCAGTCGCGGCCTGGGGAGGCAGCGTCGGTGTAACCCTTGAGCTTGCGGAAAGTGGTCAGCACCTTGGTCATGGTGGGGCTGTTCAAAGCAGCGGGGTCGAGCTTGACCAGCGCGTCGTTGTAGAACTTGGCACCACCCACGCCCAACGCAACGGATTCAAACACGGTGAAGTCTTGCCAGTTTTGACCGCCGTGGGCCAAAGCGACAGCGCCGGACTTCTTGATCTTGTCGGCCGCGACAAAGAACTCGTCCCAGTTGGCGGGCATGCCTTTGACACCGGCTTTGTTCAGGACTTCGGGGTTGGCCCACATCCAGTTGACGCGGTGCACGTTGACGGGAGCGGCCACATAGCTGCCGTTGGCCTTCATGACATCGGCCACCACTTTGGGCAACAATTCGTCCCACTTCTCGGCGGTGGCCACGGTATCGATGTTGGCGAGCATGCCTTCTTTGGCCCACTCTTGAATGGCGGGGCCTTTGACCTGAGCGGCCGTGGGTGGGTTGCCCGACACAGCACGGCTCTTGAGCACGGTCATGGCGTTTTCACCGCCACCGCCGGCCACCGCAAAATCTTTCCACTCGTGGCCTTTGGCCTCGAGCATCTTCTTGAGCTCGGCGGCCGAGGCGGCTTCGCCACCCGAGGTCCAGTAATGCAGCACTTCCACCGACTGCTTGGCAACGGGCGCAGCCGGTGCGGCGGCCGCAGGTGCCTCTTCTTTTTTGCCACAAGCGGTGGCCAGCATGGCGGCCACGACAGCGGCGCCCAAGGTGTATTGGAATTTCATGAATCGTCTCCGGAGTGGCCTGTTGGCCGTTGGTGGGTATGTCCTGCCACTCATCGCAGCAAGGCTGTTCATTATTCATTAATTAATTAACAGCCGTCTCCGTAGAAACCCTCAACAGGGTCCCGATTCAGTCCAACGCCCGGGCCGCCCCCAACAGGGCCGGCGACGGATCGGCCGTGATGACCCAGACCGGAATGGCTTGCAAAAAGCCTTGGAACCGGCCTTTGGCTTCGAAGCGCTGGCGAAAAGCCGAGGCGTCCAAGGCCGCGCCCAAGCGGGGTGCAATCCCACCACCGATGTAGACGCCGCCACGGGCGCCCAAGGTCAAGGCCAGATTGCCAGCGCACGAGCCAAGCAAGGCACAAAAGAGCGCCAAGGCTTCCACCGCTTGCGGGTGGCGCGCTTGCAAGGCCGCCTCCGTCACAGCCGCGGGGTTGTTGATGCCCGAGGTGGCGGCCGCGTCGGCGGCGCACAGGATCTCAAACGCATCGAACAGGCCTTGACCACTGAGCAGGCGCTCGCTTGAGGCGTGGCCGTAGCGGGCGATCAAGCCGTCCATCAACAAGCGCTCACGGTCGGTTTCAACGGGCAAGGTGACGTGACCGCCCTCGCCTTGCACCGGCACCCAGCCGCCCTGCCCGTTGGGCAAGAGCCCCGACACACCCAGGCCTGTGCCGGCGCCGATCAAGGCCATGGGCGCATCGGCCACGGCCGCTTGACCGCCGACCTGTCGCAGCTGTTCGGGCGTGAGGTCGGGCAAGGCCAAGGCCAAGGCGGTGAAGTCGTTGAGCAAACGCAAACGACGCAAACCGAACTCGGCGCGCACGGCGGCTTGAGAAAACGCCCAGTGGTGGTTGGTCATGCGCACCGCGTCGCCGGTGATGGGGTTGGCGATGGCAATCGCCGCCTCGGCCGGCTCGCCCTGCCCCACCCCATCGATGTAGGCGCGCATGGCCACTTGCAGCGTGGGGTAATCGGCGCCGGGTAAGACCCGCACGTGCCTGAGCGCGGCATGGGCGTGGTCTTGCCACGCAAAGCGGGCGTTGGTGCCGCCCACGTCGGCGAGCAGTCGGGCGGTGGAGTTGGGCTGTGTCATGTGCCCGAGATGATACCGAAGCCGTAACGAAATTACAGCTTCGCCGCGGCTCGAGCCCAGCGCACGATGTCGGCCGCGCCCATGGCACCGGCTTGCCGCGCCACCTCCCTCCCGCCCACGAACAAGGCCAAGGTGGGGATGCTGCGGATGTTCAAGCGCGCACCCAAGGCCTGCGCCTCTTCGGTGTTGACCTTGGCCAAGCGCATGTGCGGCTCGAGCTGAGCTGCGGCTTGCTCAAACGCCGGCGCCATGGCGCGGCAAGGTCCGCACCAAGGCGCCCAAAAATCGACCAACACGGGCACGTCGCTGCGCGCGATGTGGCGCTCAAACGCGGCTTCGTCCAAAGCCGCGGGGTGCGCGTCAAACAAAGGGCGGTGACACTTGCCGCAGTCGGGCGCGTGGGCCAGTTGATCGCTGGCCACGCGGTTGGTGGTGTGGCAGTGGGGGCAAACCACGTAGGTGTTGGGGGTGTCGCTCATGGTGATGACGGGCAGTGGTGGATGGCTTGCACTTGAGGGCCATCCGCCCGTATTCAAGGGGCTTTCAGATCCAGAGGCTGATCACGCTGAAGATCGCGCTAAGCACCACGGTGCTGCCCAAGGGGATGTGCCAATCGCGACCGCGGATGCGCCAACTGAAATCACCGGGCAAACGACCTAGGCCCAAGCGGCGCAGAAACGGGGCAAAGCCTTGGATGAGCACCAAGGCCAAAAAAGTGACGAGCATCCAGCGCAACATGGGCGTTCAGAGTCGGTGGCTGCGGTCGCCCACGGCAAACCCGCTGGGGGTCCACGCCTCGGCACTGGTCTGCGGGGCCAAGGCAATAACCTTGAACAGCTCACCCATTTCGTGTTCGTGGATCAGCGGCTGCAAGGCCACCCGGGCGCGATCGTCCAAACCTTGGGCCACCTCGGCCAAACCGGCGTTGATCAGGAAGCGTCCTTGGCTGGTGTAGCCCACGACCACCAAACCGGCGTCTTGCGCAGCCAAGGCCACGCTGGTGAAGTTGACGTGGGCGGTGATGTCTTTGAGGCCCACCTCGGCCAAAACATCGTCGTCGCTGCGGTGCGCGCGGTGGGCGATCAAGGTGCCCATGTGGCGCTCGGGGTGGTAGTACTCGCTCTCGGGAAAACCGTAGTCGAAGAAGAAGCCCGCACCGGCCGTCCAACGCTCGGCCAGCGTGCGCACAAAGGCCTCGGCCTGGGGGTGGATCTCGGTGAGGTAGTCGTGTTCGCCGGTCACCTCACACGGCGGGCGCAGGTCCGTGGGTCGGTCCACCCAGACACTCGCGCCTTGGCTGTCCAAGCCCACGCCACGCTCGTGCCAAACGCCTTGGATGCGGTGCAACAACTGCACCGGCATGGCGTCGAGCACCTCGTTGCCCACCACCACACCACGCAATGCCTCGGGCAAACGGTCGACCCACTGCACCCGGTCGCCCCACGCCGCCAAGCGCTCGCGCTGGCGTTCGCGCAAAGCCCCCGACAGGTCGACGATGGTGTAGCGCCGCGGCAGTGCGCCGTGCTGCTGCAAACCGATGAGCAATTGATCCGCCAAAGCACCGGTGCCCGCGCCGAACTCCCACACCTCGTCGGTGCCGGTGGCTTGCAGCGCCTCGGCCACCGAACGCGCCAAGGTCCAAGCGAAGACCGGGGTGAGCTCGGGCGCGGTCACAAAATCGCTGCCCGCACCTTCAGGGCTGTCTTCGGCGGCGGGCCACAGTCCAAATTTGGGGCTTGGGTTGGCGTAGTAGCCCAAGCCAGGCTCGTACAAGGCC
>JBEDCE010000143.1:0-4960 GCA_041176905.1 Pseudomonadota bacterium
GCGGTGATTTTTCCCAGCGTGTATTTGGGTCGACGTGTGAGGCGCTTGTCGCGCACCAACCAAGACCGCGTGGCCGACTCGAGCGCCATCGCCTCCGAGGTGCTCAACGCCATCAGCGTGGTGCAAAGCTACGCAGCAGAAGGCCGCGAAACCCAGCGTTTCATTGAGTCCACGGTCCGCGCCTTGGGCTCGGCTTTGGGCCGCATCCGTGCCCGGGCGGTGCTGGTGGGCTTCATCATCGTGGCCTCGAGTGCGGTGTTGCTGTGGGGCTTGTACATGGGCACTTTGGCCGTGCGCGCGGGCACCAGCACCGCCGGTCAATTGGGCGAGACGGTGTTCTACGTGATCTTGCTGGCCAGTGCGTTTGCGGTGCTGGGCGAGGTCTACGGTGACTTGCTGCGCGCAGCAGGGGCGACCGAGCGGCTCATGGAGTTGTTGCACACGCAGTCCAACCTCAAGATCGCGCCCCAACCCCAGGTGGCCGCATGGCCGACGGGCGGCTCTTCGGTGCAGCTGGAGTCGGTGAGGTTCCATTACCCTTCGCGGCCCGACACCTGGGCCTTGGACCAGCTGACGGGACAGATCCACGCGGGGCAGACCGTCGCCGTCGTGGGACCCAGCGGCGCCGGCAAAACCACCTTGTTCGATGTGCTGATGCGCTTTCACGACCCGCAGTCGGGTCGCATCGTGCTCGACGGCGTGCCGATCGACCAGATGGATTTGCACGGCCTGCGCGAGCGCATGGCCATCGTGCCGCAGGAGCCGGTGATTTTTTCGGGCACCGTGATCGAAAACATCCGCTATGGCCGGCCCGACGCCAGCTTGGCAGACGTGCACGCTGCCGCTGAAGCGGCTTATGCGCAAGCGTTCATCCAAGAACTGCCCGAAGGCTTTGATACCTACTTGGGTGACCGGGGTGTGCGCTTGTCGGGCGGACAGCGCCAGCGCATCGCGATTGCGCGGGCCATCCTGAAAAATCCACCGTTGTTGCTGCTGGACGAAGCCACCAGCGCGCTCGATGCGCAAAGCGAAAAAATGGTGCAGGCCGCGCTGGACAAGGCCATGGTTGGCCGCACCACGCTGGTGATTGCACACCGTTTGGCCACCGTGCAGCGCGCCGACGTGATCTGGGTGATGGACCGTGGGCGCTTGGTGGAGCAGGGCACACACGCCGAGCTGCAAGCCAAAGGCGGCCTGTACGCCAGTTTGGCGGCCTTGCAGTTCAACGCCGTGCACTGAGCGGCCGTTTCAGGGGCCGTCGGCCTCTGGCTCCCCACCTTGGCGGGCCTTCGCGGCTTGTTCGGCTTCCCGCGCCCGCTGCTGGCGCGTTTGTTCTTGCGCCTTGCGCACGTCGCGCATTTGCCAAAAGGCAAACACGAACACCAAGGCAAAAATGCCCAGCTCCAACCAGATACCCATGGCTTGACCTTTTGCGTGTGTCAATAAAGGTTGACAGTATCGATTATCAGGTTATATTGACACTCATGTCTGTCAGCCCGTGTTGACAGGTCTTCCCTTTCGGAGGTTCCATGAGTCTGTTGACGCGCACCGAAAACGCATTGAGCACCCACTTTGATCAAGCGGCCGGCGTGGGCGCGCCTTCGAGGCTGGTGGCGGCCATGCGGCACGCGGTGTTTTCGGGTGGAGCGCGCATTCGCCCGCAGTTGTGCATGGCCGTGGCCACGGCATGCGGCGATGATCGGCCTGAGTTGACCAATGCTGCTGCGGTGGCGCTGGAGTTCATGCACTGTGCCTCCCTGGTGCACGACGACATGCCCGCCTTTGACAACGCCGACACCCGCCGAGGCCAGCCGACCGTGCACAAGGCCTTCAGCGAGCCGCTGGCCTTGTTGGCCGGCGATGGCCTGATCGTCATGGCGTACCGCGTGCTCTTGGAGGCCGGCGCAGCGCACCCAGAGCGTTTGATTCGCTTGATGGACAACATGACCACGGGCGTCGGTTTGCCCAATGGCATCGTGGCCGGTCAAGCGTGGGAGTGCGAGAGCAGCGCCGATTTGGGCCAGTACCAGCGCGCCAAAACCGGCGCTTTGTTCGTGTCTGCCACCTGTGCAGGGGCGCTGAGTTGTGGGCACGAACCCGAGCCTTGGGCGTACTTGGGCAGCTACTTGGGTGAGGCGTACCAAGTGGCCGACGATATCCGCGATGTCATCGCCGACGCCGCCAGTTTGGGCAAGCCGGTCGGGCAAGACGCCTTGCTCGCGCGGCCGAGTTCGGCGCAGGCGCTGGGTTTGGACGGCGCGATTGCGCACTTTGATCACCTGATTGAACAAGCCGCCTCGTCCATCCCCGCTTGCTCGTGTCGCGACATGTTGCGGCAGTTGGTCCAGGTGGAAGCCGAGCGCCTGGTGCCCAAGGCCTTGTGCGAGGGCTACTTCAAGACCCATCCGCACAGCGCCTTGCCCTCCAGCCCCATGCCCTCTGCTTCGGCCCGACAGCGCACGTCGCATTGAGTGAAGGAGCCCACATGTCAACACCTTTGGATTTGGCTTCCGTGGCGAGCCACACCATGCCCACCACGTTCAAGGATGCATGGCAAGCGCGATTGGAGCGCTGGTACGCCCATCCGGGCCTGTATCGGTGGTCGCTCAGCAACCCATTGACCCGCTGGCTCACACGCCGACGCACACGACAGCTGTTCGACCTGATGGCCGGTTTTGTGCACAGCCAAGTCGTGTTGGCGTGTGTTCGTTTGGATGTGTTTCGCACGCTCCACCAAGCCCCCGCAACGTTGAACGATTTGGCGCGGCGAACGGGCCTTGCACCAGCGGTGTTGCAGCGTTTGTTGTTGTCCGCCGTGGCCTTGGATTTGCTCGAGCACCGCAGCGCAGGGCGCTTTGGCTTGGGTCCTTTGGGGGTGCCGCTGGCGCAACACGAAGGCATTGCTCAAATGATCGAACACAACCACTTGCTTTACCAAGACATGCAAGACCCGTTGGCGTTTTTGGGCAATGCGTGGGCCGGCGGTATGGCCGGTTATTGGCCCTACGCACACGCCAACGCACAAGCGGCGTTGCCAGCGGAAGCGGTGGCCGATAAGTTCACCCGCTATTCGGAATTGATGGCGGCCTCGCAAGGGTTTGTGGTGCAAGAAATTTTGTCTTCGTATTTCTTTGACGACCACCTGTGCGTCCTCGATGTCGGGGCAGGGCGTGGCCGGTTTGTGAGCGAACTCGCGGCCCACGCGCCCCACCTCAGTTTCAAAATGTTTGACCTGCCCCCTGTGTTGGCCTTGGCTCGCGAGGGCTTGCAGAACAAGGGTTTGACGCACCGCGTGACCTTGAACCCAGGCAGTTTTTTGGACGATCCCTTGCCCGAAGGGGCCGACCTGATCACCTTGGTGCGCGTGGCCCACGACCACCCCGATGCCGTGGTGCGCCAAATTTTGCGCAAAGCCCATGCGGCCTTGCCCGTGGGCGGGGTCTTGATGTTGGCCGAACCCATGGCGCAAGCCAGCAGTGCCACAGGCCAAGGCAGCGCGACGGCCGATGCGTATTTCCATTTTTACCTCTTGGCCATGGGCGCTGGGCGGTTGCGCACCCCGCAGGAGCTCCAAGACATGATGAAAGAGGCGGGTTTTACCCATTTGGAGCTGTTGAACAACGACATGCCCATCCACGCGCGCATCTTGGTGGGACGAAAGTCTCAGTGTTTACCCTTGGATTCTGTAAATAGTGTCAATTAACTTTGACATAATTCTGTGTAAAGCAAAGAATACAGGTATGAAATCGCAAGCCGTCGTCTTCAACAGCCCCAGACACCTGTCCTTGCAGGCCTTGGACTTGCCTGAGTTGCAGGCCGGGCAGCTCGATGTGGCTGTGGAGTTCAGTGGGATCAGCACCGGCACCGAGCGCATGCTCTGGGACGGGAGCATGCCGCCTTTTCCAGGCATGGGATACCCCTTGGTGCCTGGTTACGAGACCGTGGGCCGCGTGGTCCGTGCCGCCAGCGACACTGGCATTCAAGCCGGTCAGCGCGTGTTTGTGCCAGGCGCCAATTGTTTCACCGGCGTCAAAAGCCTGTTTGGCGGTGCCGCTTCGCGCCTGGTGGTGACCGAACAAAAAGTGGTGCCCGTGGCCGAGCACCTGGGTGCGCAATCCGTGCTGCTGGCGCTGGCCGCTACGGCCTACCACGCGGTGTCGGGCGGCGGGCAACAAGCCCCCTTTGCTGCCCCCGAACTCATCATTGGTCACGGCGTCATGGGTCGATTGCTGGCCCGACTCACGGTCGCTGCGGGCCTGCCCGCTCCCACCGTCTGGGAAACCCAGACCGAGCGCATGACCGGTGCTCAAGGGTACAGCGTGATGTTGCCTCAAGACGACGATCGCCGCGACTACCAAACGATTTACGACGTGAGCGGCGATGGCAGCTTGCTCAACAGCCTCATCCAACGCCTGCGCCCCGGTGGCGAGTTGGTGTTGGCCGGTTTCTACAAACACGACCTGTCCTTTGCTTACGCCCCGGCCTTTATGCGCGAAGCGCGCATGCGCATCGCCGCTGAGTGGAAGCGCCCGGACCTGTTGGCCGTCAACGAGCTGGTGAACACCGGCCGTTTGTCGCTCGACGGATTGATCACCCACACCCAGCCATCGACGCAAGCTGGTTCTGCCTACGAGACTGCCTTCGGAGATGCGAGCTGTCTCAAGATGATCCTTGATTGGAGTGCCAACGCATGAACACAGACACCACCACCACCCAGCCCATCAAATTCGTGGAGTTGCTGCGCCGCGAGGCCGACGTCGAACCCGACGCCGTCAGCACGTCCGAAGTGACCAAAGAGACGCAAATCATTGCCATCTACGGCAAAGGTGGCATTGGCAAAAGCTTCACGCTGGCCAACCTGTCTTACATGATGGCCCAGCAGGGCAAAAAAGTGCTGCTGATCGGCTGCGACCCCAAGAGCGACACCACCAGTTTGCTGTTTGGCGGCAAAGCTTGCCCC
>JBEDCE010000144.1:0-4952 GCA_041176905.1 Pseudomonadota bacterium
GTGGTTCAGCGTGCGCCCGCGCATGAAGGCGAGTGGCGCGATTTCGATCTGTTGGCGCTCAAACGCTTTTTGCACCTTCTCAAACCCCATCAGGTCGTTGAGGGCGTCGTACAAGGGGCGCAGGTACGGGTCCACTTTTTGGCCCAAGTCGCCGGGCAAAAAACCGAGTTTTTCACCGGCTTCCACGGCGGGGCGGGTGAGCACGATGCGTTGCACCGCGCTGCGCTCAAGGGCATCGACCGCGCAGGCCACGGCCAAATAGGTCTTGCCGGTACCGGCCGGGCCAATGCCAAAGGTGATGTCGTGGCTGGCCATGCTCTGCAGGTACAGGGCTTGGTTGGGGGTGCGCCCTCGCACCTCGCCGCGCCGCGTTTGCATGGACAAAGCCTCGTCGCCGGGCGCGGCCAAGGCGGTGTCGCCGCTGAGCATGAGCTGGACCTGCTCGGCCGGGATCGGCTTTTTGGCCATCTCGTACAGGGCTTGCAACACCTCCAGCGCTTGTTCGACACGGGCCTTCGGGCCTTCGATGCGAAACTGCTCAAAGCGGTGCGCCAGCTTGATTTGCAGGGCCGCTTCGATGCTGCGGATGTGGCTGTCCAGCGGGCCGCACAGGTGGGCCATGCGGGCGTTGTCGGGCGGGGAAAAAGTGTGTCTGAGAATCAAACCGATAATCCGTGAAAAGGAACAGCAATGATAGGCAAGTTGACCGGCACCCTGTTGGAAAAGAATCCGCCCCAGCTCTTGATCGACTGCCACGGCGTGGGTTACGAGGTGGATGTGCCCATGAGCACCTTCTACCACCTGCCCGCCGTGGGTGAGACGGTGGCGTTGCTGACGCATTTTGTGGTGCGTGAAGACGCCCAGATTTTGTACGGCTTTGGCACCGCGCGTGAGCGTGAGGCCTTTCGCCAGCTCATCCGCATCTCGGGTGTGGGCCCGCGCACGGCGCTTTCCGTGCTCAGCGGCCTGGGTGTGGACGACTTGGCACAGGCCATCACCGCCCAAGACCCGGCACGCATCGTGAAGGTGCCGGGCATCGGCAAAAAAACCGCCGAGCGTTTGTTGCTCGAACTCAAGGGCAAGATGGGTGCGGACTTGGGCACGCGCGGCGGCATGAGCCCCGGCAGCGATGTGGCCAGCGACATCCAGCAAGCCTTGATGGCCTTGGGCTACAACGAAAAAGACGCGGCCGCCGCCCAAAAAGCCTTGCCACCGGACGTGGGCGTGAGCGAAGGCATCAAGCTCGCGCTCAAGGCCTTGGCCAAGTAAAGAAAGCACCGCATGAGCATCCAAACCGACGACTTCGCCCCCGCGCCGCGGGTGGTCTCGGCCGCGCCGGTCTCCCCCAAAGAAGAGGCGATCGAGCGCGCCTTGCGCCCCAAGCTGCTCGACGAGTACGTGGGCCAGGTCAAGGTGCGCGAGCAGCTCGAGATTTTCATTGGCGCGGCCAAGCAGCGCCAAGAGGCGCTGGACCACGTGCTCTTGTTTGGTCCGCCCGGTTTGGGCAAGACCACGCTCTCGCACATCATCGCGCAAGAGCTCGGCGTGAACCTGCGCCAAACCAGTGGCCCGGTGCTGGAAAAACCCAAAGACCTCGCGGCCCTGCTCACCAATTTGGAGCCCAACGACGTCTTGTTCATCGACGAGATTCACCGGCTATCGCCCGTGGTCGAAGAAATTTTGTACCCCGCGCTGGAGGACTACCAGATCGACATCATGATTGGCGAAGGCCCCGCCGCGCGCTCCATCAAGCTCGACCTGCAGCCCTTCACCTTGGTCGGCGCGACCACGCGCGCGGGCATGCTGACCAATCCGCTGCGCGACCGCTTCGGCATCGTGGCGCGGCTGGAGTTCTACAACGCCGAAGAGCTCACGCGCATCGTGCGGCGCAGCGCGGGCTTGCTCAACGCCCCCATGGACGACGAGGGTGCGTTTGAGATTGCCCGCCGATCACGCGGCACACCGCGCATCGCCAACCGCTTGTTGCGCCGCGTGCGCGATTACGCCGACGTCAAGGGCAATGGCCGCATCACGGTGGACATGGCGCAGCGTGCTTTGACCATGCTCGACGTGGACCCCCAAGGCTTTGATTTGATGGACCGCAAGTTTTTGGAGGCCGTCATTCACCGCTTCGATGGTGGCCCCGTGGGTTTGGACAACATCGCCGCGAGCATTGGCGAAGAGGCTGGAACCATCGAAGACGTGATCGAGCCCTATTTGATCCAACAGGGTTTTATTCAACGCACGCCGCGCGGCCGGGTGGCCACGGCCGCCGCTTACCGCCACTTGGGTGTGGCGCCGGCGCGGCCCGATGGATTGTTTGGCGGCGAGCTTTAAGCGCTGCGCTCGTCGAGCGTGCCCGACTCCAAGTGGGCACGGTCGTCCCAGCCGACCAAGCTCATGCCTTCGGGCGACCACAACAAGCGGTTGATGGCCGTGTTGCGCAACTCCCAAGCGCGGGGAGCTTGCAAATCCAAACGTGTGGCGGCGCGGTACAGGATGTCGAGCACGCCACCGTGCACCACCACCAAAATTTGTTCGCCCATGTGGCGATGGGCGATGCGGTTCAAGGTGTTCAAGACCCGCGCTTGCAGCCGGATCAAAGATTCACCCCCTTGGGGTTCCCAATCGGGCACGCGCTGGCGCCAGGCTTGGCTGGCCTCGGGCCACTGGGTTTCGATCTCGGTCCAGGTGTGGCCCTCGAATTGGCCAAAGCAGCGCTCGCGCAAACCCGGGTCGGTGTTGACCGTGTGGCCGTGCACATCCGCCACGGCTTGGGCGGTGTCGCGTGCGCGGCTGAGGTCGCTGGCGTAGCACGCCGCCACCGGCTCTTCGCGCAGGGCTTGCGCGAGTTGCTGGGCTTGCCAACGGCCGTGGTCGCTCAGGTCGATGTCGGTGAAACCTTGGATGCGGGTTTCGCGGTTCCACAGCGTCTCGCCGTGGCGCACCGCCAAGATGCGGGTGGCGATCATGGTGTTGTTTTGTCCTTGGGCGCGAGGTCGATGGTCACGGTCTGTTGCCGGGCGCTGCTGAGCGGGAAGTCGCGCAGCGCGGCTTGCACCAAGGCACGCCACTGTTCCGCGTTCGGTTGCCCCCAAGCTTCTCGGGTGGCGCGTGTTTCATAAGCGATGGGGCCCGAGCCGGTGGGGCGAATCAAGATCACCACGTGTGAGCGGTCCATGGGGGTCTGCGTGGCGGGCCACATTGAACCCAATTGGATGTGGCCATGCCCCAAGCCAATGCCGATGCCGATGCCGATGTTCAAACCGCTCGGCTGCGGTGTGGGCGCGCGTTGGGTTTGGCCTTCAAGCTGCACGCTCCACTGGGCTTGTGCGGGGTCCAAGCGCCAACCCGCTTGCGCCAAGGCCTCGTTGGCCGCGGCTTCCAAAGCGTCTTGATCTCGGGCCTGTGGTCCGCTGCGCAAGGACGGCAAGCGATCCCACTGGTAAGCGGGCTGGCCGGTGGGGATGCCCGCGGGCCACTGCGGGTGGGTGCTGACCTCGGCTTGCAAGCGATTTGTGCCTGCGCAGCCCATCAGTGTGGCCAAGGTCAAGCCGAGCGCGAGGCCGGCGGCGCGTCGCATCAAGCGGTGCTGCATGAGTGGTTCTCCCCATGTTCTTTTCGAACAGGGATGATGCTCGGTGCGCTCGCGACGGGCAAGGGCTCGTCGTCGAAGGCGATGTCGCCGTCCTCCACCGGCATGCCGGTGGTTTGGATGGTCTCAAACGGGTAGAGCTTGCGGTCCATCAGGTGGCTGGGCACCACGTTTTGCAGCGCCGAGAGCATGCTCTCCAAACGGCCGGGGAAGCGTTTGTCCCAGTCGCGCAGCATGTCGCCGATCTGCTTGCGCTGCAGGTTTTCTTGGCTGCCGCACAGCGTGCACGGGATGATGGGGTATTGCTGCACCTCGGCCCAGCGCGCGATGTCTTTTTCCACCACATAGGCCAGCGGTCGGATCACCATGAACTCACCGTTGTCGCTCACCAGTTTGGGCGGCATGCCTTTGAGCTTGCCGCCGAAGAACATGTTGAGAAAGAGGGTTTGCAGCATGTCGTCGCGGTGGTGGCCGAGTGCGATTTTGTTGCACTTGAGCTCTCGCGCCACGCGGTACAAAATGCCCCGGCGCAAGCGGCTGCACAGGCTGCACATGGTTTTGCCTTCGGGGATCACCTGCTTGACGATGGAGTAGGTGTCTTGCGTCTCGATGTGAAACGGCATGTCCAATAGGCTCAGGTACCCGGGCAGGATGTGGTCGGGGAAGCCCGGCTGTTTTTGGTCAAGGTTGACAGCGATCAGCTCAAACTTCACGGGCGCGCGCTGCTGCAGTTTGCGCAAGATGTCGAGCATGGTGTAGCTGTCTTTGCCACCCGAAACACACACCATCACGCGGTCGCCGGCTTCGATCATGTTGAAGTCGATGATGGCGCGGCCCATTTCTCGGCACAGGCGCTTCTCGAGCTTGTGGTTTTCAAAGGCTTCTTTTTCGGGGGTCATGTTCGCTCTTTCCGTGGGTTTCACCACTGGCCGCTTTCCATGCGGATGGCCACTTCGCAGTCGTCAAAAATTTCCAGCTTGGCGATCTTCACGCGCACACCGATCACGCCGGGCAGCAGCATCAAGCGGCGCGTGAGTTTGCCGATCAGGCTCTCGAGCAGGTTGACGTGTTCGGCCGTGCACTCGTCGATGATGATTTGGCGCACCTTGCGGTAGTCCAGCACGTGCTCGATCTCGGCGTCTCGCGGCAGCAAGGGTTGGGCGCCTTGGTTGAGTTCGGCGTCGACTTGAATGGGTTGTGGTGCCGTTTTTTCGTGGGCCAAGATGCCCAAGTTGGCGTCAAAGCGCAAGCCCGTGAGGGAGAGGATTTGGGTGCCGTGTTCTGGCGCAGGGGTATTGATGTTCATGGCGGGGTACGCTCACATGTGGGAAAAATCGCGCTCAAAGCGCATCAGGTG
>JBEDCE010000145.1:0-4938 GCA_041176905.1 Pseudomonadota bacterium
GGGCGCTCGCTGCGTTCGCCACGACCACGGCGTTCGCGGCGGCCTTCGCTGCTGTCGTTCTGCTCCTGCGAAGCGCCAGCATCGTTGGGTGCGACCAGCGCGGTGTTGTCGTTGGACTCGCGCGGCGTGTCGCGGCGGCGGCCGTTTTCACGACCCTCGCGGGGTTCACGCGGCTCACGACCTTCACGCGGTTCGCGCTTGTCGCGACCTTCGGTGTTTCGTTCACTGCGACGTGGTTCGCGACCTTCCACCGAACGGGCTTCACCGCGAGCACCTTCGACGCGCTCACCGCGGCCTTCTCGGCTGCCGTTGCGGCCATCGGCGCGGGGTTCGGAGCGGCCATCGCGTGCGCCGTCACGGCCACCATTGCGGCCTCGGCTACCGTCACGGCGACCATCGCCACGGCCTTCAGGACGAGCGTCTTTGCCGTCGGTGCGTTTGCGCTCGGGGGCTTTGGGCGCGGAGTCGCCGTCCAAACCCAAGAGGTTTTTGATCCAGCCAAAGAAGCCGGTGCTGGCGGCCGCTGGCGCTTTCGCCGGTGTGCGGGCGGTAGGCGCGGCCTTGGCCGCTGGCTTGGGCGAGGCCACAGGCGCGGGTGCGTCGGGCAAGACACCTTTGATCACCGGCGTTTGTTTGTTGGTCGGCTCTTGTGAGCGACGCGTGACGGTGGTGGGGTCTTCGATCTCTTCGGCCAGTTTGTAGCTGACGTCGAGGTTGTCCAAACGTGGGTCGTCGTGCTTCAGGCGCTCGAGTTTGTAGTTCGGTGTGTCCAGCGCTTTGTTGGGCACGAGCAGCACGTTGATGCGCTGCTTGAGTTCGATCTTGGTGATCTCGGTGCGCTTTTCGTTGAGCAAGAAGCTGGCGACTTCCACCGGCACTTGCACGAACACGGCGGCCGTGCTGTCCTTGAGCGACTCTTCTTGTATGACGCGCAAAATTTGCAGCGCCGAGCTCTCGGTGTCGCGGATGTGGCCCGAGCCACCGCAGCGGGGGCAGGGGATGGAAGCACCTTCGCTGAGCATGGGCTTCAAACGCTGGCGGCTCATTTCGAGCAAGCCGAATTTGCTGATGGTGCTGAATTGCACGCGGGCACGGTCTTGGCGCAGGGCGTCGCGCAAGCGGTTTTCCACTTCGCGGCGGTTCTTGCTCTCTTCCATGTCGATGAAGTCGATCACGATCAGGCCGCCCAAGTCGCGAAGGCGCGCTTGGCGGGCCACTTCGTCAGCGGCTTCTAGGTTGGTGCGGGTGGCGGTCTCTTCGATGTCACCGCCTTTGATGGCGCGTGCCGAGTTGACGTCCACGGCCACCAAGGCTTCGGTTTGGTCGATCACGATGGCGCCACCGCTGGGCAGCTGCACGATGCGGCTGTAGGCGGTTTCGATCTGGTGCTCGATTTGGAAGCGGCTGAAGAGCGGGGCGTCGTCGCGGTAGCGTTTGACGCGGTGGCCATGCTCGGGCATGACGTGGCTCATGAACTGGTGGGCTTGTTCAAAGATGTCGTCGGTGTCGATCAAGATCTCACCGATGTCGCCGTTGAAGTAGTCACGGATGGCGCGGATGACCAAGCTCGATTCTTGGTAAATCAGGTAAGCGCCTTTGCCGCCTTGGGCCGCGCCGTCGATGGCGGTCCACAGCTTGAGCAAGTAGTTCAAGTCCCACTGCAACTCGGCGGCTTCGCGGCCAATACCGGCGGTGCGGGCAATGATGCTCATGCCGTTGGGGTATTCGAGTTGGTCCAAGGCCTGCTTGAGTTCTTGGCGATCTTCGCCCTCGATGCGACGGCTCACGCCACCGCCACGGGGGTTGTTGGGCATCAGCACCACGTAGCGACCGGCCAAACTCACGAAGGTGGTCAGGGCCGCGCCTTTGTTGCCGCGCTCTTCTTTTTCCACTTGGACCAAGAGCTCTTGGCCTTCTTTGATCACGTCTTGGATACGGGCTTGCGAGGGCGAGGTGTTGCCCTGGAAGTACTGGCGCGAGATTTCTTTGAAGGGCAAAAAGCCGTGACGCTCTTCACCGTAATCCACAAAGCAGGCCTCCAGTGAGGGCTCGACGCGGGTGACCACGGCTTTGTAGATATTGCCTTTGCGCTGTTCGCGCCCTTCGATTTCGATTTCGTAGTCGAGGAGTTTTTGTCCATCGACAATGGCCAAGCGGCGCTCTTCGGCCTGCGTGGCATTGATCAACATGCGTTTCATTTCATTTCCTTCGTTTCCAGACAGAGACTGCCAAGAACCGGCGAAGGCAAACGAACGGGGGAGGAATTGCCGGAGAGCCATTGACAAGGCTTTCGACGCACGGGGCACACAAACGGGTGCCGCGTCGAGCCGCCGGGTCAAGGCGTAGGCGCGTGATCACAAGGATCGCCGACCAGCGGTGGGTATCACACGCTGACCGATTGGGGTATTCCGTATTCGGGTTCGCTGAACTTCACAGGTTCACCCTCCACAGTCTCACAGGGGGCGCGGTCGGGGGCGGGTATTCCAGCGCCTCGGACGGCTGCCCCACCAGGGTGTGGTGGGTGGCAACTTCGCTCAGTCGCAGGGCCTGCGAATTTCTGGGCGGGCTTGCTGCGTGGACTTTGCCTTAAACTCAAGACAAATCAAACACTTAGAGCGCGCGACTGGCGAAGCACATTATAGACAGCTTGACGCCCTTGTGACCATTTTCATCGCACACCCCATGTCCAGCGCCCCCACACCCGCCTCGGCCAGCCAGATCACCGTCGATGAGGAGTCGGCAGGGCAGCGCTTGGACAACTTCCTGATTCGCGAGCTCAAAGGGGTACCCAAAACCCATATCTACCGGATCATTCGATCGGGTGAGGTGAGGCGCAACAAGGGGCGGGTGCACGCCGACGACAGACTGGCCGCAGGGGATGTGCTGCGCATACCGCCGATAAGGCTCTCGGCCCAAACCGAATTCAAGGCCCAAACACCGGCACCGGCACGCGATTTTCCGGTGGTGTTTGAAGATGAATACTTTTTGGTGATCAATAAGCCAGCCGGTGTTGCGGTCCACGGGGGCAGTGGTGTGAGTTTTGGTGTGATCGAGCAAATGCGCCAAGCCCGACCAGAAACCATCGGATTGGAATTGGTTCACCGATTGGACCGAGAAACCAGCGGTTTGCTGATTGTCGCCAAAAAGAAAAGTGTTTTAAAGGCCTTGCAAGATCAATTTCGCGTGAGAGAAACGGGGAAAACCTATTACGCTTGGGTCAAAGGCAGTTGGCCGAGTTCGCTCAAAGTGATCGATCAGCCTTTGCACAAGTATTTGCTGCCCAATGGCGAACGGCGTGTTCGGGTGACCGATGCACAAGACCCCAACGGGCAGCGCTCCATCAGCTTGGTGCGGGTGCTCAAGCGTTGGCCCGCGCCCGCCGCGCTATCGGCGCTGGCCCCAGAAGGGTTTTCTCTGCTGGCCGTGACCATCAAAACCGGGCGCACCCACCAAATCCGTGTGCACCTGTCCAGCCAAGGCCATCCCATTGCTGGAGACGACAAATATGGCGACTTTGAGTTGAATCGTGTTTTGCAGCCCTTGGGTTTGAAAAGGATGTTTTTGCATGCTTGGCAATTGCGTGTGACGCACCCCAAAACCGGTGATTCGGTTCAATTGGAGGCGCCATTACCCGATGAATTGGCTCATGTATTAAAACCCCCAAATTTTGGTTTAGAATGATTGGTGCGTCGAATGAATCTATTGGGCGCCTACCTTATATTTTCAATTCACAGGAAAAACTCATGGCCAACTACTCCGATTTGATGGCGCAAGCCAAATCCCTCATGGTGCAAGCCGAGCAAGCACGCAAGGCCGAATTGGCCTCGGTGATCAACGACATCAAAGAGAAAATGAAAACTTACGGTATTACCGTGGCCGATTTGGGCGGTGTGGTCGGCAAGAAGGCGGGCAAGGTGGCCAAAGTCAAATCGGTGTCCGCACCCAAGTTTCGCGGCCCCAAGGGCGAGCTGTGGGCCGGTGGTCCAGGCCGCAAGCCCGAGTGGGTGCGCGCCATCTTGGCCGCCGGTCAAGACATCGAAAAATACCGCATCTAAAAACACTGGGTTTATCTCAGCTCCATAAGAGGCACCTTCGGGTGCCTTTTTTTCGAAGGTCCAGAGGGATAATTCAGCCATGCACACACGCCGTTTTGATTTGATTGCCTTCGATTGGGACGGCACCTTGTTCGACTCCACCGCCATCATCACCCGCTGCATCCAAGCGGCGGTGGTGGACGTGGGTGGACAAAAGCCCTCAGACGAGGCCGCGAGTTACGTCATCGGTTTGGGTCTCATGCAGGCGCTGGCCCACGCGGCGCCCGACGTGTCGCCCGATCTCTACCCTCAGTTGGGCGAGCGTTACCGGCACCACTACTTGGCGCACCACAACGACTTGAGCCTTTTTGATGGGGTGCTGCCTTTGTTGGATGCTTTGCGGGCACGCAACCACACCTTGGCCGTGGCGACGGGCAAAAGCCGCCGGGGTTTGGACGACACTTTGCAAAGCGTGGCCTTGCAGGGCATGTTCGATGGTTCGCGCACCGCCGACGAGACCGCTGGCAAGCCCGACCCTCGCATGCTCCACGAATTGATGCGTGAATTCGGGGTGGATCCTGCTCGCACGTTGATGATAGGTGACACCACACACGACCTGCTCATGGCGCGCAACGCCGGCTGTCCTTGTGTCGGGGTGAGTTACGGCGCTCACCATCACAACGCCTTCGAGGCCCATTCGCCTTTGTATGTGGCGCATTCGGTGGGCGAATTGCACGCTTGGTTGCAAGACCATGCCTGAGTCCAACACAGAGCCCAGCGAGGGCGCTTGGGTGGCGCTGTGCAACAGCGCCGATTTGGTTGACGCGGGTACCGCGGTGTCGTTTGATGTGCGTTACCAAGGACTGGCTTGCCGGGCCTTTGCGGTTCGCTACCAAGGCCAAGC
>JBEDCE010000146.1:0-4823 GCA_041176905.1 Pseudomonadota bacterium
GGCAAGCGCAGCACGCCACCCGCATCCAGGATGCGGGTGGCGTGCTGCGCTTGCCGCGCCGCTTGCCGCGCGCCGTGGCCAGCGAGATGCTGATGACCGGGCGGCGCATGGGGGCAGAAGAGGCGGCGCGCTGGGGCTTGGTCAACCAAGTGGTGCCGGCTGAGGGCTTGCTCGATGCCGCCCACGCCTGCGCTGTGCGCATCGCCCAAGGTGCGCCCTTGGCTTTGGCCGCGATCAAGGAGGTTTTGCGTGAGACCGAAACCCAAGACCTCATCACCGCTTACCAAACCCTGGGCAGCCCTGGGCTCACGGCCTATCCGGCCATGCTGCGCTCAGAGGATGCGCTCGAGGGCCCGCTGGCCTTTTCGGAAAAACGCCCCCCTGCGTGGAAGGGGCGTTAGGCCTCCCGTGAGGCCAGCCCGTTTTAGGGCTTGGGAAAACGCGCGCGGCGCTCGAGGTCGTCGAGGTCGATGTGGTTGCGCATGTACTGCTGGCTGGCGTCCACCCACGGTTGGTGGTCCCATGAGGTGAGGCGGCCTTTGGTGAGGGCGCTGTAGACCAAGCGGCGGCGGCGTTGGCTGTTGAGCACCGATTGGTGCAGCTCGGGCAAGTCCCAGCGCTGCAGCGTCTCGCTCAAGAAGGCTTGGACGGTGGCGGCGTGTACCGGGTCATCGGCCAGGTTGTGGCGCTCCTGCGGGTCTTGTGGCAGGTGGTAGAGCATGCACACATCGTCTTGGGAATAGATGAATTTCCAAGGGCCACGACGAATCATCACCAAGGGCGTTTTGCTGCCCTCGGCCATGTACTCGCCAAACGCCTCGTCGGTGCCCGATTGGCCCCGGAGTTGCGGCACGAGTGAGCGGCCGTCCATGGGCAGGCGTGTGTCGATCTGGGCACCGGCCATGTCCACGAAGGTGGGCAACAAGTCCAAGGTCGAGACGTGTTGGCTCACACGGGCGCTGGCGTAACGGGCTGGGGCGTGCACGATCAAGGGCACGCGGGCCGCCATTTCAAACCAGTGCATCTTGTACCAAAGGCCCCGATCGCCCAGCATGTCACCGTGGTCGCCCGAGAACACGATGATGGTGTCGTCGGCCAGTTCGCATTCCCTCAGGGTTTTGAGCAGCTCGCCGATCTTGGCGTCCACATAGCTGCACGAACCAAAGTAGGCGCGCCGCGCGCGGCGGATCGCCTCGTCGCTCAAAGGCTTGTCCCACAGGTCGATCACCTTGAGCAGGCGCTTGGAGTGCGCGTCTTGCTCGGCTTGCGCCAAGGTGTTCTGCGGCATCGGGATGTCTTCATCCCGGTACAGGTCGTAAAACTCGGCGGGAATGGTGTAGGGGTCGTGGGGGTGCGTCATCGAGACCGTCAAGCAAAACGGCTCATCGGGGTGGTTGCGCACGTGGTCGTACAGGTACTGGCGCGCACGGAAGATGGTCTCTTCGTCGTGGTCGAGCTGGTTGGTGCGCACGCTGGGGCCAGCCTGCAAGACCGAGGACATGTTGTGGTACCAGCTCGGGCGCACCTCCAGTTCGTCCCAGTTGACCGCCCAGCCGTAGTCGGCGGGGTAGATGTCGCTGGTCATGCGCTCTTCGTAGCCGTGCAGCTGATCGGGGCCACAAAAGTGCATCTTGCCCGACAGCGCGGTTCGGTAACCGAGGTTGCGCAAGTAGTGGGCGTAGGTGGGCACGTCGGCGGCGAAGTCGGCCGCGTTGTCGTAGCCCTCGATGCGCGATGGCAGCTGGCCACTGACCAAGCTGAAGCGCGAAGGCGCACACAGCGGGCTGGGGCAATACGCCGACTCAAACACCACACCTTCTTGCGCCAAGCGACTCAAATGCGGCATGTGCACCACCGATGTGGGGTCGTACATCGGCAAGATGGGCGCGGCCATTTGGTCGGCCATGATGAACAAGATGTGGGGCCGTTGGGTCGTCATGGCGTTTGCGGTGCTGTGTGATGAATGGGCCGGGCTCCAAGGTCTCAGTGCGTGGCGCTGGGCTCTTGCACCACCGCAGGGTCAAAAGCCTTGCGGGAAAACACCTCGCGCAACATCGGTTCGAAGTAGCTCAAGGGTTTGGTGGGGTAAGTCGGATCGAACGCGGCTTGGTCGTAGCGTTCACAAAAGCGCACACAGCTATCGAACCAAGGGTGGTCCTTGTGCTTGAGGTAGCCATCGGGGTCCATGTCGTAGTGGTGGGCGTAGTAACGCATCTGGAACAGGCCGTGCATTTCAACCACCCAGGCGACTTCGGCCCGCACGTACGGCCTCAGAATGGCCGCGGCCATTTGGCTGTGGTTTTCGGGGCAGAGATCGTCGCCGATGTCGTGCACCAGCGCGGCCACGATGGTGTCGATGTCACAGCCGTCGGCCTCGGCGCGGGTGGCGGTCTGTAGAGAGTGCTCCAGTCGGCTGACTTGGTAGCCTTGCAGCGATTGTCCAAGCGCATTCAAACCCTGCATCAAGCGATCGGGCAGGGATTGGATGTACTGGTGTTCGAGTCCACGAAGGTAGGCGTACTCTTCGCGCGTGCCATCTTTCATTTGGGTGAAGGTGACAGAGGTTTGGGAAGTTGTGTGGGTGCTCATGGTGTTTTTCTGGGGGTGCAAAGGGGCCTGACGGTCAGCGGAAGCGTTTGCTTAGAACGCGGTAGAGGCTGCGCGGACCATCGCGGTCGATGTAGCAACCTTGAAGCTGGCGAAAGCCCTCGCTGGGGTCAAAGCTGGTGCGGCCGTGCAGAACGCGGTTGTTATCGAACATCATCAATTGGCCCGGCTCGAGCTTGAAACGCAGTTCGTAACTCGGGTCGTCAAACAACTGTCCGAGCCGCTTGCGAGCGCGGTGGTAGGCCCGGGTGTCGGCATCGGACATGATCGGCAGATCGTCCAATCGGGGGCTGTAATGCACACCGGCCATCTGGCTGCTGCCATCGAGTTCGATCATGGGGCAGACCTGAACCAAGTGCGTGTCGGCGTCTTGGAATTCAAAGCGAACCGGTACCTTCGTCAAGAGCTCGAAACCCGCGGGGTCTTCTTGGCGCAGCTGACCCGCCGCCGCCAAGCTGTCGGCCAAGGTGGACAGCCCACCCGAGGTTTCGTTTTGCAGGCATTGCAAGAGTTGGATGCCTGGCACGGGTGTGCGGTAGGGGTTGTCGGTGTGGGGCCCAATGGCGACCGGGCGGTAGGCCAAGTCGTTGCTGTCGGGTCGTGAGTAGACCTCGAAAAAGGCGCCAAAGTTGGTGGTTCGAACGTACCCAAAGCGCTGGGCGACGTCCAAAATGCCATCCTTTCGGATGGGGGTGTCGTGGACCAACACAAAACCCAATTCAATGAAATCGGTCACGGCCGATAGCAACACCCGGTCGTCGCGCATCAACTCTGGCCAGCTGTAGGGGCGATGGGCCACGTCGCTACGCCAAGATCGGGTGGCGGGTGTGCCTTCATCGAAGCGGGTGCTGGCCAACAGGTCGGTGGGGTCGTAAGGGCCGGCAAAACCATCGCTGAAACCCAAATGCAAGCAACGCTGGCCTTGGGTGTCGCGGCTCCATTCGGCCTGGGTCAAGATGAGCTCAGGATCAAAAGCGTGGGGGTTGACCAAGCGTTGTCCGGTCACGGCGTCGCGTTGCTGGGGGTCTCTGCTGCGTTCGCGCAGCCACAGAGCGGGCAGTTCGGTGGCTTCGTCGGCGTGGTGCCACAGGATGCGGGGTGGGGTGCCGACGGCGATACTCAAATGCTCCATGGTGTTCAGTCTCCTTTGTTGTTGGGGCGTTGGTGGTTGTGGGTGGTGAAAGGCCGCCCACGGGGTTGGGCAAAACTCCAGCATACCGTGACCATTGCTACCGCACAAGCCAGAACATTCCCCATGTGCGTATTAACTCATCGTTGGCGTGTTTGAAACTCGGGGTGGACAAAGAAGGGCGCGGTGGAAGGCGCCAAGGCCTCGCGACCGCGGATGGCGTCGGCGAGTTTTTCGGCCATCATGATGGTCGGCACGTTCAGGTTGCCACTGACCACCGAGGGCATGATGGAGGCATCGACCACCCGCAGGTTCTGTACGCCGTGAACGCGTCCTTCACCGTCCACCACCGCCATGTCGTCGTTGCCCATGCGGCAACTGCAGGACGGGTGGTAAGCGGTTTCGGCCTGCGCGCGAATGTGGGCGTCGATCTCAGCATCGGTTTGTACGGCCGGGCCGGGCGAGAGTTCTTCGCCGCGGAAGCGGTCAAACGCCGGTTGCGCAAACACCTCGCGCGTGAGTCGGATCGCGGCGCGAAACTCCTTGCGGTCTTGTTCGGTGCTGAGGTAGTTAAAAACGATGCGCGGCGCCTCGGTGGCTTTGTTGCTGCGGATGCGCACGTGGCCGCGGCTGGTGGGTCGCATCGGGCCCACGTGGGCTTGAAAGCCGTGGCCCGTCGAGGGCGAGTTGCCGTCGTAGCGCACCGCCATGGGCAAGAAATGGTATTGCAGATCGGGCTGCTGAACACCCGGCTCGCTGCGGATGAAACCACCCGATTCAAAATGGTTGGTGGCCCCCAAGCCGGTTTGAAACAGCAACCACTCCAAGCCAATTTTGGCCTTGACCAAAGGGTTGACCGCTGAGTACAGCGTGATGGGCTCCTTGCAGGTGTACTGCACGTAGGTTTCGAGGTGGTCTTGGAGGTTTTCACCCACGCCTTTCCGTGCTACCACCACCGGTATGTCCAGCGGCTCGAGCAAGGCGGGGTCACCCACGCCGGAGAGTTGCAGCAACTGGGGCGAGTTGATGGCGCCGCCGCACAAAATCACCTCACGCGTGGCGCGCATCTGCATGCGAACCCCGTGGT
>JBEDCE010000147.1:0-4775 GCA_041176905.1 Pseudomonadota bacterium
GGCGTGGCCGTCGGCCATGCGCTGCAGTTCAAAACCGAGCAGCGACACAAAGGGAATGTTGACGGAAAAGTCCATGCTTCAGGCCTCCAGCCATTGCTGGCGTGTGTGGTGGGATTGGTCGAGTTCGTGGGGTGTGCCGTCAAAGACGATTCGGCCTTGCCCCAAAACGAACACGCGTTGGGCCAAGCGCCAGGCGATCTGGCGCTTGTGTTCGATCAGCAGCAGGCCCACGCCCGCTCGCTGCAAGGTTTGGCAGCAGTGGGCGACCTGCTCGACCATGTGCGGCGCCAAGCCTTCGGTGGGCTCGTCGAGCAGCACCAGGTCGGGGTTGCCCATGAGGGTGCGGCACAGCGTGAGCATTTGTTGCTCTCCGCCCGACAAGCGACCGGCAGGCGTATGTCGGCGCTCGGCCAAGATGGGGAAGTGGGCAAAACCGGTGTCCCAGTCCCAATAGCGGCGCTGGGCCGAGGCGCGCAGACCGAGCGTGAGGTTTTCTTGCACGCTCAAGGCGGGGAAGATGTCTTTGTGTTCGGGCACATAGCCCAAACCGGCGCGGGCCATGGTGTGCGTGGGCTGTCCCATCCATTGGCGGTCTTGCCAAAGCACCTGACCTTGCGCGCGCACCAAGCCCATCAGGGCTTGTGCTGTGGTCGAGCGACCGCTGCCGTTGCGCCCGAGCAAAGCCACGGTTTGGCCCGCAGCCACCTGCAGGTTCACGCCTCGCAGCACCGGTGTGTGGCCTTGCCAAGCGTGCAGGTCGCGCACCACCAAGTCGCCGGACGGTTTCATGCGCGGGCCTCCGGTTGCCAATACGCGGCTTGCACAGCCGGGTCGGCGCGCACGGCCTGTGGGCTGTCCAGCGCCACGACCTGCCCCCGTACCAAGACGGCCACGCGGTCGGCCAAAGCCATGACCACGCCCATGTCGTGCTCCACCGTGACCAAGGTTTTGCCTTCGGTGAGCTCGCGGATCAGCGCGGTGAACCGCTGCGTGTCGTCCGCGCCCATGCCGGCCGTGGGCTCGTCGAGCAAGACCACGGGCGAGCCGCCCACCACAGCCAGCCCCAACTCCAAGGCGCGTTGGTCGGCGTAGCTCAGCGCGCGCGCCTCGGTGTTGGCTTGTTCGCTCAAGCCCAAGCGCGCCAAGGTCGCGTCCACGCGCTCGCGCAACGCATCCAAACCACCCAAAGCCCGCCACCACGTGCGGCGTTCGCCCATGGCCGACAGCGCAGCGCAGTTCAGGTTGTCGCGCACGCTCATGGCCCCAAACAATTGACTCACCTGAAAACTGCGCGCCAAGCCCAGCCGCGCCACCGCGTGCATCGGCAGGCCGTCGATGCGCTGGCCATTCAACGTCACCGTGCCCCGGCTCGGGGCTTGTTCACCCGCGATCACCTTGAACAGGCTGCTCTTGCCCGCGCCGTTGGGCCCAATCAAGGCCAAGCGTTCGCCACGGCGCACCGACAGGTTCACGCCGTCGAGCACCGTCGTTTCGCCGTGGCGCAAAACCACCCCCTCCAAAACCAAGGCGGCGTGGTCGTTCATGCCGACACCTCTCGCTGCGGTCGCAGTTGCCAGCCCATCACACAACCCACCGCGGCGAGGCTCAACAAAGTCCACCAGCTGCGCGGCGCCGCCACGTCCACCGACCACGCCCAAGGCTGATCGGGCCACCATTGCATGAGCGTGCCTTGGCTGCTGCTGAGCTGCCAGAAATACAGCATCTCCACGGCCACCACGGCAGCAACGATCACCACGGCCCATGACAGGCCACAGGCGGTTCGTCGAGCCACGAACAGCCACTCGCGGCGTCCGGTTGGCACCCGCAGGGCCAGCGCCCAACGCCAGCCGCGCATGAGAGCACCAGCCAAACCACCGGGCTCAACGAGCAGCAAGACCACAAACAAGACCCCCAAATACAAAAGCCAAGCGGGCGTCCAAGACGACCCCACCACCAGCGCCACGACCATGAGCACGGCGCCGAGCAGGGGCCCGGCAAGCACGGTGGCGCCGCCAATGAAGGCAAACAAGAGGTAGGCGCCGGATCGGTGCGTGCTGAACACCTCGGGGCTGACCCGCTCAAACCACAGCGCGGCCAAGCCACCAGCAACGCCGGCGAAGGTCGCCGAAACCACAAAGGCCGCGTGACGGATCCGGTGCGGGTTCACGCCCACGCTGGCCGCGCGCAAGGGGTTGTCGCGCACGGCGTTGAGCAAGCGGCCCATGGGCGTGCGGGTCCAGGCCACCATCAAGCCCACACAGACCACGGTATAGACCGCGACCAACGCGGCCAAATGCTGCACTGGGCCCCAGGACCAAGCGCCCACCTGGGCCCCGGCCGCGCGGTCCAAACCAAAGCCGCCTTCGCCACCAAAAAAAACCGGCACCATGTGCGAGAGCGCCCACACCAGTTCGCCCACGCCCAAGGTGATCATGGCAAAGGGCATGGCGGCGTGGCGCGTGCTCACCCAGCCCATGAACACCGCCAAGGCGCCCGCCACCAAGCCACCCAAGAGCGGCACCAAGGCCACAGCCCATGCCCCGCTGATACCCCAGTTCATGGCGTGCACCACCGCATAGGCCCCCGCGCCGACGTACACCGCGTGACCAAAACTGAGCAAACCACCCTGCCCCAACAGCAGGTGGTAACTCATGAGCACGGTGGCTGCGATCCCAATTTGGGCCAACAAACCCAGACTGGCGCCGCTGAGCATGAACCACGGCGCGGCCAAAAAAACCAAGCCCAAGGCCCACCATGGCGCTTGCTTAAGCATGACGGTCCCCCATCAGACCCTGCGGACGCCAGATCAGCACCAAAACCATCAATGCAAACGGCAAGATGGGCGCGAACTGGCTCAAGGGCCAACCCCAGAGGCTCCAAGGCGCAGCGATGGCCAAGGCTTGCAACAGCCCCAAACCCATGGAGGCCGCGAAGGCCCCAGCCAAAGAGCCCACGCCGCCCACCACCAAGACAACGAACACCACCGAGCCCATGGTGGCGGCCATGCCGGGCTCGGTCACGAACGCGTGTCCACCCATCACACCGGCCGCCGCGGCCAAGGCCGCGCCGACGCCGAACACCCAGCGGTAAACCTGCGGTACGTTGTGCCCCAAGGCTTGCACCGCCTGCGGGTGCGTCACCGCAGCGCGCACGACCAAACCCCAATGCGTGCGACGCCAGAACCAAGCCAAGACCAGCAACATGGCCACAGCCATGCCCATCATCACCACACGGAACACGGGGAACTGTGTGCCCCAGGGCGTGAGCCAATGGCCTTGCAAGGAGTCGGGCAGCACCATGGCCACCGGGCCTTTGCCCCACACCAACTGCACCAGCTCAAACGCCACATAAGCCAAACCAAAGGTGACCAAGAGCTCGGCCACGTGGCCTTGCGCATGCACGCGGCGCAGCACGCCCTCTTCAAACCACGCACCCAACACGCCGACCAAGAAAGGCGCGACCAGCAGCGCGCCCCAAAAACCCAAGAACGGCGACAGGCTGTGCGCCGCGTAAGCACCCAACATGTAAAAGCTGGCGTGTGCAAAGTTGAGCACGCCCATGAGGCTGTAGATGAGCGTCAGGCCCGCACTGAGCATGAAGAGCAACAGCCCATGGCTCAGGCCGTTGAGCAGTGACAGGGCAAGCCAATCCATCAGGTGCGCTGCCTGGTGCAGGTCGGCGGTTGGATTCTTCAACGCAGGTATCCCAGTCAACAAAACCCCATTTTACGGGGCCGCCCAGCAGCAACCCGACGGGCTGTGGGTGGATCGCGGCTGGGCCACAATCGCACCATGACACCCATTGCCAGCGCTTGGACGCACCGCTTTGCCGATTTGGGCGACACCTTTGCGTCGCCCCAGCTACCCACCCCATTGGCAGCCCCCGCCATGGCCGCTGTGAGTGAAACCCTGGCGGCCGAGCTGGGCTGGTCGGTGAGCGAGTTGCGCAGCGAAACCGCCACCCAAGTGCTGGGCGGTAACTCCCTGTGGCCCGGCACACGACCTTGGGCAGGGGTC
Source organism: Pseudomonadota bacterium (assembly GCA_041176905.1). Taxonomy (GTDB): domain Bacteria; phylum Pseudomonadota; class Gammaproteobacteria; order Burkholderiales; family Burkholderiaceae_C; genus Hydrogenophaga. The sequence goes on from JBEDCE010000147.1 coordinate 4,017, forward strand.
TACAGCGGCCACCAGTTTGGACAATGGGCCGGCCAATTGGGTGACGGCCGCGCCATCACCTTGGGCGAGTGGCCCAGCGCGAGTGGCCCACAAGAAATTCAACTCAAAGGCGCAGGGCCCACGCCCTATTCGCGCCGGGGCGATGGCCGTGCGGTTTGGCGCAGCGCGATCCGGGAGTTTTTGGCCAGCGAAGCCATGCACGCTTTGGGTGTGCCGACCACACGCGCCCTGTGTTTGGTCGCCTCCCCCGAGCCGGTGCGCCGCGAGGCTTGGGAAGCCGCGGCCGTGGTCACGCGCGTCGCCCCAAGCTTCATCCGTTTTGGTCACTTTGAACACTTCGCCCACACCGGGCAGCACGACGCCCTGCGCCAATTGGCCGACTTTGTGATCGAGCACTTTTATCCGCACTGCCGCGCGGCCGACGGCAACCCTTACGCTGCTTTGCTGGCCGCGGTGACCGAGCGCACCGCCGACCTGATGGCGCATTGGCAGGTGCTGGGCTTTTGCCATGGCGTGATGAACACCGACAACATGAGCATCTTGGGCCTGACCATCGACTATGGGCCTTTCCAGTTCATGGACGAACACGACCCCGGCCACATCTGCAACCACAGCGACCACCAAGGCCGCTACGCCTTTGACCAACAGGTGCCTGTGGCGAACTGGAACCTGTTTTGTTTGGGCCAAGCGCTGCTGCCCTTGATGGACAGCACCGAGCCTGCCTTGGCCGCCTTGGCGCCGTATGCCGCACGACAAGCC
>JBEDCE010000148.1:0-4737 GCA_041176905.1 Pseudomonadota bacterium
GTGCTTAACATCGCTAATACTGTTTGGATATACAGTATCATAGCGTTATCAGGACAAACGCAGTTGCCCTGTCACCCCCGTGGTGTTGGGCCCCTTTGTCCACGACGAAGGGGCTTCTTTTTTGAGGAACCTGATGATGGACTCAAATCTACAATGTCTCGATGCATGTCAGCCCCGAACCACACCTCCCCCAGAACCGTGCCGAACGGGTGGGTGCGCTGCTGTTGGCCGCCGGGGCGGGCAGTCGTTTGGGCCATCGCCCCAAAAGTGCTTTGATGCTCGATGGTGTGCCGCTCATCCGGCGTCACGTCATGGCCTTGCTCGGCGCAGGCCTTCAGGATGTCGTGGTGGTCTTGGGTCACCATGCGGCAGACTTGGAACCGCTCATTCAAGACTTTCCCGTCACCCGGGTGTACAACCCCGATCCCGGGGCAGGCCAAGTGTCTTCCTTGCGTTGGGGCTTGCAGGCCTTGTTGTCTCCGGTCGATGCGGTGTTGGTGAGTTTGGCCGACTTGGCCTTGATCGACAGCCAAGACATCCGAGATGTGCTCCATGCCTATGCTGAGCGACCCGTGCACACCGAAGTGGTGGTCCCCACGGTGCAAGGCCTTCCGGGTAACCCTGTGGTGTTCAGTCAGACCGTTCGTCAAAGCCTGTTGGCGCAAGCCGAACACGTGGGTTGCAAAGATTGGCAGGCCCAACACCCTGTGGCAGTTCATCCTTGGATCACGCACAATCAGCACTACCGAACAGACATGGATACCCCACAAGACATCGACATGCTGGCGCGAACCACCGGCCACCGTTTGCAGTGGCCCACCACCTGAGTTGCTCATGAGTCCCATCGACATCGACGTCATCCGCACCGCTTTGAACTGGTGCGACAAAGGCCACCGCGTGGTCATGGGCACGGTCATCCGCACCTGGGGCTCGGCCCCGCGCCCGCCGGGCTCGATGATGGTCATCCGCGACGACGGGCAAGTGGCCGGCTCGGTCTCGGGTGGCTGCATCGAAGACGACTTGATTCGCAGAGTGGCCCAAGGCGAGTTGGCGCTGCGCTTGCCCGAAACCACCACCTACGGCGCCAGCGCCGAAGAGGCGCAGCGTTTTGGGCTGCCGTGCGGGGGCTCGGTTCAAATCGTCTTGGAGCCCCTCTCAAACCAATCGCAGCTGCGCGCCTTGCTCTCGGGCATCGAGGCGCACCAACAACTCCAGCGCGAACTCGACATGGCCACGGGCGTGGTCAAACTCGTGGCGGCCACCGAAGGCGACAAAGTTCTGTTTGACGGCCACAAGCTCGTCACCGTGCACGGCCCGCGCCTGCGCTTGCTCATCATCGGCGGTGGTCAACTCTCGCGCTACTTGGCCAGCATGGCGCAGATGTTGGACTACCAAGTCACGGTGTGTGAGCCGCGCACCGAATACCACGAAGGCTGGGAGCAGCTCAGCGGCGTGACGCTCTCGACCACCATGCCCGACGACTTGGTGTTGTCGATGAACCTGGACAGCAACAGCGCGGTGGTGGCCATCACCCACGACCCCAAGCTCGACGACTTGGCGCTCATGGAGGCGCTGCGCACACCGGCGTTTTATGTGGGAGCTTTGGGCTCGCGCCACAACAACGATGTGCGTCGCGCCCGCTTGCTGGAGTTTGATGTGTCGCCCGAAGAAGCCGCCCGCATGCGCGGGCCCGTGGGCCTGCGCTTGGGTGGGCTGACGCCGCCAGAGATCGCGCTGAGCATCGTCGCCGAGCTCACCGCCATGCGCCGCGGCATCGACATGGGCCAGCCGCTGAGCGACTGGTCGGGGTCTGAGACGGTGTGTTTGATCGGTTGATACTTCTGTTGAGCGTGCCTCTATGATGCCGGCATGCTCACCCCACTAGACGACTTGCCCACCTGGCGCGCTGAAAGCGGCGCTTCGGTTCCCCGCCGTGTGGTGGCCGCGGACGACACCATGTCGGCCGACACCGCCCACCGACTCGCGTGCGAGGGCACGGGCATGTTGTGGCAGGGTGACTTTCACAACGCACGCCAACTGCTACAAGCCTTGGCCCGCCGCACCGAACGCAAGCCCAAGAAAAACCAACCGCTGGCTGCCGACATCACGCCGTTGCAAGCCTTCAACGCCCACCGGCTGGCCTTGAGCCAACGCGCCCGCCTGTTGGCCATGGTGATCGTGCCTTTGGAGGGCGACTACACCATTCCCTTGCGCCGATCACCGGACCTCAAGCAAGCCTGCACCGATGCCTGGGGCGCCGCCACCGGACAAGCCTGTATGGTGTCCTTGCGCGAACTGCTGGGCGTGGTGGGTGCACACGAGTGGCGCAAAAAAGGGGTGGAGATCGCCGCCTTGGGCGACGCACCCCACAACCGCATCCACCCGCACTACGGCGTGTTCTCGCCAGTGCGTGGCGAGTATGTCGACCTGGTGGCGGGCGCGCCGATCAAAAACACATCGCTCGCGTTTGACATTGGTGTGGGTACGGGTGTGTTGTCGGCGGTGCTCGCTCAGCGCGGCGTGCAACGCATCGTCGCCACCGACCAAGACCCACGCGCGCTCGCCTGCGCCCGCGAAAATTTGCAACGCTTGCAGCTCATCGATCGGGTGGCCTTGGTGCAGACCGATTTGTTCCCAGAAGGCCAAGCGCCTTTGGTGGTGTGCAATCCGCCGTGGGTGCCCGCACGCCCCAGCTCGCCCATTGAACACGCGGTGTACGACGAAGGCAGCCGCATGCTGCGAGGCTTCTTGGGTGGTCTGCGCAAACACTTGGCGCCCCAGGGCGAAGGCTGGCTGATCTTGTCGGACTTGGCCGAGCACTTGGGACTGCGCACCCGCGACGAACTGATGGGCTGGATCGGCGCAGCGGGCCTTCAAGTGGTGGATCGGCACGACATCCAACCCCGCCACGGCAAAGCCACCAACCCCAGCGACCCGCTGCACGCGGCGCGAGCGCAAGAGGTGACCTCTTTGTGGCGCTTAGCTGCCGCTTGAACCTACACCCAGCGGGTGGCTGGCGGTTTCAGGCGATCACTTCAAGATATCGCCCACGCAGAGGTACTTGATCTCCACGTAGTCGTCCATGCCGTGGTGTGAGCCTTCGCGGCCCAGGCCCGATTGTTTGACGCCGCCAAAGGGCACGTGTTCGGTGGCCAAAATGCCCACGTTGATGCCGACCATGCCGTACTCGAGTGCTTCGGCCACGCGGAAAATGCGGCCCACGTCGCGGCTGTAGAAGTAGCTGGCCAGGCCGAATTCGGTGTTGTTGGCCGCATCCACCGCTTCTTGTTCGGTCTTGAACTTGAAGATGGGCGCAAAAGGGCCGAAGGTTTCTTCTTTCGCGCACAGCATGTCGGCCGTGGCATCGGCCACCACGGTGGGCTCAAAAAATTGGCCCGAGCCCATGCCGGACAGGCGCTTTCCCCCGACCACCACGCGGCCGCCTTTGGCCACGGCGTCGTCCACATGGCGCTGCACTTTCGTCAGGGCCGCTTCTTCGATCAAGGGGCCTTGGTTGACGCCGTCTTCAAAGCCGTTGCCGACTTTGGCCGTCTGCACTTTGGCAGCGAATTTTTTGACAAATTCGTCGTAAACGCCTTCTTGCACATAAAAGCGGTTGGAGCACACACAGGTTTGACCCGCATTGCGGTATTTGCTGGCGAAGGCGCCTTCGACGGCGCTGTCGATGTCGGCGTCGTTGAAGACGATGAAGGGCGCGTTACCGCCGAGTTCGAGCGACATTTTCTTGACGGTGGGCGCGGACTGCGCCATCAAGATGCGGCCCACTTCGGTCGAGCCGGTGAAGCTGATGTGGCGCACCACGTCGCTGGCGCACAGCACTTTGCCCACGGCAATCGAGTTGTCGGCGTCGGCGGTGATCATGTTGAGCACGCCCGCGGGAATGCCAGCGCGGATGGCCAACTCGGCCGCAGCCAAGGCGGTCAGCGGCGTGAGTTCGGCGGGTTTGATGATGACGGGGCAGCCTGCGGCCAAGGCCGGTGCGACTTTGCGCGTGATCATGGCCAGCGGAAAGTTCCACGGCGTGATGGCCGCGCACACGCCAATGGGCTGTTTCAGGACCATCAAGCGGCGGTTGTTGTCGAACTGGGGCAGGGTCTCGCCGTTGACGCGCTTGGCCTCTTCGGCAAACCATTCCACAAAGCTCGCGCCATAAGCGACTTCACCTTTGGCCTCGGGCAAGGGCTTGCCTTGTTCGGCGGTCATGATGCGGCCCAAATCGTCTTGGTTGGCCATCAACAGGTCGTACCACTTGCGCAAGATGGTGCTGCGCTCTTTGGCGGTTTTGGCTTTCCAGGCGGGCCATGCGGCGTTGGCCGCGGCAATGGCTTGCTCGGCTTCGGCAGGGCCGAGGTTGGCCACATCGGCCAAATGCTGGCCGGTGGCCGGGTCGTGGACGGCAAAGCGGCTCGGGCCTTTGACCCACTGACCGTTGATCAGCGCATCGGTTTTGAGCAGGGTGGGGTCTTTGAGTTGAGCCAGAGGTGAGGTGGTCATGGTGAATCAGGTTGGTGATGGTTAAGTATCCATTGTGCCGAGTCGGCACCCAAGCTGGGTGGGGCTTTGGGCGAGACTGGGCGTTGACCGTCCAGCCGCATGGGGTTGGCGATCATGGGGGGCGCGCCGTTCGCAGCGGGCAAGCACAGGCCTCGAGCCTGCACCTGCGGGTGTTCCAATACTTGGTCGATGGACAAGATGGGCGAGCATGGCACGGCCGCG
>JBEDCE010000149.1:0-4689 GCA_041176905.1 Pseudomonadota bacterium
TTTGACAAAGCGCATGTACGACGGCATGAGGCTTTCGGCCTCGTCCATGATGAACACGCGCTTGACGTACAGCTTGATGCCGGCCTTGCGGTCGCGGTTCCACAAATCGGCTGGCGCCTTGGCGGGCAGGTACAGCAGCTGGGTGTATTCGGTGGCCCCTTCGACCCGGTTGTGGCTCCAAGACAGCGGCGCTTCGGTGTCGAAGCTCAGGTTTTTGTAAAACTCGGTGTACTGCTCGGGCGTGACGTCTTTCTTGGCGCGGCTCCACAGCGCGCTGGCCGAGTTGACCGCTTCCCACTCGTCGAGCATTTGGTATTCGCTCTTGTCGGCGTCCCACTCTTCCTTTTGCATGAGGATGGGCAGGCTGATGTGGTCGGAATAGCGGGCAATGATTTGTTTGAGCTTCCAGCGGTTGAGGTACTCGGCTTTGTCCTCGCGCAGGTGCAGGGTGATGCTGGTGCCGCGCTGGGCGCGGGTGATGGCCTCGACCTCAAAGTCGCCGGTGCCGCCGCTGACCCAGCGCACGCCCTCTTCGGCCTTGGCGCCCGCACGGCGCGACTCCACCGCGATCTTCTCGGCCACGATGAAGCCCGAGTAAAAACCCACACCGAACTGGCCGATGAGCTGGGCGTCTTTTTTCTGGTCGCCGCTGAGCTGCTCCATGAAAGAGCGCGTGCCGCTTTTGGCGATCGTGCCCAGGTTGTCGATGGCTTCTTGCTCGGTCAAGCCAATGCCGTTGTCGGTGATGGTGATGGTCTTGGCGTCTTTGTCGAAGGCCACGCGGACCTCGAGGTTGGGCGCGTCTTCGAGCAAGGCGGCGTTGTTCAGCGCCTCAAAGCGCAGCTTGTCGCAGGCGTCGGACGCGTTGGAGACCAGCTCGCGCACAAAAATATCGGGGTTGGAATACAGCGCGTGGGTGACGAGGTGCAGGAGTTGGGCCACTTCGGCCTGGAATGCGTGGGTGTGTTTGCTCATGGGTGGGGTGCAGACTTTGGGTTAGAAGGACACGGCCAGCGAACAGCGCTGACCACCACAACGGTAGTGATGTGGGGATTCATCGGTGGTTTTCAAGACCCCGAACGCAGTGGCTGGTGGCTCAGAAACGCTCGTTGGGGCCGAGGTAGCGCCACTGGCCGATGGGCAAATTGCCCAAGACCACGCGGCCGATGCGGATGCGCTTCAAGCCCACCACGTGCAGGCCGACCTGTTCGCACATGCGACGGATTTGGCGCTTCTTGCCTTCGGTCAACACAAAGCGCAGCTGCTCGGGGTTTTGCCAATCGACTTGCGCGGGCTTGAGCGGCTGATCGTCCAAGCTCAGGCCTTGGCGCAACAAAGCCAAGCGTTCGCGGGGGAACACCGCTTGCACGTTCTCACCGACCACGCCTTCGCCTTGTGGGCCGTTGGGCGCCCATTGCACGCGCACCAGGTATTCTTTTTCGACGTCGGAGTCCTCACCAATCAAGGTGCGGGCCACACGGCCGTCTTGGGTGAGGATGAGCAGGCCAATCGAGTCAATGTCCAAACGACCCGCGGGGGCCAAGCCCCAGCTGTGTTCGGGTGCGTACTGGCGCGAGCGGCTGGGGTCTTCGCGCCAACGGCGATCGCCTTGCACCAAAACCGCCGCACTCTCATGCCCGTCCTCGGGCTGGCCGCTGACGTAGCCCATGGGTTTGTTCAACACGATGGTCACGCGGGCGTTTTGTTGGTGCTTCGCTTGGGGCAAGACCTCCACGCGCGCGTCGTGCGGCACGGGCCAGCCCATCTCAGCGGGCGCGCCGTTGACCACGACCCAACCGCGGGCGATCCATTCGTCGGCTTCGCGGCGCGAGCACAGGCCCAGATCGGCCATGCGTTTGTTCAGCCGCACCATGCCCGGGGCTTGGGCGTTGGAGCTGCCGGGGGCGGGGGTGCGCACCGAGGGTGAGCGGGCGTAGCCGTCGCGCGGATCGAATTCACGCGAGGCGGGGTAGCGGGGTTCTGCGTCACGGGGCTCTGGGTCGCGGCGTGCAAACTGCCGCGGCGCATCTTGGCGCGGCACCGGTCCACGCGGGGCCTTGGGGGCCGATTCAGAGACCGATTTGGCCCGGGCAGGCCCACTGGGTCGCACGGGCGCTCGACGGGGCGCCAGCGGGTCCACACGGCGCTTGGGCACCGGCTTGAGGCTCAGGGTGCGGGGCTTGTTTTCTTCTGACATCCCCCGATCATCCCAGATTGCGGTCGAGGGGCCCAAGATTTCACCGCTGACAGCCACTTGACAACGCCCGTTGACGCGGGTTTTCCCGAGTCCGACTTTACGTAATTTCCGCGATAGGCGGGGCTGTTGCTGCGCCTAACATGTTGGTTCATATAACTTTGGAGTCGTCCATGAAGAAACTCGTTGCTTTGGCGTTGACCGCCGCCGTGTCGGCTGGCGCATTGGCCCAGACCTTCCCCAGCAAGCCCATCACCATCGTCGTGCCTTTCGCCGCTGGCGGCCCCACCGACTTGGTCGCACGCCAACTGGCCGAAGCCATGCGCAAGCCTTTGGGCGATGCCAGCATCATCGTTGAAAACGCCGCTGGTGCTGGTGGCACCATCGGTGCTGGCAAAGTCGCTCGTGCCGACAAAGACGGCCACACCCTGTTGGTCTGGCACATCGGCATGGCCGCTACTGCTGGCCTTTACCGCAAGCTGCCTTTCAAGGCCTTGGATGACTTCGAATACTTGGGCATGATCAACGACGTTCCCATGACCTTGCTGGGCTCTCCCAAGCTCGAAGCCAAGAACTACAAAGAGTTCGCCAGCTACATCCAAGCCAACGGCGGCAAACTGAACTTGGCCCACGCGGGTCTGGGTTCTGCTTCGCACCTGTGCGGCCTGATGTGGCAATCGGCGGTCAAACTGGACAAAGCCATGACCACCATCCCCTTCGGCGGCACAGCGCCTGCCATGAACGCCTTGGTTGGCGGTCAAGTGGACGTCATGTGTGACCAGACCACCAACACCGTGAGCCAGATTGAAGCCGGTCGTGTCAAAGCTTTTGCCGTGACCACCGCCAAGCCTTTGAAGGACAACAAGGTCTTGAAAGACCTGCCTTCCTTGCAGCAAGCTGGCTTGAAAGACTTCGACCTGACCATCTGGCACGGCCTGTATGCCCCCAAAGGCACGCCTGCTGCTGTGAACAAGCGTTTGAACGACGCCCTCAAAGTGGCTTTGAAGGACCCCGAGTTCATCAAGCGCCAACAGGAACTCGGTGCTGTTATCGTGACCGACAAGCGCGTCACACCTGAAGGCCACAAAGCCTATGTGGCCAACGAGATCAAATCCCTGAGCGCCGTGATTGAAGCCGCTGGCCAGTTCGCTGACTGATCGTCAGAGAACCGCCATGAAAAAACCACCCTTCGGGGTGGTTTTTTTTCGTCCCTCGACGGGTGGGTCAAACGCCCCAAACGATTTCGACCTCAGCACCTTCACAGCGGCGGATCATCTCGAGCAGCGGCACGCTGCGTTGGCGCAAACCGATTGACTCAAAACTGGGAACAGGCTGGCCTTGGGCCTTGGCATCGGCGATTTGCTGGGCTTGCTTGGCCTCTTCGGCCAATACCAGCTGTTCCGTAGCAGCTTTGGCGCGCGGCATGTCCATGGGCAACAGCACCCCTGGGGCCTTGGCATCTTTGCCCCATGCTTCCAAAAATGGCGTGGCATGCTGTGCCAGCATCAACACATCGGCGGTTTCGCGGGATTTGAATCGGATCAATGACATGGTGTGTTCCCTTTAAAACTTCATCTTGCGCCCATACCGAACCGGCTTACAGCTTGGGCAAAAAAAAACCTGCACCAGGAAACCGGTACAGGTTGTTTTTTCAAAAGCCGAATGTTCGGCTGTTTGGTTGCGCGGGCAAGATTTGAACTTGCGACCTTTGGGTTATGAGCCCAACGAGCTACCAGGCTGCTCCACCGCGCGTCAAGAGGGTTATTCTATCACGCTTTGGGCGCTTCAGCGGCGCTGTCTTCAGCGCGATCGACCAATTCAACCAAAGCCATAGGCGCGTTGTCACCGACGCGGAAACCCATTTTCAAAATGCGGGTGTAGCCGCCTGGACGGGCTTTAAAACGTGGGCCGAGTTCGTTGAACAACTTGACGACGACGTCGCGGTCGCGCAAGCGATCAAACGCCAAACGGCGGTTGGCCACAGTGGCTTCTTTGGCCAAAGTGATCATGGGTTCGACCACGCGGCGCAGCTCTTTGGCTTTGGGCACCGTGGTTTTGATGACTTCGTGCGTGAGCAAAGAGTTCATCATGTTGCGCAACATGGCGAGGCGGTGCTCGCTGGTGCGGTTGAGTTTGCGAAGTCCGTGTCCGTGACGCATTTGAGTTTCCTTTCAGTTGTTTTGCCTCCAGCCGTATCAGGTACTGGAGGGTTCGTCAGACCAAGGCGTGGATCAGTGTTTGTCCAAACCTGCTGGGGGCCAGTTTTCCAGCTTCATGCCCAAAGTCAGACCACGCGAAGCGAGGACTTCCTTGATTTCGTTGAGCGACTTGCGACCCAGGTTGGGGGTCTTGAGCAACTCGTTTTCGGTGCGCTGGATCAGGTCACCGATGTAATAGATGTTCTCGGCCTTCAAGCAGTTGGCCGAACGCACGGTGAGCTCGAGCTCATCGACGGGACGCAACAACAGAGGATCGAACGCTTGGCTGCTGCGAGG
>JBEDCE010000150.1:0-4639 GCA_041176905.1 Pseudomonadota bacterium
AGCGCAGGATCGGATGCGAGCAACCCGCCCGTACAGCGAAAAAGTGCGCCAGATCGTGGGCAACCTCAGTCTGGCCAACCCCGAGTACAGCCACCCCTTCATGGTGAAGAACGAAGGCAAGGCCACTGGCTTTGTGGTCGTGACCACCGACAAGGGTTTGTGCGGCGGCCTCAACACCAACGTGCTGCGTGCCACCACGATCAAAATCAAAGAGGCGCAAGCCCAAGGTTTGGGCGTTCGCACCGTGGCCATCGGCAACAAGGGCTTTGGCTTCTTGAACCGGGTCGGCGCCAAAGTGGTGTCGCACGCCATCGGTTTGGGCGACACCGCTCACATGGAACGGCTGATCGGTCCCGTCAAGGTGCTGCTCGATGCGTACGAGGCTGGCGAGATCAACGCCGTCTACCTCTGCTACACCAAGTTCATCAACACGATGAAGCAAGAGTCGGTGGTCGAGCAGTTGTTGCCATTGAGCAAGCAAGACATGCAAGCCGATGCAGGCGGTCCCGCTTGGGATTACCTGTACGAGCCCGACCCACAAACCGTCATCGACGAGTTGTTGGTGCGTTATATCGAAGCGCAGGTTTACCAAGCCGTGGCCGAAAGCATGGCGTCCGAACAGTCGGCGCGCATGGTGGCCATGAAGGCGGCCACCGACAACGCCGGCAGCGTCATCGGTGAACTCAAGCTGGTCTACAACAAGACCCGGCAAGCCGCCATCACCAAAGAGCTTTCAGAAATCGTGGCCGGTGCCGCAGCGGTCTGAAGCAGCGTTCAACAGAATTTAGATAACAGAGAAGGTTTCAATCATGGCTCAAGTCCAAGGCAAGATTGTTCAGTGTATCGGTGCAGTGGTCGACGTCGAGTTCGCTCGCGACCAAATGCCCCGCATCTATGACGCACTGAAAATGGAAGGTTCCGCCCTGACGTTGGAAGTTCAGCAGCAACTCGGTGACGGCGTGGTGCGAACCATTGCCCTGGGTTCTTCTGACGGCCTGCGCCGCGGCATGTTGGTCACCAACACCCACGCCAACATCACCGTGCCCGTGGGCAAGGCGACCTTGGGTCGCATCATGGACGTGCTCGGTACGCCCATCGATGAGCGTGGTCCGGTTGACCAGACCCTGACGGCCCCCATCCACCGCAAAGCCCCTGCGTACGACGAACTGTCGCCTTCGCAAGAGCTGCTGGAAACCGGTATCAAGGTGATCGACTTGGTCTGCCCCTTCGCCAAAGGCGGTAAGGTGGGCTTGTTCGGTGGCGCCGGTGTGGGCAAGACCGTGAACATGATGGAACTCATCAACAACATCGCCAAGGCGCACAGCGGTCTGTCCGTGTTCGCTGGTGTGGGTGAGCGTACCCGTGAAGGCAACGACTTCTACCACGAGATGGCCGACTCCGGCGTCGTGAACTTGGAGAACCTGCCCGAGTCCAAAGTGGCCATGGTGTACGGTCAGATGAACGAGCCACCAGGCAACCGTTTGCGCGTGGCCTTGACCGGTCTGACCATCGCCGAATCCTTCCGTGACGAAGGCCGTGACGTGTTGTTCTTCGTGGACAACATCTACCGCTACACCTTGGCCGGTACCGAAGTGTCCGCCTTGTTGGGCCGTATGCCTTCCGCCGTGGGTTACCAGCCTACCTTGGCCGAAGAAATGGGCCGCTTGCAAGAGCGCATCACCTCGACCAAAGTCGGCTCGATCACTTCCATCCAGGCCGTTTACGTGCCAGCGGATGACTTGACCGACCCATCGCCTGCCACCACCTTCGCTCACTTGGACTCCACCGTCGTGTTGAGCCGTGACATCGCTGCCTTGGGTATTTACCCTGCGGTCGATCCACTGGACTCCACCAGCCGCCAGTTGGACCCCTTGGTCGTTGGTCTTGAGCACTACGAAACCGCCCGCGCCGTGCAAGGCACCTTGCAGCGCTACAAAGAATTGCGCGACATCATTGCGATTCTGGGCATGGACGAATTGGCCCCTGAAGACAAGCTGGCCGTGGCCCGCGCTCGCAAGATCCAACGTTTCTTGTCGCAGCCCTTCCACGTCGCTGAAGTGTTCACAGGCTCGCCTGGTAAGTACGTGCCCTTGAAAGAAACCATCCGTGGCTTCAAGATGATCGCCAGCGGTGAGTGCGATCACCTGCCCGAGCAGGCCTTCTACATGGTCGGCACCATCGACGAAGCCTTCGAAAAAGCCAAAAAGCTCGCGGCGTAAGTCCGGCTTTTTACAGGAGAATCCATGAGCACCATCCAGGTTGATGTGGTCAGCGCCGAGGAGATGATCTTCTCGGGCATGGCCAAATTTGTGGCGCTGCCTGGTGAGTCTGGCGAGTTGGGCATCATGCCCGGCCACACGCCGCTCATCACTCGCATCAAGCCCGGTGCTGTACGCATCGAAAAAGCCGATGGCAGCGAAGAGTTCGTGTTCGTGGCGGGCGGCATTCTGGAAGTGCAACCCCACCATGTGACCGTCTTGTCCGACACCGCCATCCGCGGCAAAGACTTGGACGAAGCCAAGGCCAACGAAGCGCGCAGCCAAGCCGAGGAGGCCTTGAAGAACGCCAAGAGCGAGATCGACATGGCCATGGCCACTTCCGAGTTGGCGGTTTTGGCCGCACAGCTGACGGCTCTTCGCAAGTTCCGACAAAAGAAGTGATTCTTCGGGATCGCCTTTTATAAAAAACCGGCCACGTGCCGGTTTTTTCTTGTCTGTGCCGTGCATGACACAATTGAGACATGCCGAAAGTTTCACCCCCACCCGCAACGCCCGACGACACCGAGGCGGCTTTTTATGAAGCCTTGCAACAAGGCGATATTGAGCGCCTGATGGCTTGCTGGAGCGACGAAGACGAGATCGTCTGCGTGCACCCCGGCGGTCCGCGTTTGATCGGCCATTCAGAGGTACGTGCTGGTTTTGAAGCCCTGTTTGCGAATGGTCGTGTATTGGCGCACCCCGAAAAAGTGCGCCGCGCCGATGTGGGGGCCTGCAGCGTGCACAGCGTGGTGGAGCGCGTCGAAGTCTTGAGCGATGACGGTGTGCAACAAGCTTGGGTGGTGGCCACCAACGTCTATGCCAAAACCGCACAAGGCTGGCGCATGGTCGCACACCATGCCAGCCCAGGTGTGCGCACCGAACCCACGGACGTCACCATCAGCGCGCCGGTTTTGCATTGAGGCGAGCGATGGAATACCAAGCGCCTTGGTGGTTGCCTGGCGGCCACACCCAAACCATTTGGTCGGCCAAAGTGGCGCACACCCACCGGCCCTATGCACAGCCGCATTGGCAGCGCCAGCGGTGGGCAGCACCCGATGGCGATTTCATTGACGTTGATCACAGCCTCCACAGCGTGAACGACCATGCGCCGTTGGTGGTGATGTTTCACGGCTTGGAGGGCAATACCGACAGCCACTACGTGCAAGCCATGGCCACGGTCGCTCAGCAGCGGGGGTGGGCGTTCGCGTTGGTACACTTTCGTGGCTGCTCTGGAGAAATCAACCTGGGTCCACGCGCCTACCACTCGGGTGACCACGAAGAAATCGATTGGGTGTTGAAGCGATTCGCGCAACAGCACCCCCAGCGTTCGCGCCGCGCGGTGGGCATTTCGCTGGGCGGCAATGCGCTCATGCGCTGGGCTGGTGAACACGGCAGCGCCGCGGCGCTGGTGGTGGATTCGGTGGTCAGCGTGTGCTCGCCCTTGGACCTCGCGGCCAGTGGGCACGCCATTGGCCGCGGCTTCAACCGCTGGGTCTACACGCCGCGTTTCCTCAAGACCATGAAGCCCAAAGCGGTGCAGAAGTGGCAGCAATTTCCGGGACTGTTTGACCTCGAAGCGGCCATGCGCGCCAACGATTTGTTCGAGTTCGACAACGTCTTCACCGCGCCCCTGCACGGCTTTAAAGACACCGACGATTACTGGACGCGGGCAGCAGCCAAACCCGTGATGCGCCACATCCGCGTGCCTGCTTTGGCCATCAATGCCCTGAACGATCCGTTTGTGCCGGCCAGCTCTTTACCGGTTGCACGTGATATCAGCCCCGACGTGACCTTGTGGCAACCGCCGCAGGGAGGGCATGTGGGTTTTGCGCGTCAGAGCGCTGGACGGGGTTTGCCAGGCGATGTGCGGGCCTTGCCCGAAGCCGTGACGCAGTGGTGGGAGCAAATCCATGGATGACTTGGTGCACGCCGCAATGGCCAAGTGGCCCAACGTACCGGACTGTTTTGGCTGGTTGGGTTTGGACGCTCGCGGCGATTGGTACATGCGCGACGATGCCGTCCAAGCCCAAGGCAGCAAAGGTTCGCGCCTGCAACACGACAAACTTATCGCCTTCATTGGACGCAATTACGCTGCCGATGCGCTGGGGCGTTGGTATTTCCAAAACGGACCTCAGCGTGTGTATGTGGAATTAGAAGACACACCTTGGGTCTGGCGGCTGATGCCTAATGGTCGGGTGTGTGCACACACCGGTGAGGAAGTGAAGATCACCCAAGCCGGCTGCGACGAGCGTGGTCGTTTGTATCTGGTGAGCCCACGCGGTTGGGGTTTGGTGCACACCGCCGACATGCTCGAAGCCGCACAGCGGGTGGAGGCTGGCGAATGGGCGTTGCAATCGTGGTCATCACAAGACCTGCCCAGC
>JBEDCE010000151.1:0-4588 GCA_041176905.1 Pseudomonadota bacterium
CGTCGAGAGCGTGGCCGAAATCGAGGTCCTGGGTGCGGTCGCACAAGGCATGGGCCTGCGCGCGCCCGTGAGCTTGCGCGTCAACCCCAATGTGGATGCGCAAACCCACCCCTACATTTCCACCGGTCTCAAAGACAACAAATTCGGCATTGCCCACGAAGACGTGGTGAGCACCTACCAACGCGCCGCAGCCCACCCCGGCTTGCGCGTGGTCGGTATCGACTGTCACATCGGCTCACAGATCACCCAAGCCGCCCCCTACCTCGACGCCATGGACCGTGTGCTGGACTTGGTGCAAGCCATTGAAGTACACGGCATCCACATCGAGCACATCGACTTTGGCGGCGGCCTGGGCATCAACTACCACGGTGACACCCCTCCCAGCGCCGACGCCTTGTGGAAAGCCTTGTTGGCCAAGCTCGATGCGCGCGGTTACGGTGACCGCGCCATCTTCATCGAGCCTGGCCGCTCCTTGGTGGGCAACGCCGGTGTTTGCTTGACCGAGGTGCTCTACCTCAAGCCCGGCGAACACAAAAACTTCTGCATCGTCGACGCAGCCATGAACGATTTGCCAAGACCGGCCATGTACCAGGCCTACCACCAGATCGTGCCGGTTCAAACGCCCAGCCTTGACACACCGACCCTGACGTGGGATGTGGTGGGTCCTATCTGTGAAAGCGGTGATTGGTTGGGTCGCGACCGTGACCTAGCGGTGCGAGCTGGCGACTGCTTGGCCGTGCTCTCGGCGGGCGCCTATTGCATGAGCATGGCCAGCAACTACAACACCCGTGGCCGTGCGGCTGAGATCTTGGTGTCGGGCGATCGGGTGCAGGTGATCCGCGAACGCGAAAGCGCAGACGACCAGATGCGCTTAGAAAAACCGCTCAGCTGATTCGGTGTTGGCGTTGGCGCCACCAACGCCACACGCGCCAACCCAACAAGGCAGCCAGCAGCAGGCCGTAGAACCACACCTCGCCGAAGTGGTTTTTACCTGTTCGCATCCAAAAAAAGTGCAGTACCGCCAAGACCGCCACCGCGTAGACCGAACGGTGCAGCGTTTGCCAACGCCGAGCGCCCAAAGCGCGAACAGCGCCGTTCCAAGAGGTCAGCGCCATGGCCAGCAAGAAAAGTGTGGCCGCCATGCCCACGGTGATAAATGGCCGGTCCCAAACGTCCCTGATCAAGGCCGCCATGTCCCAAGACTGATCGAGCCAGGCGTAAGCCACCGCGTGCAAAAGCGCATGCGCGAACACCGCCAAACCCACTGGCCGACGCCAGCGTGCCAAGGTCGTCCAGCCCGTGACCACGCGCAGCGGTGTGATCAACAGCGCCGCACACAAGAGCTGCAAGGTACTGACACCCAAGCCACGGATGAGCGCTTCGGCGGGATTGGCACCGAGTTGGTCGGCCAATGCGGCCCACCACCAATAAGCACCCGGCAGCATGGCAACTGCCCAGACCAGCCCGGAGGCCGCTGCCCCACGCATCAGAAGAAGCGGCGCAAGTCCATGCCCGCGTACATCGAGGCGACTTGAGGACCATAGCCGTTGAAGAGCTCGGTGTTGCGGCGTTTGGCAAACAACCCTGCCGACTCACCGATGCGACGCTCAGTGGCTTGGCTCCAACGCGGGTGTGTCACCCCAGGGTTCACGTTGGCAAAGAAACCGTATTCGGTGGGCGCAGCCACGTTCCATGACGTGCGTGGCTCGCGATCGGTGAAGCGGATTTTGACGATCGACTTGCCACTTTTGAAACCATACTTCCAAGGCACCACCAAGCGCAGGGGCGCGCCATTTTGCTTGGGCAACTCTTCACCGTAGACGCCGAAAGTCAGCAGGGTCAGCGGGTGCTGAGCCTCATCCAAGCGCAAGCCTTCCAAATAAGGCCATTGCAAAACGTTGTTGCGCAAGCCTGGCATGGTGGCCGGGTCGGCCTGTGTCACGAATTCGACGTAGCGGGCACTGCCCAGGGGTTGAGCGGCTCGAATCAAAGCCGACAAGGAATACCCCACCCAAGGGACCACCATCGACCAACCCTCGACACAGCGCAAGCGGTAAATGCGCTCCTCCATGGGGGCGAGTTTGAGCAACTCTTCCAAGCCCCAGGTGCGAGGCTTTGAGACCAGACCCTCGACCGACACGGTCCATGGCGTGGTTTTCAAAGTGTGAGCATTGCGGGCCGGATCGGACTTGTCCAAACCGAATTCGTAAAAATTGTTGTAGCTGGTGACGTCTTCACGAGGGGTCAAGGCTTCCAGGGCAATGGCTCCCGACACCGCCGAGCGCGCCCCTTTGAGAGGAGCGCCCACCGCGGCTTGGGCGTCACGGCTCGCAGCGAGTCCCCAGGCCGAACCCAAGGTCAGCGCCGAATGGGCCAACCAACGGCGACGATCGAGATAAGCCGCCTGCGGAGTGATTTCGCTGCCCAGTGGGTGAATGAAACCGTCGGTCTGGGTGCGAATGATCATGGTCGGTGTCCTACTGAAAAATCAAAGTTTGCCGTCACTGGGCAAACCCGAGAGAAACACATTGACATACAAAAAAGACCAGGTCGGGATCTCCGAACATGGCCTTTGTGAGGGGCTACAAGGTACAAGCGGTTTTTCAAGAACCAGCACATGGTGCCCCCAAATATGATCAACGGCTGATACCCTCTGATTGAACGGGTTCAGCCCTCTTTACGTTAACGCAAACCAGCAATGAACTCGGAGACCGCCAAGATTTCGCGGTCGTTCATTTTGGCAGCCACACCCGTCATCTGAATGTTGTTCTTGCGGATACCACCGCGAAATTGGCGCAGCTGGTCCGCGGTGTACTCGGCGTGCTGTCCGGACAAGCGTGGGTTTTGGGCTGGAATGCCCGCGCCGTTGGGGCTGTGGCAACCGGCACATGCCGCGATTTGACGGTCGGCGATGCCTCCGCGGTAAATCCGCTCACCCAAACGAACCAACTCGGGGTCGGTGGCTGCACCAGCGACGGCTTTTTGACTGGCCAACCAGTAGGCCACGTTGCGCATGTCAGCGTCAGACAAGCTGCTGGCAAATCCACCCATGATGGCGTTGGCGCGCTTGCCCGATTTGTATTCCCGCAATTGCTTGATGAGGTACTCGGGGTGTTGTTGGGCCAACTTAGGGTTGGCGGGTGTTGAAGAGTTGCCATCGGCAGCATGACAAGCCACGCAAGCTTGTCCAAACACGGCCGCACCGGCAGCCAAGTCGGGCTTGGTGGTCTGGGCTTGGGCACTGAACGACAGGGCAACCAAAGCAGCGGTGCAGAGTAAAGAGGCGGTCAATTTCATGTCGTGTGTCCTCATCGCGCAAGCGACGGCTTCTGAGTTGAAGAAATATGCACACCAGCCCCCAGCCGGTGTTTCTCTTCTGATTTTACAATGTCCCACCGGGAAAACCCCAAATGACCAACCAGAACACCCCAATGACCCCATCGGCCACGGCCCCCCTTCTTGCTGTGCCCGACGTGAAAATCGCTCATGGTTGGCTCCACACCGCCCGTTTTTTGACCACCGCCCCCCAGCTGCAGCACCTGCCGCCGCTGGACGTGCCCGAAATCGCCTTCGTCGGACGCTCGAATGCGGGCAAGTCCACCTGCATCAACACCTTGACGCAACAAAAGCGCTTGGCTTTCGCTTCCAAAACGCCCGGTCGCACCCAAAGCATCAACCTGTTTGCCTTGGGCAAACAAGGCGTCACCGACGCCGTTTTGGCCGACTTGCCCGGTTATGGTTATGCCGCTGTGCCCAAAGAAGCCAAGCTGCGCTGGCAGCGTGTCATGGCCAATTACCTCATCACGCGCGAAAACCTCAAGGCCGTGGTGCTGATGTGCGACCCACGTCTGGGGCTGACCGAACTCGATGAGATCTTGTTGGAGGTCATCCGCCCACGCGTGGAAGAAGGTCTGAAGTTTTTGGTCTTGCTGACCAAAGCCGACAAACTCACCCGCGTGGAAGGTCGTGACGTCTTGGCCTTGACCAAGTTGCACGCCGGTGGCGGAGAGGTCAAGCTGTTTTCAGCCCTTAAAAAACAAGGCCTGGACGACGTGGCTCAGCTGCTCTGGGACTGGGCTCACCCAGCGGTGTCCGCCACCACAGCGGCACCTTTGGGCGACTTGTAACGCGCATAAGACCACAGGTATTGGTCGGGTCGCTCTCGCACCAACACCTCCATCGCCGCGTTGATTTGGGCGGCCGCGGTTTGGGCATCGGTCGATAAAGCCTCACCGCCGGGCATGCCCACCGTGTGCACATGCACCACATAACCACGCCCCCAAGGCAGGCGCTCACCCCACAACAAGACCGGCACGGCCTGACCACTGTGCGCCAAACGCGCACTCAGGGTCATGGTGTAGGCCGGACGGCCAAAGTACGGTGCCCAAACGCCTTGGCCTTCGGGCGGGACTTGGTCTGGCAAGAGGCCCACCGTCTGCCCGGCTTTGAGGGCTTTGATGAGCTGTTTGACACCCGTCAAATTGGTGGGGGCGGTGTGCAGGTTGGGCCGCAAGCGGGCGTTGGCCACCCAATCTTGCAGCCAGGCTTGGCGTGCGGGACGAAACAAAACCGTGATCGGTTGCTGCTG
>JBEDCE010000152.1:0-4578 GCA_041176905.1 Pseudomonadota bacterium
TGACTTCGAGGTTGTTGACGCGGACCTGCCCATCGACCCGCCCACCCACCTCCACGCGCAGATCGCGTGCCTGGACCGATCCCTTGACCTGACCGCTCACCGATACCCGGCCATCCACACGGATGTCACCATTGAAAGTCACACCCGTACCGATGATGAGATCAAACTTGTCGATGGAGGGAAAGTTGATCATGGGTAAAGCTCATTGGCGGCGCATCAGTTCGAGCGACTGGGTTTGAGGGTTTGGGTTTTGAGCGCATGAAGCCGTTGTCGTCGCAACTGCAAGGCCGAGAGGTTTTTAAGAGACGCCAAATGCAAGTAGACCAAAGCCAATTCACCGCTGCGAAACCACGACAGGACCTGATCGTCTGAGAAAGCTTGCAACTTGACTTCGTCCACCATAAAGAAACCCTGTAGCCGCTGTGTGCTGCCGTCCGGCTCATTGAGGTCGGCATGCGCTTCCATCAACAAACCGGCATCCGACATGCGCTGAGCAAAAGCGTGGGTGAACGAGGCCTGCGCTTGGAAGGATTCCAGCAACGACATGACCGACTGGGTCGCCTCGGTGGGATCGCCGGCATCGGTGAAGATGGGTTGCCCATCGCTGCCCAAGGTGGTGGCCACCATGTCAACGGCCACGCGGAACTGGCCATCGCCGTCTGACGCCAAAATGAAGGGGTAGCGCCGCACGCTGGCAGGGACATAACGCGCGTCCCATTGGCCAGTTTCTCGGACAAACAGATTTTTACCCGGGTTCAAGCCCGTCAAGGCCATGGCAACCCACTGATCGTCATCGGCTTTGACGAAAACCAAGGGGTATTCCAAGGCCGCTTCGGCAAACTCAGCCGCCACGACCGGGACGTTTTGAACATCGGCGGCGAAACGGGCGTTGGTGATGGCGCGCAACTTGAGGGACTGGTGCTTGTCGCGGTCCAGAACTTCGGGCTGTTGGTAGAAAAAGGCGATGGTCATTATGGGATGTGAGAACACAGGAAAGTTAAACGAAACACCAGCCGAAAACCCTCAAAAGCTTGCAAGCTCAGGCCAGCCGAACTGGCACGGTGAGTTGGTAGCCTTCGCCTCGCAAGGCTTGGATGGCGTTGCTGGGACCATCAACTTGTGCGATTTTTTTGCGCAAACGGGCCACACGCACCTCAATGTTGGACTTGCTCAAGGCGTCGGAGCGCCCTTCAAGGGCTTCGCCCATTTGCCAAAATTGCATGCGCCGCCCTGGCGCTGTGATCAAGGCTTGCAGGAGCGTGGCGTCACCGTGGGTCATGTGCACCTCAGCGTCATTGGGCCCGCACAAACGCATTTGTTTCAGATCCAAATACCAAACCATGGCCTCGTCTTCGCCCGCCGTTGAAGAGGACAGGTGTTTGCGTCCGACCGCCGCCACCGCCGCACACAATTCAGCGACTTCAATGGGTTTGCACAAATACACATCTGCACCACCGTGGTAGCCCTGCAAACGGTCGTCCAAGCTGGTTCGGGCCGTCAACATGACCAAGCCCACATGGGGTTGAGCTTGGCGCAAACGCTGCGCCAAACTCAAACCATCCTCACCCGGCAAGTTCAAATCCAATACGAAGACGTCAATGGGCTGGCCCTGCAAGCGTTCGGCCACTTCTTCGGCGCAGCTCAACCCCACCACGCGGTGCCCCTGCTCCGTCAACGCGTTGACGGTCAACTCGCGCAAATCGTCGTGGTCCTCGACCACGGCCACGATCAAACTGGTATCAGCCATGTGAATCGCACCCGGTCGGATGTGGGTTCGTACAACAAATCACCCCCCATGCGCCGAGCCAAATGGCGCGACACATAAAGGCCCAAACCGGTGCCCGACATTCTCAAGGCCGAGGGCCCCCGGTAAAACTGATCAAACACGCGCTGGGTATCGGGCCACGCATCGTGCGCCACGGCATTGGACACCTCGATGCGCCAATGCCCGCCCTGGCGCCCCGCCACCCATTCGATGGTTGACTGAGGGGGACTGTAGCGCAGGGCATTGGCCAACAGGTTCTGCCCCACGATTTTGAACCACAAGGCGTCGGCATGGACGGTCACACCATCCAAACCCTCGGTGTGCAAACGGTCGGGCATATCGGGCAGGACGTCGGACACCTCGGCCAAAAAATCGGCCATGTTCACCGCTTGACGCACCGGCTCACGTTCGAGTGTGATGTGAGCCAAGCTCAGAGATTGGTCCACGATCGACTTGACCTCTTGAACCGCTTGACCCGCCTGTTGCAGCATGCGCGGGGTTTTGTCTTGCGCGCCCACCACCATGGCGATCACCGCCAGCGGATTTTTGATCTCATGGGCCAACATGGCCAACAACTGGTCCTGCTCTTGTCGGTGGTGCCGCTCTTGTTGGGCTTGCAACACCGCCAGCGCCGCGTCTTGGCGGAATTGTTCGGCTTGTTGGCGGTCTTTGCGCAAACGCATGTTGAGCAGCAACAGCATCAAAACCGCACCATAAGCCCCGTGCAAAGTCACGCCATACAAAGCCGGTTGTACCGGAATTTCCAAGCCAAAGAGAGAGGCTACCAAAGGCAGCAGCATCAAACCCAGCAGCCCGTAGACGCCGCGCACCAAGCCCCAATACAAGCGGTCGGGGTGCCGTATGCGCCAGGTTTCAAGCGCAAACACCAACAAGCACAGCGTGGCCAACAAGGCATTGGCTTGCATGGCCCATTGGGGATTTCCCATCAGAATCGAGACCAGTTGAATGGGGTAGAGCATGACCACAGCAAGCAAGAACCATTGGGCAGGCTTGGACAAACCATAAGGCAGCAGGTAGTGCCGGTGAAACCAAGCCAACACCGTCGTGCCTGAGGCCACCAAGGCATTGAAGACCGTGTCCGCCCATCGCGGTTGATCGGCAAACAGGGTGTCAGACAAATGCCCCGCCACCGCCATGGCAATCAGCAGGGTGACGAGTTCATAAGCAATGAACCGCAACACCAATGGGTCTCTGTTCACCAAGAAATACTGCAACACAGCCCACAACAGCACACCGGCAACCAAGCCCATGTTCACGCCCATGAAACGTTCAAAATCCGCCGCTTGCTCGGCGCTGTCCCGGGGCGACAGGGCTTGAATATCGATGATGCTGGAGCTGGTGGTCTGCATGCGCAGGTAAAAAACCCCTTGGTTGTGGTCATTGGCTTGCACTGCAAAGGTGAAGGCCACATCTGCACTTTCACGGGCCGAGTGGGGATGTCGATCACCCGCCACACGCTCTCGCCATCCCGATGGGGTGGATTCAAACAAACGCACCTCATCCAAGTACGGGGGTTGGATGCGCAAAACCAAGGGGCTCTCGCTGGGCCAAGGCAAGCGCAAACGCACCCAGAAAGCCGATTCGCTGTAGCCCTGGCGCAGGAGGGTGGTGTTGGACAGCGCTTGGTAAGGTGCTTGCACGGCTTGCTCGATGGCAACGGCAGCACTGGTGTCTTCCCACATGGCCCGCTCCAGCACATGGTCGTGGTGAGGACCGGCCCAAGCCGTCGTCGCCAAGCCCAGCCAACAAGCCAAGCACAGCAGCCTGACCGAACAGAGCCGGGCGAAGAACGTCATGGTATTTGGGCCGCCGTTTTCCAAGCCGCTTGCTCAGCCGCGGCATCGCCACGCTGCTGGGCGAGCCGTGCCAGCGAGCACCACACACGGCGCAACATGACCGGGTCTTTGAGGCTTTGGCTGGCTTGCGTCAACAGCAACTGTGCCCTGCCCCACAGCTGTCGCTGCAAACACGATTGTCCCGCCAAGTATTGCAAGGACGCGTGCTGCGGCCACTGCTGCTGGGTGTGCTCCACACGGGCCAACCAGTCTGATCCCATGTGGGGCATGGCTTGTTCCAAAACCAAGACCAAACGCTGCCGCTGAACATCTTCAAGCTGCCCCCACCGTCCCCAAGCCGGCAACAGCCAAGCCCCGATCTGTTGGGCCAAGGGTGTTTGCCCGTCACTGGGCACTGGCGACAACCAGGTTGCGGCTTGTGTGGCCACAGCCAAAGCCACATCCGCATGGGTGCGATCGACATCAGACAAACGGGACCAAACCCGCTTGAGTCCGTCGATGTCATGGGTTTGTTTGACGCTGTCGATCACCAAGGCCTTGACCAAACTGGCGGTTGCCGTGGCCGAAAATGCCCGGTGTTTCGACAACAAGCGGGCCGTCTCCAAAGCCTCATCGCGGTTGCCTTCCATGCGCGACAAACGCAACTTCAATCGCAAGGCTTGGATGCGGCGGTTTGCACGACTGGGCAGCTGACGCCACCAGGCCCGGGCCGCCACGGTATCAGCGTCCTCAATGGCCCACTGAATGGCGCGCAAAACCGCCCCGTCTTGGGCCTCGGGTGCGGCCTTGGACCATCGCTCATCCAAGGCCAGCTTGAGGGAAACATCCCGCTGGGTGCGGTCTTGAAGGGCGTGGGCGGCTTCGGCCCACAAGCCATAAGCCAACACCGTTTGTTGTTCGCGCTGGGGCAAGACCAAGTGGGGGTTGGACTGCAAAGCGCCCGCAGCACGTTGTGCCGATGCTTTGGCCCGCAAAAACCGACCTGCATTGAGTTGG
>JBEDCE010000153.1:0-4533 GCA_041176905.1 Pseudomonadota bacterium
CCTTGGTCCAACAGGCTTTGTTGGAGGCCGGTTTGCCCGCCGATGCCGTGCAACTCGTGCCCACCACCGACCGCGCTGCTGTGGGCCAGCTCATCACCATGCCGCAGTACGTGGACGTGATCATCCCGCGTGGCGGCAAAGGCCTGATCGAGCGCATCAGCGCCGAGGCCAAGGTGCCGGTGATCAAACACCTCGACGGCAACTGCCACACCTATGTGGACGATCCTTGCGACATCGCGCAGGCCGTGACCGTGACCGACAACGCCAAGACGCAGAAGTACAGCCCCTGCAACGCCACCGAAAGCCTGTTGGTGGCCCGTGCGGTGGCGCCTGATTTTTTGCCACGCATCGGCGCGGTGTTTGCCGCCAAGGGTGTCGAAATGCGTTGCTGCCCCGAGTCCAAAGCCCTGCTGGCTTCGGTGCCCGGCGCTCACCTCGTGGACGCCACCGAGCAAGATTGGTTCGAGGAATACCTCGCGCCCATCATCAGCATCAAGGTAATCTCGGGTGTGGACGAAGCCATCGCCCACATCAACCATTACTCATCGCACCACACCGATTCCATCCTCACCACCAACCACGTGCACGCCCAGCGCTTTTTGCGCGAGGTCGACTCGGCCAGTGTGATGGTCAACGCCAGCACACGGTTTGCCGATGGCTTTGAGTTCGGCTTGGGTGCGGAGATCGGTATCTCCACCGACAAATTCCACGCCCGAGGCCCCGTCGGGGTCGAGGGTCTGACCTCGCTCAAGTACGTGGTGCTGGGTGAGGGCGATGTGCGCGTCTGAGCGCCAGAAAGGTATTCATGGTTCCCCACTTGGTCACTGCGCTCAACGGCCCCATCAACGAGCTGGAGCAGCGTATCCTCGAATCCACGCCGGTCATCGAGCGCTGGTTTCGTCTGGAGTGGATGGAGCACACGCCGCCTTTCTATTCTGCGGTCGACATCCGCAACGCCGGCTTCAAACTCGCGCCGGTGGACACCGACCTGTTTCCTTCAGGCTGGAACCACCTCACGCCCGAGATGATGCCTTTGGCCGTGCAAGCGGCCATGGCCGCGATCGAGAAAATTTGCCCCGAGGCGCGCAACCTTTTGCTGGTGCCCGAGAACACCCAAGACAGTTTTTACTTGAGCAACTTGGTGCAGTTGCAGCGCATCTTTCACCAAGCCGGCTTGCACGTGCGCTTGGGCTCGCTCTCCAACCAGATCAAAGAACCCACCACCATCGATTTGCCCGGCGGCGAGTCCATCACGCTCGAACCCTTGGTGCGCTCAAAGCACCGCTTGGTGCTCAAGCACTTCGACCCCTGCACAATTTTGCTCAACAACGACTTGAGCGCTGGCGTGCCCGGAATCCTTGAAGATTTGCACGAGCAATACCTGCTGCCGCCTTTGCACGCGGGTTGGGCCACCCGTCGCAAGAGCAACCATTTCAAGGCCTATGAAGAGGTGGCCAAGCGCTTTGGCAAGTTGCTCGACATGGACCCCTGGCTCATCAACCCCATGTTCAACCAGTGCGGTGAGGTCAACTTCAACCAAGCCGCGGGCATGGACTGCTTGCGCACCAACGTCGACGCCTTGCTGGGCAAGGTTCGCCGCAAGTACAAGGAATACGGCATCACCGACAAACCCTTTGTGGTGATCAAGGCCGACAACGCCATCGACAGCCTGCACCGCGTGCTGACGGTGCGCGACGTCAAAGACCTCGACCAGTTGTCCGACCAGGCCAAGGCCGACATGACCGGTCGCGACTCTGAGCAACCCGTGAGCGAGGTCATCATCCAAGAAGGGGTGCTGACCAACGAACGCATCAACGCGGCCGTGGCCGAGCCGGTGGTCTACATGATGGACCGTTACGTGGTGGGCGGTTTTTATCGGGTGCACGCCCAGCGCCGCCAAGACGAAAACCTCAACGCGCCTGGTTCGAGCTTCGTGCCTTTGGCTTTTGAGCAAAGCACGCAGTGGCCACAGCCGGGCACCAAACCCGGTGCGAGCGTGCCCAACCGTTTCTACATGTACGGTGTCATTGGCCGCTTGGCCATGCTCGCGGCCAGCTACGAGATGGAAGCCACCGACCCCGACGCCGAATCCTACGAATGAACGCCCAGAGCAGCGGCCCGCGCACGCCTTGGTGGCAGGACCTCAGTGGCTCCAGTGCCACCGCGGGTTGGGTCGCGGTGTTGGTGGGCTTCACCAGTTCGGTGGCCATCGTGTTCCAAGCCGCGCTGGCCTTTGGGGCGACGCCCGAGCAAATCAGCTCGTGGATGTGGGCGCTGGGTTTGGGCATGGGCTTGTGCTCGGCCATCCCTTCCCTGATCTTGCGCCAGCCGGTGATGGTGGCGTGGAGCACACCGGGTGCGGCCGTCTTGGCCAGCGCCGGTGTGGCCGGTGGTTTTGACATGGCGCAAGCCACCGGGGCTTTTTTGGTGTGTGCCGCGCTCATCGTTTTGGTGGGGGCCACCGGTTGGTTCGAGCGTGTCATGAACCGCATCCCGCTGGCCATTGCCTCGGCCTTGCTCGCGGGTGTGTTGACACGCTTTGGCTTGCAGGCTTTTGCCGCGGCCCAAACCGCGTGGGTCTTGGTGCTGCTGATGCTGCTGACCTATTTGGTCGCCCGCCGTTTCTCGCCGCGTTACGCCGTGCCTCTGACCCTCTTGGTGGCGGTGGCTCAAGTGGCCAGCCAAGGCGCGTTCAACACCGCGGTGCAGCGTTTGGAGTGGGCGGTGCCGGTGTTCACCGCACCCGTTTTCACGTGGAGCGCCATCGTGAGTTTGGCCCTGCCGCTGTTCGTGGTGACCATGGCTTCGCAAAACCTGCCGGGCGTGGCCGCGATCCGCCACGCGGGCTACGACATGCCGATCTCCAAGCTCATCACCATGACCGGTGTGGCCACCTTGGTGCTCGCGCCCTTTGGTGCGTTTGCGCTGAACTTGAGCGCCATCACCGCGGCCATCTGTATGGGCGAAGAGGCGCACCCCGACAAGGCCAAGCGCTACACCGCCGCGGTGGTGTGTGGCTTGACCTACATCGCCATCGGCTTGGTTGGCGCGGCCGTGACCGGTGTGCTCTTGGCTTTTCCACAAGAGCTGGTCATGGCGATTGCCGGCTTGGCGCTGTTGGGCAGCATCGGCGGGGGTTTGCACACCGCGCTCAAAGACGATGCCCACCGCGAAGCCGCCCTCATCACCTTCCTCGTCACCTTGAGCGGTGTGGTCATCGCGGGCATCGGATCGGCCTTTTGGGGCGTGATCGCCGGTGCCTTGGCCTTGTTCGTTCAACAGTACGGTTCTCGAAAGCCCAGTCCATGAACATCCTTTTTGTCGCCGATCCACTGGCCACCTTCAAGATCCACAAAGACAGCACGTTTGCCATGATGCGCGAGCTGCAGCGCCGCGGCCACACGGTGTGGAGCACTGAGCCCCAGCACCTGTCGTGGCACGCTGGTGCATCGGTCAGCGCGGCCTGCACCGAGTTGCGTTTGACCGGTGACTCAGACGCTTGGTACGCGGTGCGCAGCGAGTCGCGCCGCCCCTTGCACGGCTTTGACGCGGTGCTCATGCGCAAAGACCCGCCGTTCGACAGCGAGTTTTTCTACGCCACCCACCTGTTGGAACAGGCCGAGCGCGAAGGCGCGCGGGTGTTCAACAGCCCCCGCGCCTTGCGCGACCACCCGGAAAAACTCGCCCTCATGGAGTTTGCGTCTTACGCGCCACCCACGCTGGTCACCCGCTCGGCCGACGAGATCCGGGCCTTTCACGCCGAGCACCAAGACATCATCTTGAAGCCGCTCGACGGCATGGGCGGCACGGGGATTTTCCGGGTGCGTGCCGACGGCATGAACCTGGGCGCCATCACCGAGACGCTCAACCAAAACGGCGCCACCAGCGTGATGGTGCAGCGCTACTTGCCCGAGATCGTGCACGGCGACAAGCGCGTGCTGGTCATCGGCGGCGTGCCCGCGCCCTTTTGTTTGGCCCGCATCCCGCAGGGCAGCGAGGTGCGCGGCAACCTGGCCGCGGGCGGCAAGGGCGTGGCGCAGCCGCTGAGCGACGAGAACCGCGCCGTGGCCGAAGCCATCGGCCCGGTCTTGGCCGCGCGGGGTTTGTTGCTGGTGGGCTTGGACATGATCGGCAACCACGTCACCGAGATCAACGTGACCAGCCCGACCTGCTTCCAAGAAATCACCGACCAAACCGGCTTTGACGTGCCCGCCATGTTCGTCGACGCCCTGGAAGCCGCGGTGGTGCAGCCATGAACGAGGATGTCACGCCCGACGCACCCGCCCCATCCGAAAATTCCGAGGTGCCGGCCAAACCCGCGACCCAAGCCCGCAACCCCTTGCACGGCGTCACGCTCGAGGCCATGGTCACGGCCTTGGCGGATTACTACGGTTGGGACGAGCTGGGGCACCGCATTCCGGTTCGCTGTTTCAACCTCGACCCCAGCGTGGGCTCGAGCCTGAAGTTTTTGCGCAAAACGCCGTGGGCGCGCGAGAAGGTCGAAGGCCTGTACCTGTTCATGCTGCGCGAGCA
>JBEDCE010000154.1:0-4522 GCA_041176905.1 Pseudomonadota bacterium
GCGTCGCGCCAAGAAGCGACCACACCCACACCCCCACGCGCCTTGAAGGCCACGGGCTCACCCACGATGGCCTGGACCTCGGCGGTCAAGGCGTCCTCGACGCCCGCGGCGCAAGGCAAAAACAACTTCAAACTGTTCACAAAGACTTTCTCAAATTGGCCGGCGCGATGCGCAAGGCCTCTCGGTATTTGGCCACGGTGCGGCGCGCGCACTCAATGCCTTGCTCTTTCAACAGATCCGAGAGTTGGTTGTCGGAGAGCGGCTTCTTGGGATTCTCGCTGGCAATGAATTGTTTCAGCAAGGCACGCACCGCCGTGCTCGAGGCATTGGCACCGGTCTCGGTGCCCAAGCCCGAACCAAAGAAATACTTCAATTCAAAGGTGCCGTGTGGCGTGGCCATGTACTTGGCTGTGGTCACGCGGCTGATGGTGGACTCGTGCAGCGCCAATTCATCGGCGATTTCGCGCAAGACCAAGGGGCGCATGGCGAGTTCACCGTGCATGAAAAAATTGCGCTGGCGCTCCACGATGGCGGTGGAGACCCGAAGAATCGTGTCAAAGCGCTGCTGGATGTTTTTGATGAACCAGCGCGCCTCTTGCAAACGCTGTTGCATGCTGGCGTTGGCCGCGTCCGAGCTGCCGCCACGGCCCTGGCGCAAGGCGTTGGCGTAGACATCGTGCACGCGCAAACGCGGCATGACCTCGGGGTTGAGCACGACCTTGAAGCCCCGCCCAGAGCGCGTGACGAGCACATCGGGCACCACCACTTGGCGCTCCAAATTCACAAAGCGTCGACCGGGCTTGGGCTCCAAACGGGCGATCAAACCCAAGGCCGTTCGCACCAGCGCGTCGTCCAAACCACAGGCGACACACAAGCGCTTGACGTCGCGTTTGGCCATCAACTCCAGCGGCTGCGCACAAATGAGCATGGCCGCACGGGCTTCGGGCGTGTTGCGCAGCTCCATGATTTGCAAACGCAAACATTCGCCCAAATCGCGAGCACCCACACCGGCTGGCTCCATGTGGTGCACGTGGTTGAGCGCGATTTGCAAGCGCTGCTGAACCTCTTCTCGCAACTCGATACCCGCGTCGCTGGGCGCGGCCCCATGTTCGATGGCCATGCGCAGCCACGACTCGGCGAGCGCCTCCAAGCCATCTTCCAGATATCCTTCGTCGTTGATCGACTCGATGATGAAGTACAGCGCGGCTTGGTCTTCTTCGCTCAAACGCAAGCAGCGTGCTTGGTCGTGCAAAAACGCGTGCAGGCTTTCGTCGCTGCGGGCCAACTCGGCGGCGGTGGCGGTCTCGTCCTCGCCGGTGGCGTTGTTGCGCGAGGGCGCTTCGCCGCCCCACTCGCTGTCGTCGGGCGACATCTCCACCGAACCATCGCCCTCCCAGCTTTCCTCCAGCGGGCTGGCGGCGTCGGTTTTGTCCTCGCTGGGCTCACTCACCGAGACCGTGCTCAAACCATCGCTGGGTGACCAGTCGGGCGCTTCGGCCGCGAGTTCGCTGATTTGTTCACCGGCACTCACCGGCGCATCGGATTGATCCACACCGAAGGCTTCGCGTTCGGCCTGCTCTTCACCCCGCTCCAAAAACGGGTTTTCGTCGAGCATTTGCTCCACCTCTTGCGCCATCTCCAAGGTGGAGAGCTGCAAGAGTCGGATCGACTGCTGCAGCTGAGGGGTCAGCGCCAGGTGTTGGGAAACGCGTAGCGACAGCCCTTGCTTCATCGCATCACATCTTGAAGTGCTCGCCGAGGTAGACCCGACGCACATCGGCGTTGTCGACAATATCGGCTGGGGTACCGCTGGTCAGCACAAGCCCGTCGTTGATGATGTAGGCGCGGTCACAAATGCCCAAAGTTTCACGCACGTTGTGGTCGGTGATGAGCACACCAATGCCACGGGCCTTCAAAAAACCAATGATGCGTTGGATCTCAATGACCGCAATCGGATCGATGCCGGCAAAGGGCTCGTCCAACAAAATGAACCGGGGCTTGGTGGCCAAGGCACGGGCGATTTCTACCCGGCGCCGTTCTCCACCCGACAAAGCCAAAGACGGCGAGTCGCGCAGGTGTTGCACATGCAAATCGCTGAGCAAGACATCCAACTGCTCCTCGACTTGGACGCGACTCAGCGATTGCCCTTGGGCATCTTGCTGCAATTCCAAGACGGCGCGCACGTTGTCGGCCACGCTGAGTTTGCGAAAAATGGATGCCTCTTGGGGCAGGTAGCCCAATCCCATGCGGGCACGTTGGTGAATCGGCATGGCTTCGATGCGTTGGCCATCGAGTTCGATTTGGCCCGCATCGGATCGCAACAAGCCCACGATCATGTAAAACGAAGTGGTCTTGCCCGCGCCGTTGGGCCCCAGCAGCCCAACGACCTCCGCGCTGTTGACGGCCAAAGACACGCCCTTGACAACGGGTCGACTGCCGAAGGCTTTTTTGAGGTCGCGCGCTTCGAGTCGACTCGAAGCTGGGGCGGTCGCGCTCATGGCTGTTTGTTCAGTTGTGTCGACGGCTTGAGTGCTGCCGGGCCCGACACCACACCAGACGGCTGTGTGGGCTCAGGTGTCAGCATCAAACGCACCCGACCCGGCGGTGTCGTGGCTTTGGCCGCTGCGCCCCTGACCTTGAATTCATCCGTGTTGCTGTTGTAGGTGATGACCTCACCGCGCGACTCGTCGTTGATTTGGTTGCCCTTGAGGCGGCGCATCACCGCTTGGCCCGTTAACACGACGTTGCCGGCGGCACTGTCGTAATCGATGCGCACCGCTTCGCCTTCGATCCACTCGTTGATCCCTTGGCGTTGTTGCCGGAAAAATGCCGTGTGCTTGGGTCCACTCTCAATCACACCAAATTGGTTGCCGGCTGCGTCCTGGCGAACCTCCACGCGGTGCCCTCGGATCACGATCGTGCCTTTGGTGATCACCACATTGCCCGTGAACACATTGGTTTTGCGCACATCGTCGTAACGCAGTTCATCGGCCTCGGCGTTCATGGGTTGGTCGCGGTCCAGCACCACCGGCACCGGGGCCGCAGGCGCTTGGGCGTGAACCCCGGCTGCTGCACAAAGCAGACTCAAGCCCACACAGCGGCGCATCGACGTCAATAAGGATGAGAAGGTCATAAAGATCCAAGGCACGAAACTTGCATTCATTGTAGCGGCCCCTTCTGCGATTGACCAGATGACAACAGCCCGCTCAAGGGCGGGCTGCTGGGTGGCCAATGAAGCCCGCGCACTTCAACGCAATTGAGCAATCAAGGTGTCGGCCACGACCAAGGTTCGCGGGCCTTGGCCCGGGGCGTAGAAGCGCCCGGCGATACCCAAAGATGGCGTGCCCTCCACTTGGTAGGCGTTTTGCAACTGGGTGGCTCTGCGCACCTTTCCCGCCACACCAAAACCGCTGTAGGCCGCATTAAAGGCCGTCATGTCCACACCCTGTTGTTTGACCCAATCCAAAATGGCCGGTGCGGTGGTCAGGCGTTGTTTGTCGACGTGAATGGCTTGAAACACCTTTTCATGCAAGCGGTCCAACAGGTTCATGGACTCCAGCGCGTAATAGAGCTGCTGCATGGGCACGAATGCTTCGGAGAACGCTACCGGCACGCGGCGCGCTTGAACTTTCGCGGGTTGCTTGGCTTTCCACGCAGCGAACAGTGGCTCAAAGCGGTAGCAGTGGATGCAACTGTAGGCGAAGAATTCCAGCACCTCGACTTGACCCGCGGGTGTGTCAACTGCCACGGGTTTGCTCAAGCGCACAAAGTCACTGCCTTCTTTGAGGTCGGTTTGGGCCTGCGCCATGCCGCTCCAAGCCAAACCAGACAGAGGCACGGCACTGGTCAACCATTGAGAAAAAACGCGTCGTTGCATGAATAAAACTCCTTGTTGAGTGGCTAGAGGCCGAGTGAAGGTCACCAGTTGCGCAGAACCTCAACGGGGGATGCGAACCAAAGAAGACTCCACGCCTGCGGCCTTGAGTTGGTCTTGAAGCGCTTCGGCTTGAAAACGTTGATCGAGCGGTGCGGTGCGAACGCGAAAGACGGTTTTGCCATTTTGATCGGCGGCCACCACCTGCGCCTCAACCCCCAACAACACCAAACGGGCGCGCTGGGTTTGTGCATCGGATTCAGCGGCAAAAGCCCCCGCTTGAACGGTAAACCGTTCGGCGCTGGCTGGCGTCGTTTTGGATTCCACCAACTGGCCCAATGCATCGTTGGCGCCCGGTGCGCTCACCGCGGCTTCACTGGCCGGGGGCACCGCGGCCGCAGGGGCTCCCGTGCCTTTGTTCAGAGAGGCATTGGGATCCCAGTTTTTGTTGCGCTCGGTCTCGGCTTTGTCGGCCTCGGCGTTGCGCGAAACGCCACGGTCCATGAAGGGCATGGGCACGCGGCTGACGTAGAGCGCCACCACCAATGCCAAGATCAAACCGGTCAACAAACCGACGACAAAACCCGTCAAAGCGCTGGTTTTCCCAGTCTGGGCGGGGCGAGCGGGGCGGGCAACTGACATCACATT
>JBEDCE010000155.1:0-4481 GCA_041176905.1 Pseudomonadota bacterium
CCAATGCCAACGAAGCCTTGTCGCTCAAGCGCGCACAGGCCGTGGGCCAAACCTTGAGCCAACAGGGCTTCGATGCTGAGCGAACGCAAGCCTTTGGCATGGGTGAGCGCCGCCCCCTCAAACCGACCGACGACGATGTGGCCGAAGCGCTCAACCGTCGCGTCGAACTCGTGGCGCGATGACGCTCGCACCGTTGTTCGCCGACGATGCGTTGTTGGTGTTCGACAAACCCGCCGGCCTCTTGTGTGTGCCAGGCCGCGGTGAAGACAAACAAGACTGTTTGATTGCGCGCGTGCAAACCCAGTGGCCCGAGGCATTGACCGTGCACCGATTGGACATGGGCACCTCGGGTTTGGTGGTCATCGCACGCGGCCCTGCGGCCCAGCGCCGCTTGAGCGAAACCTTTGAGCAGCGCCTGACCGACAAGCGCTACACCGCGGTGGTGCACGGCGATGTGCGCGCGAGCACCGGCGCCGAGAACGGCGTGATCGAAGCCCCGCTGATCATCGACTGGCCCAACCGCCCGCGCAGCAAGGTGTGCGCCGACACCGGCAAACCCAGCACCACACATTGGCGCATCGTGTCGCAAGCCGACACCGCGCACGGTCCTGTCACGCGCTTGGCCTTGCAGCCCATCACGGGACGTACCCACCAGTTGCGCGTGCACCTGTTGCACATCGGCCACCCCATCGTGGGTGATGCGCTGTATGCGCCCGACCCCACTCACAGCCCCCGTTTGCTCTTGCACGCACAATCCTTGTCGCTGCCCCACCCCATTGGCGGGCAAACTTTGCATTTTGAGAGCCCCTGCCCGTTTTAAGGAACGTCCATGCCCCAACACCTCTACATCATCACCGGCGCCTCGCGCGGCATGGGCTTGGCCTTGGCGCACGCTTTGCTGAGCCCCAACCACCGCGTGCTGGGCATTTCTCGCCAAAGCAACGAGGCGCTCAAAGTCGCCGCTCAAGCGCAATCGGCCCCGCTCACGCAATGGACCCTGGACTTGTCGGACAGCGAAGCCGCAGCCCTTGCCCTTCAGGTTTGGCTCAGCGGCTTGAAACCCGAGGACCTCGCTTCGGCCACGCTGATCAACAACGCCGGCGTGATCCCCACCATCGCGCCACTCTCGGGCAGCCAACCCAGCGAGGTGGCGCGCGCCCTGCGCGTGGGCCTGGAAGCCCCCATGCTGCTGACGCACGCGTTTTTGAACGCCACCTTGGTCTGGGTCAACGAGGGTTGGCGCGGGCCGCGCAAGGTGCTCAACATCTCCTCTGGTTTGGGCCGCCGCCCCATGGCCTCACAAGCACCGTATTGCGCAGCCAAGGCCGGCATGGACCACTTCAGCCGCTGCGTGGCGCTGGACGAGGCGCAGCACGCACATGGCGCTCGCGTCGTTTCCTTGGCCCCGGGTGTCATCGACACCGACATGCAGGTGCAGCTGCGTGGCGCCGACGCGGCCCAATTCCCCGACCGATCGCGCTTTGTGTCGCTACAAACCGACGGTGCGCTCAGCAGCAGCCAGGACGCCGCGGCCCGCTTGGTGCGCTACCTGAACCAGCCTGACTTCGGCAACACGGTCGTCGATGACCTCCGCGCCTGATCGCCGACGCGCGCTGCAGTGGCTCGGCACCGCGGCCCTGCCAGGGTCGGTGCTGGCCAACACCGGGAAGCGTGAATTTTGGGACCGCGCCCAAGCCGGCGGATGCGTGATGCTGATGCGATACGCCGCCACCGAGCCCGGCATTGGCGACCCGCCCGAGTTCCGCTTGGGGGACTGCCGCACCCAGCGCAACCTGAGCGCAGAAGGGCGTGCGTTTTCGCGCGACTTGGGACGGCGCATGGCCGCGCAAGGCGTTCGGCTGGACGGGGTGCTCAGCAGCGCTTGGTGCCGCTGCGTGGACACCGCGCGTTTGGCTTTTGACGCGCACCCTCAGCTCAACGCCCGTGCCGAGGTCTGGCCCGCCCTGAATTCTTTCTTTCAGGGTCAAGGCGACGAAAGCACCCAAACCGCGGCGGTGCTGGCGCGCCTGCGCCAAACGCCGCCACAGCGCAAGCTGATGCTGGTGACCCACCAAGTGAACATCAGCGCCTTGACGGGCCGTGGCACATCCATGGGTGAGGTTTTGCTGTGCCGCTGGCCCGGCCAGGGGGAGCGTCTGCAGGTGCTGGCGAGCCTGAATCCTTGAATTTGGCAGTTCCACGTCAGGCATAGGCCCTAACATGTGGGTTGGCATTTCCCCCATTGATTCACCCTAGGAGCGAGACATGAGCAGAGAAGTTGTTGTGGTCAGCGCGGTTCGCACCGCCATCGGCACGTTTGGCGGCAGTCTCAAAGACACCCCACCCACCGAACTCGCCGCGCTCGTCGTGCGCGAAGCCCTGGCACGCGCCAGCGCCGATGGCAAAGACGTGGGTCATGTGGTGTTTGGCCATGTGGTCAACACCGAGCCTAAAGACATGTATTTGTCGCGCGTGGCGGCCCTCAATGGCGGCTGTGCCCAAACCACCCCGGCCTACAACGTCAACCGCTTGTGCGGCTCAGGCCTGCAAGCCATCGTCAACGCCAGCCAAAGCATTTTGCTGGGCGACTGCGACGTGGCCATTGGCGGCGGCGCGGAGAACATGAGCCGTGCCCCTTACGCCAGTTTGGCCACGCGCTTTGGCGCGCGCATGGGCGACACCAAGATGATCGACATGATGGTCGGCGCCTTGCACGACCCCTTCCACAACATCCACATGGGTGTGACCGCCGAGAACGTGGCCGCGCAGTTCAACATCAGCCGCGAGATGCAAGACGCCTGCGCGGTCGAGAGCCACAACCGCGCCCAACGCGCGATTGAAGCCGGTTACTTCAAAGACCAAATCGTGCCCGTCATGCTCAAGAGCCGCAAAGGCGACGTGGCCTACGAGACCGACGAACACCACCGCCCCAACTGCACCTTGGCCGACATGACCAAGCTCAAGCCGGTCTTCATCAAAGAAAACGGCACCGTCACCGCCGGTAACGCCTCGGGCATCAACGACGCGGCCGCGGCCGTGGTGCTGATGGAAGCCGGTGCGGCCAAAGCGCGTGGCGCCAAGCCCTTGGCGCGTTTGGTGGGTTATGCCCACACCGGCTTGGACCCCAAGATCATGGGCGTGGGCCCGATCTCGGCCACCCAAGCCGTGCTCAAGCGCACTGGCCTGACGGTCAACGACTTGGACGTGATCGAAGCCAACGAAGCCTTTGCCGCCCAAGCCTGCGCCGTGAGCCAAGAGTTGAAGTTGGACCCCGCCAAGGTCAACCCCAACGGCTCGGGCATTTCCTTGGGCCACCCCATAGGGGCGACCGGTGCCATCATCACCGTCAAGGCCGTGCACGAACTGCACCGCATCGGCGGGCGCTACGCGCTGGTGACGATGTGCATCGGCGGCGGCCAAGGCATCGCCGCGATCTTCGAGCGCTGCTGATCGGAGCGCCCAGACGCCGGGTTCACTCGGCGTCTTGGAAGCCGCCTTTGCGCAGGGTGACCACGAGCGTGTCGCGCCAACCCAGCTCGTTGGGGTTTTCGGGCTGGATGGGCGTGGTCTCGTGGATGGTGCGCTCGTCATCGAGCAACAGCAGCGACCACGGTTGCGTCAGCGTGAAGCGCTGACCGGCCGGGCCATTGGCCTCAAACACGCGGCTCTCGCCGCCCTTGATGTTGTGCCGCCCCAGCACAAACACCGCCACCAAGTCCACGCCATCGCGATGCGCACCTTCGGGCGTGGGCCGGCCAATGCCGTCGGTGGTGTCGATGCGAAACGGGTGTGCCTCGACGTACCAAGTTTGCGCGCCTTTGAGCGCCGAGGTCGCCTCCCCCAAACCCACCAACAGGCGCTGCCATGCGGGCATGGCCACCATCGCAGGGTCCATGGGTTCGAACCAGCGCAACATGCCGCCGTGCAGCGCGTTGTAACTCAGCGGCTGCCAATGGGCGCGGTGGGGGGCTTGCGTGACCGTGGAGCCGTTGACCACGAACGAGCCGTGGCGTCGACGGCGGTATCGGCCGCCGTCTTTGAGGTGAGGATCGGGTGGCAAATCGCCCCAAAAGGCATGCAGCGCCGACATGTCGGCCGAACTCAAGCTCATCCACTGAGACACCGACTCGGGCGGTAGCAACGCTTGGCCATGAACACTCAGGGCTTCTTGGCGGCGCTCAGCGCCGACGAACGGGGGCGTGAAAGAGGAACTCATGCGCACAGTGTATCGAGGGTAAATACCGCCCCCGGTATCGGTCAACCTTCGTTACATTGATCTTTGTCAAGGAGGTCACATGAACACCCAACCCCTATCGCACGCAGAGGCGAACAGCGAAACACCCCCACCGCAAACCAGCCCCACCGTCGACAGCCCCTCGGTTTTCGGCCTGCCATTGGCCGAATTGCGCATGCGCGACCCGATCCGCTGGATTCAACTTGGCTGGGCCGACTTTGTGCGCTGCCCGCGCATCGGCTTGTTT
>JBEDCE010000156.1:0-4436 GCA_041176905.1 Pseudomonadota bacterium
GTGCAGGGCAATGTCGCCGCCGTTGTTGACCCAGGCGCGGGCCACGCCAGGCCTTTGATAGCTGCCCACCAATGCCTGAGCAACGCTGCCCGCTACTGCCGCCATGGGTGTGATGAACTGCTGCGCCGCCCAAGGCAAGCAGGCCTGCCACATGCGCCGCGCCACCTCGCCTTGCACAGGACAAGGCTGGCTGGCCTGAACGGGCAAACGCAAGGTCGGCCACTCTTGCATCAACTCGTCGAGCAAGGGCACAAAGCACGCCCAGGCATGCGCATGGGCATCTGCCACCGCCGCAGGCCCATGCGGGCCCACGGGATCGGCACCGATCACGATGTCCATCGGGCCATGCTGAAAATGCCAGCGGCCATCGGGAAAGCGTTGACGTGAAGCTGCCACGTTGTGCGCCTTAACCAAGCATCGGGTCTTGCCCGAGTGGCCAGGGGTTGGCTGTGGGCTGCACAGACCACTGCAGCGCAGTGGGCGCGCCTTCGTTGTGCCAGGCGCCGTGGCGCAGCACGTCTTCGAGCGTGCGCACATGGTCCATGTGGCCGCCCAGGGCTTGGTAATCCGATAGGCGCATGCTGAATTCGATGGGCGCAATGATGGCGGGTGTGGGCACGGTGCCAAAACTCTTGTCGGGCATGCGCAGCACATCGGACATCACCGTGATGCCCCCGCCTGGCCAAACAAACGCAGGGGCGCCGCCACAGGTGACATTGACCAAGGCTTGTTTGATGGCGCGGGTGAGAAGCACCGGGTTTTCTGTGACACCGGCGCGCAAACTGCCACCAGCCCCACCCAAAAACATCACGCTGCACAGCGATGGCTCGCAGTTTTCACCAATCCGGTCCACGATGGTGCGCACCTCGGCAGGCATGTCTTGCTGCACCGCTTGCAACTGGTCGTTGAGCACATACCAAGCCGCATGCTCGCCGGTGGTGGAAGTCACCAACAAGCGCAAGCCCGGCCAGACCACTTTGGGGTCCCAGCCTTCGATGATGGACAAGGGGTCCACGATGTCGGTGCCGCCCCAACCGTTGCCGGGGTTGGCCACTTGAAAGTAACGCCCCGGCGTGGACTTGCGACCCAACACCGCAATGCCCGATGGCCGCATGTCCAGACAACGGCCGGCTTGGTGTTCGGTCAAAACGCCGGTGATGTGGTCATCGAGCACAAGCACCTCATCGGCCACCCCAAAAAACTGGCGCGCAAAAATACCCACCACGGCCGAACCACACCCGACCCGCATGCGTTGCTCTT
Organism: Pseudomonadota bacterium; assembly: GCA_041176905.1. Classification (GTDB taxonomy): domain Bacteria; phylum Pseudomonadota; class Gammaproteobacteria; order Burkholderiales; family Burkholderiaceae_C; genus Hydrogenophaga. The sequence continues at coordinate 1,261 of JBEDCE010000156.1, forward strand.
CCACGCCGTTGACGATGGGTGCCCGACCGGCTTGGATGACCAATTGCGCGCCGCCATCGATGGTCAAAGACACGGCTTGCTTGTTGCCCAAGGCCTCCATCATCTCTACCGTGACGCGGCCTTCTTTTTTGCTGCCCCCGGTCAGGTGGTGCACGCCACCCAGCGACAGCATTTGCGAACCGTACTCGGCGGTGGTGACGTGGCCCACCACCTCGCCTTTCATGCGCACATTGGCTTGCTCGGCACCCAAGTAGCGGTCGGTATCGATTTTGACCTTGAAGCTGCAGTAACTGAAGATGCCCTCGGTCACCACAGTCACCATGTCCACACCATCCACCTTGGAAGACACGATGAAAGGCGCAGGCTTGTAGTCTGGGTAGGTGGTGGATGAGCCCACGCCCGTCACAAAGACTTGATCGGTGTGCAGCAGGTCGCCGCTCCATGGCACTGGTGCCGCGTCGGTGTCGCGCGGCGCAAAGGGCACCAACTGGGGCTCATCCTGCGCCAAAGTGCGGCGCAACAAAACCACCGGGTCCAAGCGCACCAACAGACCACCGTGGTTGGCATAGCGGTCACAAGCACCGATGCGCCCGAGGGATATTTGGCACAGCACCGGGCAGGCATTGCATTCGATTTTGACGCCGCTCATGCGCTCATTGCGCAACTTGGCACGCTCCTGAAACTCAGGCGCGGCGGGCGCTTCGATGCTGGGCAATCCGTCGGTTTTCGAGTGTTCCGTCATCACCGGTTCTGTTCGTCAGGGGTCTGAGATGCGCTGTTGCACACCAGCCGCAGTTTGTGTAGCATTTACCACACCAAAATGTTGTGATCGCTACATGAAGCACCAATATAGCGCATCCTTTTTTGCGGCGCAAGCATGGTTTTCCCAGAGGGCACCCAGGCGTGCGGGCTGCACCGGGCTCACGGGTTTTCACCAGCCTTGGCTGGGCACGCCCGTACACACACCCGTCACCCCCGAGACTCACGCACACTGATTCATCGACCAATAATTCACCATGGTCACCACCGCACGCCAACCCAAAGCCCGCTTGGCCAAGCCCGGGGGTAAACGCACGGCTGGTGTGCGCGAACACAGCGCACAGCAAACCCGTGAGAGCATCTTGCGCGCGGCCATCAAGGTGTTTGCCCAACATGGCTATGAAGGCGGCAGTGTGGAAAAAATTTCTCGCTTGGCCAAGTCCTACGACCGCATGATTTACTACTATTTCGGCAGCAAGGAAGGCTTGTTTGTCGAGGTGTTGGAAACCATTTACCAGCGCATGAACGACGCAGAGGCCGAGTTGTCGTTGGATGTGGGCCAGCCCTTGGTGGCGCTTGAAAAAATGGTGCACTTTGTGCTCGACTACTACCGCGCGCACCCAGAGTTTGTGACCTTGCTCAACACCGAAAACCTGCACAAGGGCCGCCACATCGTCAAGTCACTGCGGGCCAAAGAGTATTCTTCGCCGGCGATTACTGTGATTGGCGACATCTTGCAATCGGGCGTGCAGCAAGGCCTGGTGCGCGCCGATGTGTCGCCACGCGACGTCTATTTGCTGATTGCCGCCACTGGGTATTTTTATATGTCCAACCGCCACACCTTGACGGCCTTTTTGGGCGAGAACATCGATGCCCCGCAGGCTGTGGCGCAATGGAAAAGTTTTGTTCTCGACACGGTGTTTCGCGTCGTGAACCCTGCCGTTCAACCTGCTCTTTAAGGAGTTCTCTCATGGCCGACATCGCCACCGCTGCCACCTCCGGCAAAGTCGTGATCAAAAACATTGGCTTGCTGCTGTCGGGTGATATTGATCAGCCCATCTTGCAAGCCGACACCATCGTGGTCGACAACGGACTGATCACCGCTGTGGGGCGTGAGAAAGATTGTGACCTGTCGGGCGCAAAAACCATCATTGATGCGCGCCAAACCTGTGTCTGCCCCGGCCTGATCGACAGCCATGTGCATCCGGTGTTTGGCGACTGGACGCCGCGCCAAAACCAAATCGGTTGGATCGACTCCACGATGAATGGTGGCGTGACCACCATGATTTCAGCGGGCGAAGTGCATCTGCCGGGGCGCCCCAAAGACATCGTGGGCCTCAAAGCGCTGGCCATCACCGCGCAGCGCGCCTTTGACAACTTTCGCCCCGGGGGTGTGAAGGTGTTGGCCGGGGCACCGGTCATTGAGAAAGGCATGACCGAGCAAGACTTCAAGGAGCTGGCGGAGGCCGGCGTGGGCTTGCTGGGCGAAGTGGGGCTGGGTTCAGTGAAGGCCGGGTATGAGGCCAAAGAGATGGTGGCATGGGCGCGCAAATACGGCATCCAAAGCACCATTCACACGGGCGGTCCGTCCATTCCGGGCTCGGGCATGATTGACAAAGACGTCGTGCTCGAAGCCGACGCCGACGTGATCGGCCACATCAACGGCGGCCACACCTCGCTGCCCGAAGCCCATGTGTGCGAGTTGTGCGAAAAATCATCCCGCGCCATTGAAATCGTGCACAACGGCAATGAGCGCGTGGCCATTGCGGCGGCCAAAGCTGCGCTCGAACTCAAGTGCCCCCACCGCGTCATCTTGGGCACGGATGGGCCGGCCGGCTCGGGCGTGCAACCCCTGGGCATCTTGCGCATGGTGGCACTGCTCTCGAGCCTGGCCAATATTCCAGCAGAGTTGGTGTTTTGCTTTGCCACCGGCAACACCGCGCGCATTCGCAAGCTCAACTGCGGCCTGATCGAAGTGGGTCGCGCGGCCGACTTCGTGTTCATGGACCGGGCCCAACACACCGCTGGCAAAACCTTGTTGGAGAGCGTGCAATTGGGGGACATCCCTGGCATCGGCATGGTCATGATCGACGGCATCGTGCGCTGTGGGCGCAGCCGCAACACACCACCATCGCAAGAGATTCCAGAGGTCATCAGCGGCCACTGAGGACCTCTGCTGCAGGTGCGGGCAGAACCCGGAAACGGCGGTTTGCTTTTCGTCGACCGCCCGGGTTCATGTCGCTTTCAGCGTTGCCCCGTGAGCGGGCACTGAACCTGCCCGCTTTTTCAGGAGCGCCTGCAAGTCTTTGCGGACTTTTTCGATGTGCTCGACCAAGTGTTGGCTGGCGAGTTTGGTTTGACCTTGTTGACAAAGCTTCAGCAACTGTTGGTGCTCTTTTTCTGCACGGTCCAAGGCG
>JBEDCE010000157.1:0-4426 GCA_041176905.1 Pseudomonadota bacterium
GTGCCAGCTGACCCCGGTGGAGGCTGGGACGGTACGGCCCGTTCTTTGGAGCGTGCAGCCATCGCCGCCGGCTTGGTCGGCGCCATGCAATTTGAAAACGTCGGCGGTGCTGGCGGCATGGTGGGCCTGCCCCGCTTCGTGAACCAGCGCAAGGGCCAAGGCAATGCGTTGATGGTCGGTGGTTCGGTCATGGTCGGCGCGGCCATCGCCAACAAGAGCCCCGTCACCATGAAGGACATCACCCCCATTGCTCGCCTGACCGAAGAGGCTGGCGTGGTGGTGGTCCCTGCCTCCGGTTCGATCAAGACCTGGAAACAACTGACCGATGCCCTCAAGGCCAACCCCAAAGCCGTGTCCGTGGCCGGTGGCAGTGCCGGTGGTACCGACCACCTGATCTTGGGCATGATGATTCAAGCCTTGGGCCGCAGCCCCAAAGAAGCCGCTTACGTGGCCTTCGCTGGCGGCGGTCCTGCCAATGCCGCCATTTTGGGCGGTCAGGTGACGGCCGGCATTTCGGGTTACTCCGAGTTTGCCGAGCAAATCAAGGCCGGCAAGATGATCGCTTTGGCGACCTCCGGTAGCCGCCGCATCCCTGGCGTTGACGTGCCCACCATGACCGAACTGGGTCTGAAGGTGAACATGGCCAACTGGCGCGGCGTCTTCGCTGGCCCAGGCTTGAGCGCCGCACAAACCACCGCACTGACCAACTTGATGACACAAATCGTTAAGTCCGACGCGTGGAAAAAAGAACTGGAAACCCGCAAGTGGACCGATGTGTTCTTGGCTGGCGACGACTTCAAGCGCGAACTGACCGCCAACATCAGCGCCACGGAAGTGGTGATGAAAGACCTGGGTCTGGCATGACCCCACTGCGCGTTGCACTGATCTTGATGGCCATTTGCGGGGTTGCGGCCTGGCAGGTGACCATCATTCCAGAATCGGCCATTCAAATGGCCGTGGGACCCACTTTGGTGCCTGCGGTCATTGTGGGCGCGTTGACCCTGTTCAGCGTGCTCTATGGCATCAGTGCTTGGCGCGGACGTCAAGTGGACGAGAGCCTGGCGCCGGAGCAAACCCCTTTGCCCGGCAGCCAGCGCCGCATGTTGACTTTGCTCATGGGCGGCGTCTTGTTCATGGCGCTGGTGGATCTGATTGGCTTTGTCATACCCGCCACGCTGTGTGGCATGTGCATCGCCAAAGCGTTTGATGCGCCGTTCGGCTGGAAATCGACCAGCATCTGCGTGTCGATTTCGGCGTTTTTCTGGTGGCTCTTTGCCATCCTTTTGGGTGTGGGTTTGGGTCCAGCGTTGCCCTTCGGTTTTTAAAGGTGGGGTATGTCCTCTTTTGACGCGCTGCTCGGCGGCTTTTCGACGGCCTTGCAACCCACCACGTTGATGTGGGGGTTTGTCGGGTGTTTTGTGGGCACCTTGGTGGGTGTGCTGCCCGGACTGGGCCCTGCACTGACGATTGCTCTACTTTTACCGTTGACGTACCACGTCCCCGCGACCAGCATGTTCGTGATGTTCGCGGGCATTTATTACGGAGCGGCTTATGGCGGCTCCACAACCTCCATTTTGCTCAACACCCCTGGCGAAACGTCGTCGGTGGTGACCGCATTGGAAGGCAACAAAATGGCACGCAGTGGCCGCGCCGGTCAGGCCTTGGCCACGGCCGCCATCGGCAGTTTTGTGGCCGGCACCATTGGCACCTTGGCTTTGACGTTTTTTGCGCCCTTCATCGTTGAGATGGCGCTCAAATTCGGCCCCGCCGAGTACTTCAGCCTGATGGTGCTGTCGTTGGTGGCGGTGTCTGCGGTCCTGGGCAACTCCCTGTTGCGCGGCTTGGTGGCGCTGGCCTTGGGCTTGTTGTTGGGCATGGTGGGCATTGACTTACAAACGGGCCAAATGCGCTTTGCCTTTGGTCAGGCTCAGCTGCTGGACGGCATTGAAATCACCATCGCGGCGGTGGGCCTGTTCGCGGTGGGCGAAGCCTTGTATTTGTCTTGGCAAGGCCGCAGCGGCAAAACCAGCGAACTGATGAAGATGTCGGGGAGCTTGTGGATGAGCGCTCAAGACTGGGGCCGATCTTGGAAAGCTTGGATACGCGGTGCCCTGTTTGGATTTCCCATTGGCGCCATGCCCGCAGGTGGCGCGGAGTTGCCTACGCTGCTGTCGTATTACACCGAGAAAAAGCTCTCCAAGCATCCCGAGGAATTTGGTCACGGCGCGATTGAAGGTGTGGCCGGTCCGGAAGCGGCCAACAATGCGGCGGCCGCTGGTGTGCTCATGCCTTTGTTGACTTTGGGTATTCCCACATCGGCCACTGCTGCGGTGATTTTGTCGGCCTTTGAAGGCTATGGCATTCAAACCGGACCGCAGCTGTTCTCCAACAACGGCGGCTTGGTGTGGACCTTGATCGCCAGCCTCTACATCGGCAACGTGATTTTGTTGGTGCTCAATTTGCCCCTCGTGGGCTTGTGGGTCAAGTTGCTGAAAATTCCTCCGCCTTGGCTGTACGCCGGCATCATCGTCGTGTCGGTGATCGGTGTCTATGGCGCTGGCAATTCGGTCTTCAACGTCGGCTTGCTGTTTGTGTTTGGCTTGCTCGGTTACCTCATGCGGCGCTTTGACTTCCCCGCCGCGCCGGTTCTGGTTGGCCTGATCTTGGCGCCCATGGCTGAACAGTCGCTGCGTCAAGCGTTGATCATCAGCCAAGGCGATTGGAGTGCGTTTGTGACCCGCCCGATCTCAGCCAGCTTGTTGTTCATCGCTGTGCTGCTCTTGGTGGGCAAGCCCCTTTACAAACGCATCAGAGCCGTGTTCTGAAGCCTTTTCAGGCCTGCATCAAAGCTTCGAGCTTGAAGGTGTCCACCGCAAACGCGCGGATGCCTTCGGCCAATTTTTCGGTGGCCATGGCATCTTCGTTCATGGCGTAGCGGAATCCGGCTTCGTTGTAAACCACGGCGGGGATGTCCATGTTACGAGCGGCTTGGGCATCCAAGGCCAAGCCCAGCGGCACTTCACTCGCCGCGAGTTGGGCCAAGAGTTCGGGGCTGATGGTCAACAAATCGCAACCCGCCAAAGCGGTGATTTGCCCCACGTTGCGAAAGCTCGCACCCATCACTTCGGTGGCGATGCCGTGTTTTTTGTAGAAGTTGAAAATGCGTCGCACCGACTGCACACCCGGGTCGTTCGGGCCGGCCATCGCGGCCTCGTCCCAGCTGGCACCCGCTTGTTTTTTGTACCAGTCGTAAATGCGGCCCACAAACGGCGAAATGAGCTGCACCCGGGCTTGACCACAAGCCACCGCCTGGGCGAACGAGAACAACAAGGTCAGGTTGGTGTGGATGCCTTCGCGCTCCAACTCGGCGGCGGCTTGAATGCCTTCCCACGTGGCTGCGATTTTGATCAGCACGCGGTCACGGCCAATGCCCTGCTCGGCGTACAAGGCCGTGATGCGTCGCGCCCGAATCAAAGTGGCGGCGGTGTCAAAGCTCAAACGGGCATCCACCTCGGTGGACACGCGCCCAGGCACGTGTTTCAAGATTTCGCAGCCAAAGCGCACCAACAAATGGTCCATGGACAGACCCAGATCGGCCTTGCCGTGCTGGGCCATGGTTTGCTGCAAGAGCGGCGCGTAGTCGGGCTTTTGCACCGCCTTCAAAATCAGCGATGGGTTGGTGGTCGCGTCTTGGGGCCGGAACTGGGCGAGCTGCAAAAAGTCACCGGTGTCGGCCACCACGGTGGTCAGGGGTTTGAGAGCATTGAGTTGGTTCATGGTTCTTATTATCCGATGTAATAATGTTTCAGTTTGATCCCTCGCTTCAAGGACCTCCCCATGCTCGACCGCATCACCGCGTCCATCACTTCATTGGCACCCGCCGAACAGCGGGTGGCCAAATTGGTGTTGCTCGACCCGCGTGCGTTTGCCTCCTTGCCCGTCTCTGAATTGGCCGACCGGGCCCATGTGAGCAAGCCCACGGTGGTGCGCTTTTGCCGCAGCATGGGCTACGACGGTCTGTCGGACTTCAAACTCAAACTCGCCGGCACGGTCAGCGAAGGCGTGCCCTTCATCCACCGCAGCGTGGACGTGGACGACAAGGTCGGCGACGTTTTGGTCAAGGTGATCGACAACACGGTGGCCGCTTTCTTGCGCTACCGCAACGACGCCTCCACCCACGCCATTGAAAAAGCCGTGGACGCCTTGGTCAGCACCTACCAAAACCGCGGACGCATTGAGTTTTTTGGTGCGGGCAATTCGGGCATCGTGGCGCAAGACGCGCAGCACAAGTTTTTCCGTTTGGGCATCAACGCCATCGCCTACAGCGACGGTCACATGCAGGTCATGAGCGCGTCCTTGTTGGGCCCGGGCGACTGTTTGGTCATCGTCTCCAACTCCGGGCGCACGCGCGACCTCATGGACGCGG
>JBEDCE010000158.1:0-4418 GCA_041176905.1 Pseudomonadota bacterium
CGGACGGGTGGTGAGCAGGTAGGCACCATCGGCTCGGCACAAAACGCCCACCGCAACTTCGACGACTTGGCCTGAAGTCTCGCGAATGCCGCCGCCGTCCACCACCAAGACAGGGGCTGTCATGCGCCGACCCTCAAGCGGCGCGACGCGCGCCGATGTAATCGCGCGCGAATTGGTGCGCCACACGACCGCTGCGCGAGCCACGCTCCAGGGCCCACACCAGCGCTGGGGGCTTGGCAGCATCGATCTCTTGCGGGCTCAGCCCAAAAGCTTGCAACCAAGCTCCCACCACCGTGAGGTACTCGTCTTGGCTGAAAGGGTAGAAGCTCACCCACAAACCAAACCGCTCAGACAAGGAAATTTTTTCCTCGACCGCTTCGCCGGGATGCACCTCACCGTCCTCGGTGTGGGTGTACGCTAAGTTTTCCTTGTGGTACTCGGGCAGGAGGTGGCGGCGGTTGCTGGTGGCGTAAATCAGCACGTTGGGGCTGGCGGCCGAGACCGAGCCATCGAGCATGGACTTCAAGGCTTTGTAGCCCAACTCACCGTCTTCAAAACTCAGGTCGTCACAAAACACGATGAAGCGCTCGGGCCGAGCCGAGACCATGTCCACGATGTCGGGCAGGTTGACCAGGTCGGCTTTGTCGACCTCGATCAAGCGCAAGCCTTGGTCGGCGTACGCGTTCAAGCATGCTTTGACCAAGGACGATTTGCCCGTGCCGCGCGCGCCGGTGAGCAAGACGTTGTTGGCGGGCAGGCCGCGCACGAATTGCTCGGTGTTGCGCTGAATTTTTTCTTTTTGGCCGTCGATCTCGCGCAGGTCGTCCCAACGGATGAGGCTGACTTGGCGCACAGGCTCCAAGACCCCGTGGGCTTGGCCACGTTGGCGAAAACGAAAGGCCACCGAGGCGCCCCAATCGGGCTCGGCCAAGGGCTGGGGCAAGACCGCCTCCCAACGCGTGAGCACCGCCTCGATACGGTCGATCAAACGGTCCCAAGGGCCTGCGGCGCTCATGATCGGTAGTCGGCGTTGATGGTGACGTAGTCGTGGCTGAAGTCGCAGGTCCACACGGTCTGAGTGGCGTTGCCACGGCCCAAACCGATGCGCACCACGATCTCAGCTTCTTTCATCACCCGCTGGCCATCTTCTTCGCGGTAAGCGGGGTTGCGCCCACCGCCCCGGACCACATGCACATCGCCCAAATGCAGTTCGATCAGGTTCGCGTTCAAATCGGCAATGCCAGCGTAGCCCACGGCGGCCAAAATGCGCCCGAGATTCGGGTCGCTGGCAAAGAACGCGGTTTTGACCAAGGGCGAATGCGCGACCGCGTAGGCCACCTTCAAACACTCGTCATCGTCTCGACCGCCTTCGACGCGAACGGTGATGAATTTGGTCGCGCCCTCGCCGTCGCGGACGATGGCGTGCGCCAAATACTGTGCCACTTCGGTCATGGCGGCCAGTAGGGCCTGCGCATCGGCGCTGTCCATGTCCGAGATCGTGGGGTTGGAAGCTTGCTGAGACGCGATGACCACGAAACTGTCGTTGGTCGAGGTGTCACCGTCCACCGTGACGCGGTTGAAGGACACGTCGGCCAAGCGCCGCGCCAACACGTTCGTCAACGCGGGGTCGATGCGCGCATCGGTGGCCATGTAGCCGAGCATGGTCGCCATGTTCGGGCGGATCATGCCCGCGCCTTTGGCAATACCGCTGATGTGCACCGTCTGGCCCGACAGGGTCACGGCTCGGCTGCACACCTTGGGCACGGTGTCGGTGGTCATGATGGCGCGCGCCATGCCCATCCAATGCGCACCCGCCGAAGCGTCTGCAGCTTGAGCTTGGGCCAAGGCTTTGGGCAAACCAGCGAGCAAACGGTCCATCGGCAGCGGCTCCATGATCACACCGGTGGAGAACGGCAAGACCTGTTCGGGCCGGCAATGCACGGCTGCTGCGACGGCCGCGCAGGTGGCTTGAGCATCGGCCAAACCCGGTGCGCCGGTGCCCGCGTTGGCGTTGCCGGTGTTGATCACAATGGCACGCACCGCCGCCCCTTGGGCCAAGTGGGTGCGACACACCTGGACGGGTGCAGCAGCGAAACGGTTTTGAGTGAAGACCGCACCAACCGCGCAACCCGCATCCAGCAAGAACACGCTCAAATCGTCGCGGTTGGCTTTGCGGATACCCGCCTGTGTGATGCCCATGCGAACGCCCGCGATGGGCAGCAACTCGCCCACTTCGGGCACCTTGAGCAAGACGGGCATGGGGGCTCCTGATGGTGAAGGGGTCAGTTCAACTGGCCGTGGCAGTGCTTGTATTTTTTACCACTGCCACAAGGGCATGGTTCGTTGCGACCCACGCGCGGCACTTCTGTAGCGACGGTTTGCGGGTCGACAAACTGCTGCACCTCGCCGGTTTCAGTGGGTGCGGTGTAGGTCACATTGCTGATGGACTCGGCCCGACTCTCCAGCTGGGCAGCGGCCTCGGTGACCTGCTCTGGCGACTGCAAACGCACCGTCATCAAGGTGCGCGTGACGTCGTTTTTGACGCTGTCGAGCAATTGGCCAAACAAAACAAAAGCCTCGCGCTTGTACTCTTGTTTGGGTTGCTTTTGTGCGTAACCTCGCAGGTGAATACCTTGCCGCAAGTAGTCCAAGGCCGACAGGTGGTCGCGCCAATGGGTGTCGATGGTTTGGAGCAAGACCATGCGCTCGAACTGGGTAAAGTTGGTCTCACCCACCAAGGCCACTTTGGCCTCAAACACCAGCTTGGCTTTGGCCACCACGCGCTCAACGATTTCTTCGTCATCAATGGCTTGTGCCTCTTCCACCCATTGCGACACGGGTGCCACCACCGACCACTCTTCGGCCATGACGCGGGTCAAGCCTGGGGTGTCCCACTGCTCCTCCACGCTGCCAGCGGGTATGTATTGGCGAACCACGTCGGCGAAACAACCGTCGCGCAACAAGTCCACTTGTGCGCGCAGCTCAACGGCATCGATGATGTCGTTGCGCTGCTGATAGATCACTTTGCGCTGGTCGTTGGAGACGTCGTCGTATTCGAGCAGCTGTTTGCGGATGTCAAAGTTGCGCGCCTCGACTTTGCGCTGCGCGCTCTCGATGCTGCGCGTGACAATGCCCGCCTCAATGGCTTCGCCTTCGGGCATCTTCAGGCGGTCCATGATGGCGCGCACGCGGTCGCCAGCAAAAATGCGCATGAGCGCATCGTCCAAGCTCAGGTAGAAGCGCGATGAACCAGGGTCGCCTTGACGACCCGCACGGCCGCGCAACTGGTTGTCGATGCGGCGAGATTCGTGACGCTCGGTGGCGATGATGCGCAAGCCGCCCAAGGCCTTGACCTTGTCGTGATCGGCTTGCCACTGCTGGCGCAGTGCATCGCTCTTGCGCTGACGGTCAGATTCGCTGAGCGATTCGTCGGCGTTGACGGCGTCGACCATCTTTTCCAGATTGCCACCCAACACAATGTCGGTGCCGCGTCCGGCCATGTTCGTGGCGATCGTGATGCCGCCGGGTCGACCCGCTTGGATGATGATGTCGGCTTCTCGGGCGTGCTGCTTCGCGTTGAGCACCTCGTGCGGCAAGCCTTCAGTCTTCAGCAACTCGGCAATGATTTCGGAGTTTTCAATGGACGAGGTACCCACCAAGACGGGCTGGCCGCGGCCATGGCACTCTCGGATATCGTCAATCGCAGCGACGTACTTTTCGCGTGTGGTTTTGTACACGCGGTCGAGTTGGTCATCGCGCTTGCTGGGGCGGTTGGGCGGAACCACCACCGTCTCCAAACCGTAAATTTCTTGGAATTCGTAGGCTTCGGTATCGGCCGTTCCGGTCATGCCCGCCAATTTTCCGTACAAACGGAAATAGTTCTGGAAGGTGATCGAGGCCATCGTCTGGTTTTCGGGCTGAATCGACACGCCCTCTTTGGCCTCAACCGCTTGGTGCAAACCATCGCTCCAACGACGGCCACTCATCAAGCGTCCCGTGAATTCGTCCACAATCACGATCTCTCCACCCTGATTCACATAATGTTGATCGCGGTGGTAGAGGTGGTGTGCACGCAAAGCGGTCACCAAATGGTGCATCAAAGAAATGTTGGCCGGCTCATACAAAGAGGCGCCTTCGGCCAGCAAACCAGCTTGGCTCAACAGTTGCTCGGCTTTTTCGTGACCCGATTCGGTCAAGTGAACCGTGTGGGCTTTTTCGTCCACAGTGAAGTCGCCGGCTTTGATGACGCCCTCTCCGGTACGGGGATCGGCTTCTCCCTCTTGGCGTGTCAAATGCGGGACCAATTGGTTGATGGCTTGGTACATCAGCGTTTGGTCTTCGGCCTGTCCGCTGATGATGAGCGGTGTGCGCGCCTCATCGATCAGGATCGAGTCGACTTCGTCGACGATCGAATAGTT
>JBEDCE010000159.1:0-4391 GCA_041176905.1 Pseudomonadota bacterium
ACGGCGCACCTGATCGCCGACGTGCTCGACAACCCCCGCGACGAGGCCAACCTGGCCGCCGTGCGCGCCAAGGTTCACGCCCTCACCAGCCGCTTCCCTGTTTACGGTTGATCGGAAACTGCCATGAAATGCCCCTTCTGCGGCCACCTCGAAACCCAAGTGGTGGAGACGCGGCTGGCCGAAGACGGGGGTTCCATCCGCCGTCGCCGCCAATGCGGCGCCTGTGAAAAGCGTTTCACCACCTACGAAAAGCCCGAGGTCAGTTTCCCGACCATCGTGAAAAAAGACGGTCGTCGCATCGAGTACGACCGCAGCAAAATTTTGGGCAGCCTGCGCTTGGCGCTGCGCAAACGTCCCGTGAGCACCGAACAGGTCGACAGCGCGGTCGAGCGCATTGAAGAACAGTTGCTCTCCAAAGCACAGCGCGAAGTGGCCTCCAACCGCTTGGGCGAATTGGTCATGCGCGAGCTCAAAAAACTCGACACCGTGGCCTACATCCGCTTTGCCAGCGTGTACCGAAGCTTCGAAGACATCGACGACTTCCGAGCCATGGTCGACGAAGTGCGCCGATGAAGTGTGTCGCTGAGCCGACCCCAGCGCGCAACGCCGCTGTGGCCCGCTTCACAAACCCCGAGCAATTGCATCGGCGCTGACGCACAACAGACCTTCGGGTTGCCTAGTATGGGGCATGACCCCGCTGCCAACCACCCCCAGCTTTCACCACAGCGCGCCCCGCGGGCACAGCTTGCTCGAGGTGCTTTTTGTCTTGGGCTTGATGGGCATATTGCTCGCTTTGGCAAGCCCAACGTGGGCAGGCATGCAACAACGATGGGCTGTTCGCGATGTGGCCAACCGCTACTTGGCTGCGCTGCACGCGGCCCGTCTGTTGGCCATCCGAAGCGGTCAAACCACCACCGTCTGCCCCAGCAGCGATGGGCAACGCTGCACCATCACGGGCCTTGAACAGGGTTGGATCGTGCTGCAAGGCCCACCCGCGACGGCCCAGGTCGTCCAAGACGGTCCGCCCAGCCCGGTCTCGGGCATCAGCACCCATTACGGCCACCGAACCCTACCCATGGCGTTTGCACCCAATGGCTTGGTGGACGGCGCAGGTCTGCGCCAAATCAACCTGTGCGTTCGCGACCAACCCAAAGCCTCCATCGGTCTCGTCATCAACCAAACCGGTCGCACGCGCTGGGACCAAGCACAGGGGTGCCCATGAAGCGCCCCACCGAACAAGGCTTGGGCCTGATCGAGGTGCTCATCGCCACACTCGTGCTCAGCGTGGGTTTGCTCGGGGCCACGGTGCTGCAGGCGCAAGCCCAAGCGGCCGCACAACACGCCGATTGGCAACACCAAGCGCTGCGCAGCGCCCAAGACATGGCCCAGGCCATGCGCAGCAACCCATTGGCCCTTGAGCAGGGCGCCTACACCGCACCTGAGCCCGACGCCGCGCAGCCGGCATCCTCTCAGGCGTGCGACACCTCGCCCTGTGATCCCGTCGCCCGAGCTCAACACGATGTGCAGCAATGGCGACAACGCTTGGCCGAACGCTTGCCCAGTGGGCGAGGCGCCTTGCTGGCCGAGGGCCCCACGCAACGGCGCTTGGTGGTGATGTGGCAGTCGCCCACACAAAACGAGTCCACGGCCTGCCCTGCCCCTTGGCCCAGCGAATTCAGCTGTCTGAGCTTGGGGGTTTGGCTGTGAAGGCCGAAAGAGGTACCAGCTTGATCGAGCTCTTGGTGGCCCAAGCCTTGGGCTTGCTGCTGTTGGCCGGCTTGCTCAAATCTCTGGCCGATGGACTGGACCAACAACGCCAACTCGAAGACCGTCTGCAGCTCGGAGAATCGGCCCAACTTGTGTCGGTCGCGTTGCAGCACAGCTTGGCCGCCAGCGGCTTTGTCGACTGGAGCGATCGCGCTTGGTCCAACGGCGATGCATCAGCAACATGGGCTTCGTCGCGGGTGTTGCCCGGCGGTGCGGCCCTGTTTGCCTGCCCCGGCGACATGCAGGGCAACGCGGCGCAACACGCCAGCGCCTCGGCGAAGCAGTTACCTCGTTGCGGCGCGTTGCGCCACCTCCGGGAGAGCTTGCAGGTCGTGCGTCAAGGCTCGACCACCCCCACGGCCCAAGTTCCTGGGCACAGCACACTCAACGCGCAAGACAACAAAGACTGCCTGCAACAAAACAGCTCCGGGCCTTGGGTCGTGAACCGGCTCTACACCAGCGTCGGCAACTTGGGATCACAGCTGTTGTGCGCGGGCTCGGGCAACCAAACCGGTCAGGCTTTGGTGGCGGGAGTCGAAGAATGGGTGTTTCGGTTTTTGGTGCGTCACCCCAACGGCCACACCCAGTGGTTCAGCACGGTGGACATGGGGGCAGCCGACGCTGCAAATTGGCAGCGCGTGGTGCGCCTGGAGGTTTGCTGGGTCTTGAGGAGCAGCGAAGCGGGGCGCGGCGGTAGCCACGCGAACCGCATCCAAAACACCCGGCCCACCTGTCAGCGCAACACCGACGGCCAGTGGCTGCCCGGCGTGGCGCGTGGCCCCAGCGACCGACGCCTGTGGCAGCGGCACACGCACACCTTGGCCTTGCTCAACACACGCAGCCCCTCCGAATGAACACCCCCTACGAAGAACGAGGCTGGGTGCTGCCCATGGCGCTGCTCGGGCTGGCGGTGGTCAGCGGCTTGGCTGCTGGCGCTTGGCGTCACGCCCAGCACGGTGTGGAGGGTTTTGGCCATGTCCTGCAACACGAACACAGCCGCCAACAAGCAAACGCCCAACTGCAAGCGAGCGAGTCGGCTTGGCGTCAAGGCCTGGCCGTGCCGCCGGGGGTTCAGGCGCGCAGCCTGCCGAGCACCGATGGGCTCGGACCCGCCCCAGCTTGGCGGCTTCAGCGTTTCACTGCCACCGGGACCCACGGCGACAGCCGCGTGGTCTTGGAAAGCACCTGGGTGCAGGCTTTGGACGAACATGGACAGGTTCGGCCGGAGATCCCACCGCAACGCCTGTCTTGGCGCGAGGTTTGGCCATGAAGAGCCAGCGAGGCTTCAGCCTGATCGAGGTGCTCTTGGTGCTGGCCATCGTGGGCCTGCTGAGCCAAGTGGCGCTGCCCCGTTACGACGCCCATGTGCAGCGCGTGCACCGCACCCAAGTGCAACACCAGCTCTTGGCCGTGAGCCAACGCCTGGCGCAACAGCACAGCCTCTCGGGCAGTTTTGC
Source organism: Pseudomonadota bacterium (assembly GCA_041176905.1). Taxonomy (GTDB): domain Bacteria; phylum Pseudomonadota; class Gammaproteobacteria; order Burkholderiales; family Burkholderiaceae_C; genus Hydrogenophaga. The sequence goes on from JBEDCE010000159.1 coordinate 3,225, forward strand.
GCGCAGTCCCCAAGCCAGCCAAGACGATGTGAACGACGATTGGCTGCGCGCGCAGGGCTTGGACCGCTGGCCTGCATCCAGCAACGACGCCACTCAGCGCTACCGCATCCGTTTTTTGGACGGGGGGCCGAAACCCCAACAACACACCTTGCTGGCCGAGCCCACGGGTGCGCAGCGCAGCGACCCTTGTGGGGTCTTGATGCTCGACCAGCGCCACATGAGAGGCGCGGGCGGCGTGCTCGACAGTCGCGCCGAACTCACCCGGCGTTGCTGGTCTCGCTGAGTGCGATATAAACCCACGATGCACCTGCCGCACCTGCACACCGCCCAAGAGCTGGCCAAACAAGCCCTCCACCTGTCCAACCCCAACCCGCGCGTGGGTTGCGTGTTGACCGACGCCAGCGGGCGCGTCTTGGGTCAAGGCCACACACAAGCCGTGGGCGGGCCGCACGCCGAGGTCATGGCGCTGCGCGACGCACAGGGCCAAGGCCACGACGTGCGCGGCGGCACAGCTTACGTCACCCTAGAGCCCTGTTCGCACCACGGCCGCACACCGCCTTGTTGTGATGCTTTGGTGGCCGCGGGCTTGGCCGAAGTGGTGATCTCCACCCTGGACCCCAACCCTTTGGTCGCCGGGAAAGGTGCCGAGCGCTTGCGTGCTGCGGGCCTGCGCGTGCACGTCATGACCGGCCGAAGCCCCGAATCCATGGCCTCGCGCGAACTCAACATCGGGTTTTTCAGCCGCATGCGCCGGGGCCGCCCTTGGGTGCGTTTGAAGATGGCCGCCTCGCTCGACGGCATCAGCGCACTGCCCAACGGGGTGAGCCAATGGATCACGGGCGAAGCCGCTCGCGCCGACGGCCACGCTTGGCGCGCCCGCGCCTGTGCCGTGCTCACCGGCGTGGGCACCGTGCGCACCGACAACCCCATGCTGGACGTGCGAGCCCTGCCCACCACCCGCCAGCCGGCGCTGGGTGGCGTGTCAAAGCGGCTGTCGACCACGAACAGCGCCGCCCTGCTCCAGCCCTTGGCCAGCGGCCAGCCCCGCGCCGTTCACATCGTGGGCACCGAAGGCCAAGCGCAAGCCCACCCCGAACGCCTCGCCGCACTGCAAGCCGCGGGCGCACACACCTTGGCCTTAACAGCCGACAGCACACAAGCCAAGTT
>JBEDCE010000160.1:0-4375 GCA_041176905.1 Pseudomonadota bacterium
ATGTGAATGGCCGCGCTCAAGACCTTGAAGAGGTTGATGGACGTGCTGTCGGCGGCCACCACCTCGCCCGGGCCCGCGCCGATCAGTCTGGCGATTTTGTCGCCCACCGCCAGCGGCATGGCAAACCAGCCGGCCTTGTTCCAACTTTGTATCAGGTCTTGGCCCCATTCGCGTGTGACCACATCGGCCACGCGCGCGGGCGTGGCGCGTGGCATCACACCCAGCGAATTGCCGTCCAGGTAAAGGGTGCCGGCGGGCAAAGCAAACAGGTCGCGCAGTGAGCGCAGCGGGTCTTGCGCGTCCAGCGCTTGGCAGTCTGACAAAGTGGTCATGGTCGCAGGGCCTGAGTGGCCTTCAAAGCGTGCGCAACACCGCCCGCACAGGGCTGGCGTCGGCGGTGGTGAGTTTGAGTGGCAGGGCGATCAGCTCGTAATCGCCTTCGGGCACATCGTCGAGCAAGAGGTTTTCCAACACGCGCAAGCCGCGCTGGCGCAGCACCTGGTGGCTGTCCAAGGTTTTGCTGTTGGCGGGGTCCACGCTGGCACTGTCGGTGCCCACCAGCCGCACGCCGTGGTCGGCCAGCCAAGTGATGGTTTCCGGCGCAAAAGCGGGCAGCTCAAGGTCGAAGTGGTCTTGCGGCATGTGGGTGTACATGCGCACCAGCACGCGCTCGGGCAGGCCGGTCATGGCATGGGCCAGGTGCTCAGGCCGCACCAACGGCCCGCAGCCCATGGCGTGGATCACCCGGCAAGGGCCGATGAAGGTGTGCAGATCGACGTCACCAATGGCAGCGCCGGTCGGGTCGTAGTGCAGCGGTGCATCGGCGTGTGAGCCGACGTGGGGCGACAGGGTGATGGCGCTCACATTGACCGGGCAGCCCGGCTCGATGCTGGCGACCCAGTGCTGTTGGTAAGCCGTGTCGCCGGGAAAGACCGGTGCAGCAGCGTGAACGGGTGGGGAAATGTCCCAAAGCGTTTTCATGTGGGTGTGACGATAGCACCGTTGGGCAAGGGCGGGGCGCGCACCACCAAGACCTTCAGCGCCCGGTCGGGCGAGATGTCGGCGAACACCGCGGGGTTGGGCAGGCGCTGCTCAAACACCAACTCGGGCGCTTCGCTGGCGAGACCTTCGTGCAAAAACGACTCGGGGATTTCCGGCGCGTTCAAACACAACAAGGCGCGACCGTTGGGGCTGAGCAAGTCGGGCAGGCGGCGCAGCAACCGCGGCCAGTCTTTGGTGGCCACAAAACTGCCTTTTTGAAAGCTCGGTGGGTCTGCGATGACCAGGTCGTAAGGGCCCATGCGCGAGACCTTGCCCCACGAGCTGAACAGGTCGTGGCCGAGGAACTTCGCGCCCTGGGTGATGCCGTTGAGTTGGTGGTTCTGTTGGCCTGTGGCCAGCGCGGGGTGCGCCATGTCGATGTTGACCACCGAGCGTGCGCCGCCGAGCAAGGCCGCCACCGAGAACGAACAGGTGTAGGCGAACAGGTTGAGCACCTTCGCGCCTTGGGCGTGGGCACGCAGCCAGCGACGGCCTTCGGCCATGTCCAAAAACAGCCCGTGGTTTTGGCCACGCAGCAGGTTCACGCGGTACTGCGCGCCGTTTTCGCTCACCACGTGCGGCTCAGGGACATCGCCCGCGAGCACCACCGTTTGGCTGCCTCCGGCTTGGCGCGTTTGCAGCACCGCGCACAGCGGCGCGTTGGGTGCGATTTGTTGTTGACGCGCTTGCAGCGCTTGGGTGAGCACGGCCTGTTCTTCGGTCGTGACCTCACCGAATTTGGTGAGCAGCCACACCGGCGGGTACCAATCGAGTAGCCAGTCTTCGTAGCCAGGAAATCGGCCACCGCGTCCATGAAACAGTCGCTGGGCATCGCCGCTGGGCGTGGCGTGGGCAATGGCGTCGATCAGGGCTTGCATGGTGTGGGCTGGGGTAGGGGTCATTCGCTCAAGGGCGGCAGACCATGTCTGCGGCGGGCCAGCTCACAGGCGGGGCTGCCTTCTTCGAATTCGCGGCAGGGCGAGGGCCGCCATTCGTAAATGCCACAAATCGCTTTTTCGCCGGTCTTGCCGTAGAGCGCGGCGCAGCGCGGTGGGCTGTGGTCGGTGCCGCGCAAGCGGGCGGTGCTGTCGGTCACCGCTGACCACAAACCGTCGGGCACGCTGCCTCCTTCGGTTTGCGTTTCAAACACCGAGAAGTCCACACGGAAACTGGCGCAGCAAGCGCCACACGTGGTGCAGGCGCTCACGGCGCAATCAGGCCAATGGGCCCAGCAGCAGGTATTCCATCAAGGCTTTTTGCACGTGCATGCGGTTCTCGGCCTCGTCCCACACGACCGACTGTGGTCCGTCGATGACCTCTGCGCTGACCTCTTCGCCGCGGTGGGCGGGCAAGCAGTGCATGAACAGTGCCTTGGGCTTGGCCACGGCCATCATGGCCTCGTCCACACACCACTGTTTGAAGGCGGCGCGGCGCACCTCGTTCTCGGCCTCATAACCCATGCTGGTCCACACGTCGGTGGTCACCAGATCCGCGCCGCGACAGGCGTCCAGCGGTGAGTCGAACACTTGGTAACAGTCGCTGCTGGTGATGCCCGCCAACGCGGGGTTGACTTCGTAACCACGCGGCGTGCTGATGTGGACCTTGAAGCCCAAGATTTCAGCGGCTTGCAGCCAGGTGTTGGCCATGTTGTTGCCGTCACCCACCCAAGCCACCACCTTGCCTTGGATCGAGCCGCGTTGCTCGATGAAGGTGAAGATGTCGGCCAAGATTTGGCAGGGGTGGAATTCGTTGGTCAGGCCGTTGATCACGGGTACACGCGAGTGCGCAGCAAAACGCTCGATCTTGGTTTGCTCAAAGGTGCGGATCATCACCAAGTCGACCATGCGGCTGATCACGCGCGCGCTGTCTTCGATCGGCTCGGCGCGGCCGAGCTGGCTGTCGCCGGTGGTCAGGTGCACCACCGAGCCGCCCATCTGGTACATGCCGGCCTCAAAGCTCACACGGGTGCGCGTGCTGGCTTTTTCAAAAATCATGGCCAGCGTGCGGTCGGGGTCGGCAAAGGGTTGGTACTTCTCGACCGCCTTGAACTTGGCTTTGATGAAGGCCGCGCGTTGCAGCAGGTAGGCGTATTCGTCGGGGCCGAGGTCTTTGAACTGGAGGTAGTGACGGATGGTCATGGTCAAGGGGCTCATTCGCTCAAAAATTGATGAATCAAAGGCAGCAAGCGCTGCGCCACTTCGTCGGCCTCGGCCGTGGTCATGATCAGGGGTGGCACCAAACGAATCACGCTGTCGGCGGTCACGCTGATGAGCAAGCCCGCATCGGCCGCGCGCTGCGTGAGCACACCGCAGGGGCGGTCGATTTGCACGCCAATCATCAGGCCTTGGCCACGCACTTCCACCAGCCCGGCCACGCCTTGCAGGCCTTGGCGCAAAGCCTGTTGCAGGTGTTCACCGACGCGCTGGGCGTTGGCCAACAAGCCGTCTTCTTCCATGATGCGCAGCGTCTCCACACCCGCGCGCATGGCCAAGGGGTTGCCGCCGAAGGTGGTGCCGTGGTTGCCCGGCTGAAAAATCGTGGCCGCTTTGGGGCCGGTGACGACCGCGCCCACCGGCACGCCCGAGCCCAGGCCTTTGGCCAGCGGCATCACGTCGGGGACGATGCCCGCCCATTGGTGCGCGAACCATTTGCCCGTGCGACCAATGCCGCATTGCACCTCGTCGATCATCAGCAACCAGTCGCGTTCGTCGCACAGGGCGCGCAGCTCGCGCATGAAGTCCACGGTCATGGGGTGGATGCCGCCTTCGCCTTGGATCGCTTCCAAGAACACGGCGGTGATGTTGGCGTTACCGGCGGTGGCGCGTTTGAGCGCTTCGATGTTGTTGCGCGGCACCCGCACAAAACCCTCGAGCAAAGGCGTGAAGCCGGCGTGGATCTTGGGGTTGGCCGTGGCGCTGAGTGTGGCGATGCTGCGACCATGGAAAGCGCCCTCAAACACCACCGCCTCGGGGCGATCGATGCCTTTGTCGTGGCCGAATTTGCGCGCGAGCTTCAAGGCCGCTTCGTTGGCTTCCAAGCCGCTGTTGCAAAAGAAGACGTTGGTCATGCCCGATCGCTCGACCAGCATCTGGGCCAAGCGCTCTTGGTCGGGCACGTGGTAGTAATTGCAGCAGTGGATCATTTTTGCCACTTGCTCCTGCAGTGCGGGCACCAGCTTGGGGTGGGCGTGCCCCAAGGTGTTGACCGCGATGCCGGCCAAGGCGTCGAGGTATTCGCGGCCGTTGGTGTCCCAAACGCGGCAGCCTCGGCCGTGCGTGAGCGCGATCGGCAAGCGGCCATAGGTGTTCATGACGTGGGGCGAGGTGGGGGTGCT
>JBEDCE010000161.1:0-4310 GCA_041176905.1 Pseudomonadota bacterium
GATCAGGCGGCGGTCGGCTTCGCGCAACAAGCGGGCCCAGGTGGGGTCTTCTTGCATCAGGCGCGCGATGGACGCGGCGCGGTCATCGGCGAGCAAGCACACCGTGCAACCGGCGAGCTTGGCTTGGTCGATTGGGGCAATCAGGCGGTCGTCGTCGCTGGCGATCACCAGCGTCTGCACCGCACCGTGGTGAACGATGGTTTGCAAGTCGCTGGCCATGGCGCGCACCAAAGACACGCCGCCGTCGGCGGCTTCGGGGCGCACCCAGCGCAAAGTTTGGTCGTCGAACACGGCGTGGTCGTCTTCGTCGCTGTACCAGTACACGCGCAAGAGCTGGACTTGAAGGCCGCTGCGCTGCAGCAGGTGCGTCAACAAACCGGGCATGCGCTCGCGCACGCTGGCGGTGCTGGCTTTGGGGTCGGCACTGGCCAACCAACGCAAATAGCGCACGTCCAACAAAGCAATGGCCTGGCCATCGTCAGCGCGGCTGGAAGTTTGACGCGAAGGCGCTGCGCGGCGCCACTGGGGGCTGTGGGTGGTGTCGTTCATGGTGGACTCACGTAAAAAGGTCGGTAAAGCGGCACGGCCATGTAAAGGGGCTGTACCGGATAAGAGGTATTAGCTTAGCAGTTAATCAGGGAAGGTGTGGGTTGGGGTTTGTCACTGCGAGCGGGGTGTCACTGCGAGGCACGAAGCAGTCCATGGACCAAAGATTGCTTCCTCGCTGCGCTCCTCGCAATGACCGGCAAAACATTCTCTTGATAGAATATTCCATGCAAGTTATATTTGTGTCATGTGGGATGTTGAATACACCGATGAATTCGAAGACTGGTGGTCTGGCTTATCCGAGGATGAGCAAGTGTCATTGGCTGCTTCGGTGCAGTTGTTAGAGGAACGTGGACCGTCACTCGGGTTCCCGCACAGCAGTGGCATCAACGGATCCAAGCACGGACACATGCGAGAACTCAGAACCCAGCATGGCGGACACCCATTGCGCACGCTCTACGCGTTCGATCCTCGTCGAGCGGCCATCCTGCTGATCGGCGGTGACAAAACTGGAGACGATCGTTGGTACACCACACACGTCCCCATCGCTGATCACCTGTATGACGAACATCTTGAGCAATTACGAAAAGAAGGCCTGATCCATGACTAAAAAATTCAACCTTTTGCGAACTCAAATGACACCGGAGATGCAAGCACGCGCCCAAGAGAAAGCCAATGCGATGTTGGCAGAGATGCCATTGAACGAATTGCGACAGGCGCGTGGGCTTTCTCAAAAAATGCTGGCTGAAGTGCTCAACATTCAGCAACCCGCCGTCGCAAAACTCGAGAAACGAACCGACATGTACCTTTCCACCCTGCGAAGCCACATTGAGGCCATGGGCGGTGAGTTGGAAGTGGTGGCCCGTTTTCCGGACGGCGCGGTCAGGATCGCCAACTTTGGAGACCTCGAACGCCCGATGGCGACGCCATGAATTTAGCAATGACGGAAAAACAAAAAAGCCGTTGATTTCTCAACGGCTTTTGATGTTGCTTTTGGCGGAGTGGACGGGACTCGAACCCGCGACCCCCGGCGTGACAGGCCGGTATTCTAACCAACTGAACTACCACTCCTGGCAGATGGCTTTGCTTCGATTTGCACCGAAGCCAAGTGCCACAAACTTGGCGACCCTACGGGGATTCGAACCCCGGTACTCACCGTGAAAGGGTGATGTCCTAGGCCTCTAGACGATAGGGTCAAAACCTTGGAACTTCCGAAGCGGCGGATTCTAGCATGCACCAAAACCCGAAACTTTTAAATTGTGGTGGAGGTAAGCGGGATCGAACCGCTGACCTCTTGCATGCCATGCAAGCGCTCTCCCAGCTGAGCTATACCCCCACAGGGATGCTTTCAACACACGATTTGTTTTGCAACTGGCTGTGTGTATCAGCAAGACCACGATTATAGACCAGCTTTTAGGCCTTTCGCAAACGCCCGATCACATTTTTTTGATCGTGCAGCGCGAGCACCGCATCGAGCGATGGCGTGTTGGGCGTGCCCATGACGAGCACGCGCACCGGCATGGCCAGTTGCGGCATTTTGAGGCCCGTGGCGGCCAACACTTCTTTGAGCACAGCCGCAATGCTGGCCTTGTCCCACGCGCACGCTTGCAGCTGCTCGGCGAGCTGCGCCACGGCCGGGCGCACCGCGTCGGTGACGTGTTGGGCCAAGTCGGCTTCGCTGGGGTGAACGTCGGCGTAGAAGGCTTGCACCCAATCGGCCAAGACCAACAAGGTGTCGCAGCGGTCTTTGAACAAGGCGCAGAGCGCGGGCAGCCGCGCATCGGGCGAGATGCCGCGCTGGGCCAAGAAGGGTTTGACGCTGTCGGCCAGCGCGTCGTCGGCCATGGCTTTGAGGTGTTGGGCGTTGACCCACTTGAGTTTGGCTTCGTCGAACTGCGCGGCGCTGCGGCCGAGGTGGTCGAGGTTGAACCACTGCAAGAACTGCTCGCGGCTGAAGATTTCGTCGTCGCCGTGGCTCCAGCCCAGACGCGCCAGGTAATTGACCATGGCGTCGGGCAAGTAGCCTTCTTCGCGGTACTGCGTGACGGCTTTGGCGCCGTTGCGCTTGGACATTTTCACAACGTGCTTCTCGCCCTGCTCGTCCAACGCTTCTGCCATCACGGTGGGCAGGTGGGCGTAGACCGGTGGCTCTTTGCCCAAGGCCTTGAAGATGTTGATTTGGCGCGGCGTGTTGTTGACGTGGTCGTCGCCGCGGATGACGTGGGTGATGTCCATGTCGATGTCGTCGACCACCACACAGAAGTTGTAGGTGGGCGTGCCATCGGGGCGGGCAATCACCAAGTCGTCCAGCTCGTCGTTGCTGATCTCGATGCGGCCTTTGACCTTGTCGTCCCAGGACACCACACCGCCTTGCGGGTTTTTGAAGCGCAGCACGGGCTGAACACCCTCGGGAATGGCGGGCAGGGTTTTGCCCGGCTCGGGGCGCCAGGTGCCGTTGTAACGCGGCTTTTCTTTGTTGGCCATCTGGCGCTCGCGCAGCGCGTCGAGCTCTTCCATGCTGGTGTAGCAAGGGTAGACCAAGCCTTGGGCTTGCATCTGGACGAGCACGGCTTTGTAACGGTCCATGCGCTGCATCTGAAAAAATGGACCTTCATCGTGGTGCAGGCCCAGCCAGTCCATGCCTTCGATGATCACGTCGACTGCAGCTTGCGAAGAACGCTCAAGGTCGGTGTCTTCGATGCGCAGGATAAAAACGCCGCCGGTGCTGCGGGCAAAAGCCCATGGGTAGAGCGCCGAGCGGATGTTGCCCAGGTGAATGAAGCCGGTGGGCGAAGGGGCGAAGCGGGTGCGGGTGGGTCGTGTCATGCGTGAGGGACGGTGGACAGGCCACGGTCGAGGTCGGTTTGAATGTCGGGCACATGCTCCAAGCCCACCGCCACGCGGATGAGGCCTTGCACGACGCCCGCGGCTTGGCGTTGGGCTTCGGTCAAACGGCCATGTGAGGTGCTCGCGGGGTGGGCCACCAAGGTTTTGGTGTCGCCCAAGTTGGTGGACAGCGAGAGCATGCGCATCTGATCGAGCACATGGAAGGCCGCACGGCGGGCGTGATCGGGCCCGCTGGCCTTGACCTCAAAGGACAAGACCGCGCCACCACAACCCGACTGCTGGGCCATGGCCAAGGCGTGTTGGGGGTGACTGCTCAAACCGGGGTAGTGCACACGGGCCACCACGGGGTGATCTTGCAACCACTTCGCGACGGTCAAGGCGCGCGCCGACTGGGCTTGCATGCGGATGTCAAGCGTCTCCAAACCCTTGAGCACGACCCACGCATTGAAGGGCGCCAAGGTCATGCCGCCGCTTTTTTGGATGGGCAAAAACTTCTCGGTGATGAGGGCCTGGCTGGCGCACAAAGCCCCGGCCATGACGCGACCTTGGCCGTCGAGGTATTTGGTGCCCGAGTGCATGATGATGTCGGCACCCAAAGCGATGGGCAGCTGCAAGGCCGGTGTGGCGAAGCAGTTGTCCACGCACAGCAAAGCGCCGGCGTTGTGGGCCATGTCGGCCAAGGCGCGGATGTCGCAGACCTCAGTCAGCGGGTTGGTCGGTGTTTCGGCGAACAGCAGCTTGGTGTTGGGGCGGATGGCGGCTTGCCAAGCGGCAACATCGGTTTGCGACACGAAGCTGGACTCCACGCCGAACTTGGCGAGATCGGAGCCGATGAGCTTGATGGTCGAGCCGAACATGGACTGCGAACACAACACGTGGTCACCGGCTTTGAGCAAGCCCAGGCACATCATCAAAAT
>JBEDCE010000162.1:0-4303 GCA_041176905.1 Pseudomonadota bacterium
AACCACCGTGTTTGGTGAGGACCCTGCGGCCGTGGCTCGCATGTGGGTGGACAAGGGTGCGCGCCGCGTGCACCTGGTGGACCTCAACGGCGCGTTTGCGGGCAAGCCCAAGAACGAAGCCGCCATTCGCAAAATCCTCAAAGAAGTCGGCAGCGAAGTCGATGTGCAGCTCGGCGGCGGCATCCGTGACCTCGACACCATCGAGCGTTACCTCGACGCCGGTTTGCGTTACGTCATCATCGGCACCGCTGCGGTGAAAAACCCCGGCTTCTTGCAAGACGCCTGCACCGCGTTTGGCGGCCACATCATCGTCGGCTTGGACGCCAAAGACGGCAAAGTCGCCACCGATGGTTGGAGCAAACTCACCGGCCACGAAGTGGTGGACTTGGGCAAGAAGTTCGAAGACTACGGCGTGGAATCCATCATCTACACCGACATCGGTCGCGACGGCATGCTCAGCGGCATCAACATCGACGCCACCGTCAAACTCGCCCAAGCCCTGTCCATCCCCGTCATCGCCTCGGGTGGTTTGTCGAACTTGGAAGACATTCGCGGGCTGTGTGAGGTCGAAGACGAGGGCGTGGAGGGCGTGATCTGTGGTCGCTCCATTTACAGCGGCGATCTCGACTTTGAAGCCGCTCAGCGATTGGCCGACGAGCTCAACGGCTGACCCTTTCAGATGAGCGCACAGGCCACTTGTCGCGACACCGCGTTCGCGGGCCTGCCCGCTTGCGAGTTGACGCTGCCGCAAGGCGACCGCTTGCGGGTGGCGCTGCACGGTGCGCATGTGCTGTCATGGGTGTCGGGCGGGCAAGAGCGCCTGTACCTCAGCCCCCAAAGCACCATGAACGGCCAAGCCGCCATTAGGGGCGGTGTGCCCGTGTGTTTTCCGCAGTTCAACCAACGCGGCCCCCTGCCCAAACACGGCTTTGCGCGCAATGTGGCCTGGCAGGCGGACGTGTCCGAACTGGGCGCCGAACAGGCCCGCCTCACCCTGCGCCTGAGCGACAACGCCCAAACCCGCGCTTGGTGGCCCCGGGCCTTTGACTTGGCGCTGCACATCGACTTGAGTCCGGGCGCCTTGCAGCTGACGCTGGACGTACACAACACCGACGATCAACCACTGGCGTTCTCTGGCGCACTGCACACCTATTTGGCCGTGCCCGACGTGACGCAGGCCACGCTTCACGGCTTGGGCGGTCAGCCCGAGTGGGACTCGCTCACCAACACCCCAGCACAAGCCGCCGACACGATCCGCTTTGCTGCCGAGTTTGACCGGGTTTATGAGGCCGCCCCCGATCCCCTCACACTGAACCAGACCCTGCACATCAGCCAAAGCCCCAGCTGGGCCCACACCGTGGTTTGGAACCCTGCGCAAGACCTGTGCAAGCGCTTGGCCGACATGCCCGACGAGGGCTGGCGGCACATGCTGTGCGTCGAGGCGGCCCAGGTCTTCACGCCCATCACCCTGCCTGTGGGCGGACGGTGGACAGGTTGGCAGCGTTTGCAGGTGCGCAACACCTGATCACCCGTAGAGACATACCCATGCTCGCCAAACGCATCATTCCCTGCCTGGACGTGACCGGTGGTCGTGTCGTCAAGGGCGTCAACTTTGTCGAACTGCGCGACGCGGGCGACCCGGTCGAGATCGCCGCCCGCTACAACGAACAGGGTGCCGACGAACTCACGTTCCTGGACATCACCGCCACCAGCGATGGCCGCGACGTGATCCTGCACATCATCGAAGCCGTGGCCAGCCAGGTCTTCATTCCGCTTACCGTGGGCGGTGGTGTTCGCACGGTGGAAGACGTGCGCCGCTTGCTCAACGCGGGCGCCGACAAAACCAGCTTCAACTCGGCGGCCATTGCCAACCCGCAGGTCATCCGCGACGCGTCGGCCAAGTACGGTGCGCAGTGCATCGTGGTGGCGATTGATGCCAAGCGCCGCAGCGCTGAGGACGAACAGCGCATCGGCACCCACGGTTTGCCCATGGGCCCCGGCTGGGACGTGTACAGCCACGGCGGCCGCAAAAACGTGGGCTTGGACGCGGTGGCTTGGGCCACCCAAATGGCCGACCACGGCGCAGGCGAAATCCTGCTCACCAGCATGGACCGCGACGGCACCAAAAGCGGCTTTGACCTGCAACTGACCCGCGCCGTGAGCGACGCGGTGAGCGTGCCCGTGATTGCCTCGGGCGGCGTGGGCAACCTCGACCACCTGGCCGACGGCGTGAGCATCGGCGGGGCTGATGCGGTGCTGGCCGCGAGCATCTTCCACTACGGTGAATACACCGTGAAGCAGGCCAAGGAGCGGATGCGCGAGCGCGGCATACCGGTCAGGATATAGCCACCGTGCTCGGTCCATTGATCATGGTGCTTCGCGAATCCAAGGTGCAGTCCGGATGGACTCGAGGGTGACCGTGGCAAAAAGCCAGTGGCTCACGCGTCAGCGCGTGGCTGGCGTCTGTGCCATGGCATTGGTCATGTTGGCTCAGCTTGGCTTTGCTGGGTCGTCCTCATGCGGTTGGGGTTCACTCGCCTGGGCGGGTGTGGTCTGTCTGTCCCCATCTTCCCTCTTTCTCATCAGTCGACAAACCTACAGCGCTCTGGTCTCTGCCGTCGTGGTGTTCCCGTTCATGCTGTGGGCGAACGTGAGCGAGTGTTGGGGTGCACATTCAGGCGGCGGGGCGGCCATGGCCTATGTGGTGGTGTTTCTGTTCGGAGTGCCAGCGGCCTTGTTCAGTGGATTTCTCACACTGATGGTCTCTAAGCTGCTGCGAAGGTGAGTGGCCCCTGGCGTTAAGATCACTTCCTATGAATTGGCTCGATCAAATCCAATGGGACGACAAAGGCTTGGTGCCGGTCATTGCCCAAGAAAAAGACAGCGGCGACGTGCTGATGTTTGCCTGGATGAACCGCGAGGCGCTGCAAAAGACGGCCGAGCTCAAGCGGGCGGTGTATTTCAGCCGTTCGCGGGGCAAGCTGTGGTTCAAGGGCGAGGAGTCGGGCCATGTGCAGACGGTGCACGATATTCGCATCGATTGCGATAACGACGTGGTGTTGCTCAAGGTGACGCAGCTAGGGCACGAGCCCGGGATTGCTTGCCACACGGGCCGTCACAGCTGTTTTTTTCAAAGCCTGCAACCCGAGGGTTGGCAGGCGGTGGACCCGGTCCTCAAAGACCCCGAGAGCATTTACAAGTGAACGCCATGAGCTCCAACCCCTCTCAGGCCCCCAGCACCGACGACACCTTGGCGCGGCTGGCGGCCATCATCGAAAGCCGCAAAGCGGTCAACGGCGGCGACCCCGAGAAAAGCTATGTGGCCCGCTTGTTGCACAAAGGCCCCGACGCCTTTTTGAAGAAGATTGGCGAAGAAGCCACCGAAACCGTCATGGCGGCGAAAGATGTGGACCATGGCGGCGATGCGTCCAAGCTGGTTTATGAAGTGGCCGATTTGTGGTTCCACAGCATGATCGCGCTGGCGCACTATGGCTTGACGCCCGCCGACGTGATCAACGAGCTGGCCCGCCGCGAGGGCCTGAGCGGCATGGAAGAAAAAGCCTTGCGCAAAGCCGTGGACCGCGAACGCAGGGGCAATTGAGCCATGAACAACGCCCCATGGGCGATTAACCCTCACAGGCCCAGACCATGACCGACGACCACTGCGTGTTTTGCAAAATCATCGCGGGCAAGATCCCCTCGAAAAAAGTCCACGAGGACGAGCTGGTCTATGCCTTTCACGACATCAACCCTTGGGCGCCGATCCATTTTTTGATCGTTCCCAAGGCGCACATCCCCTCCATGGCACAGGTGGGGCCTGAGCACGCCGCCTTGCTGGCGCACATGATGACCTTGGCCCCCAAACTGGCTGCGCAAGAGGGTTGTGGGGCCTATCCCGAGGGGGGTTTTCGCATCGTGGTGAACACTGGGGCCGAGGGTGGCCAAGAAGTTCACCACCTGCACATGCACGTTCTGGGCGGTCCTCGCCCTTGGTACAAGGGCTGAGCCCGGTTCACCCTTAGAATCAGCACATTAATAGGAGATTTCCATGGGCGCTTTTTCGATTTGGCATTGGTTGATCGTTTTGTTGATCGTGGTCATGGTGTTCGGCACCAAGAAGCTGAAGAACATCGGCTCTGACCTCGGTGGCGCGGTCAAGGGCTTCAAAGATGGCATGAAGACAGGTGAGGGCGATGCCGCTGCGACGCCCCTGACCCAGTCAGAAGCCAAAAAAGACAACTCGGCGATCGACGTCGAAACCAAGCAAAAGAGCTGATGGCCACGCTGGGCCTGTTTGGCGCGG
>JBEDCE010000163.1:0-4274 GCA_041176905.1 Pseudomonadota bacterium
CCGTTGTCCATGGTGGCGTTCGACTCAGAGCGTCAAGATGCTGGGTGTGAGGCCCAGTGACTTGATTTTTTGAGCGGCCCGCTCGGCCTCGGCCCGGCTGTTGAAAGGCCCCAAGCGCACGCGGGTGCGGTTGCCATCCGAGGTTTTGGCTACTTGGGTGTAGGTTTTGAGGCCGGCACGTTCGATCTTTTGGCGAACCACCCGCGCGCTGGCCCCGTCGGCGTAGGCGCCCACTTGAACCACAAAGCGCTCACCCGCGACATCGGGCTTGGGGGGTGTTTTGGCAGCGGCGGCAGGCGCAGCCACTTGGGCCGGCGGTTTGGCCGTAGGCTTGTCTGCGGCTTTCTCTACAGGTTTCTCTGCGGGTTTTTCTGCTGGTTGGGCCACGGGTTTGACGGGAACTACAACAGCGGGAGCAGGTGATGGTGCAGGGGGTGCGTCGGCGGGCAGGGCTTCGGGCGCGGTCGGCGCTGCGGCCAAGGGCGTCAAGGGTGAAACCGCGGGCTGGGCTGGGATGTGAATGGGCAAGTCCACCGGGATGCGGCGCGGCTGTGTGTCGAACACCATGGGGAAGCCGACCACGGCCACCACCACCAAAAGGGATGCGCCGATCAAACGGTGGCGAGACTGGCGACGAACGTCATCGAGGTTCGGGGTGGAACTGCCCGTTTTGGGGGATGCTTTTTTCAACATGGTGAGGTTTTAGAGGGGGTCAAGACGCCACATGTTTGGCTGACAAACGGGGGACGCCGTCTTGCAGCACACCGCCCACGGTATAGAACGATCCGAAGACCACGATTCTATCAGCGGGGTCGGCCTCGGCCACGGCGGCGCGCAAGGCCTGCACAGGATCGGCATATTGACCAGCGACCACGCCCGGGGCGGGAATTTGGCTCGCCAAATCTCGTGCCTTGGCCGCCCGCTCGGTGGGCAGGTCACACAAGTGCCAGCGCTGGATGAGCGGGGCGATGCGCTCGAGCATGGCGCCAAGGTCTTTGTCGGCCATGGCCCCAAACACGGCGTGGGTGGTCGGGTGGTAGCCCATGGCGTCCAAGTTTTCGGTCAATGCGGCCACCGAATGCGGGTTGTGGGCCACGTCGAGCACCAAGGTGGGCGTACCTGGGACGATCTGGAAACGTCCGGCCAATTCGACCAAGGCCAAGCCGTTGCGAACCGCTTGGGCGGTCACGGGCAAGCGCGGACGCAAAGCCTCGATCGCGCCCAACACACCCGCCGCATTGACCAACTGGTTGGCCCCGCGCAAGGCTGGGTAAGCCAAACCGCTGTAGCGGCGGCCGCCGCGGTTGGGGTGCGTGGCCCAACCCCATTGTTGTTGGTCGCCCGCGAAGTGAAAGTCCAAGCCGATGCGCCACAGGTCGGCGTCGATCTCGCGAGCACGGTCGATCACGCTTTGCGGCGGCATGGGGTCGCTCACGATGACGGGGCGGCCGGTACGCATGATGCCGGCCTTCTCGCGGCCAATGCTTTCGCGGTCCGGGCCCAGCAAAGCCATGTGGTCCAAGGCAATGCAGGTGATCACCGAGACGTCGGGGTCGATCACGTTGACCGCGTCCAAGCGACCGCCCAAGCCGATCTCCAGAATGGCCACGTCGATGTCCATTCGTGACAGGGTGCGCAAAATGGCCAGAGTGGTGAATTCAAAGTAGGTCAGGCTGATTTCGCCGCCTTCACCGGCTTGCCCCAAGCGCGCCACCTCGACCTCGGCAAAGGCGGGCAAGAGGTCGGCGGCGTCCACCGACTGGCCCGCGATGCGGCAGCGCTCCTCAAAGTTCACCAAGTGTGGAGAGGTGTAAACACCGGTGCGAAAACCGCTTTGGCTGTAGATGGCATCGAGCATGGCGCAGGTCGAGCCCTTGCCGTTGGTGCCGGCCACCGTGATGACTGGGCAAGGCATGGACAGCGCCATGCGCTGGGCGACGCGGGCCACGCGGTCCAAACCCATGTCGATGGTCTGGGGGTGGATGCGCTCGCAATGGGCCAGCCATTCGCTCAGGGTGGTGGGGTATGGGGGCAGTTCAATGGCTTGCATGGGCTGTATTGTCACCCGGGCGCCGCGTTTCTGGCTTGAAGGACAATCCACACATGATCATTTTTTACGGCATTCCCAACTGCGACACCGTCAAAAAAGCCTGTGCGTGGCTGACCAATCATGGTGTGGCGCACGAATTCCACGATTTCAAGCGCCAAGGCGTGCCCGAGCAGGCCCTGGACCATTGGCTCAGCGAGCTCGATTGGAGCGTGTTGGTCAACCGCAAAGGCACCACGTGGCGCCAGTTGGACGAGGCCACCCGCGCCGCCGTGGTGGACGCGTCCAGCGCCCGCGCCCTCATGCTGACCCACGCCAGCGTGATCAAGCGCCCCGTGGTCCAGTGGCCCAACGGCGTGAGCGTGGGCTTCGACGCCGAAGAATGGGCCCGCCGCCTGCCCGCCTAAAATCATGGATTATTTGTTTGCAACCACCGCACCCACCATGACCACCACCCAATTCAACGGCGTGACCGTTAACACCCAAGCCAGCGTTTACTTTGACGGCAAATGCGTCAGCCACAGCTTCACATTGGCCGATGGCACCAAAAAATCGATCGGCGTGGTGCTGCCCGCCAACCTGACCTTCAACACCGGCGCGCCCGAGATCATGGAATGCGTGGCCGGTTCTTGCGAATACAAACTCGCCGGCACCACCGCTTGGCTCAAGTCCACCCCCGGCCACCACTTCAACGTGCCCGGCAACGCCAGCTTCGAGATCCGTGTGACCGAGCCTTACCACTACATCTGCCACTACGGTTGAACCCCATGAGCACCATCTTGCAACACCTGCCCAAAGGGCAAAAAGTCGGCATCGCCTTCTCTGGCGGTCTGGACACCTCGGCCGCCTTGCTGTGGATGAAGCAAAAAGGCGCCCTGCCCTACGCTTACACCGCCAACCTCGGCCAGCCCGATGAGGCCGACTACAACGAAATCCCGCGCAAAGCGATGGAGTACGGTGCCGAAAAAGCGCGCCTGATCGACTGCCGCTTGCAACTCGCGCACGAAGGCATTGCCGCCATCCAAAGCGGCGCCTTCCACATCTCCACCGGTGGCATCACCTACTTCAACACCACCCCGCTGGGCCGCGCCGTGACCGGCACCATGTTGGTGGCCGCGATGAAGGAAGACGACGTCAACATTTGGGGCGACGGCTCGACCTTCAAGGGCAACGACATCGAGCGTTTTTACCGCTACGGCCTGCTGACCAACCCCAGCCTGAAGATCTACAAGCCTTGGCTCGACCAGCTGTTCATCGACGAACTCGGTGGCCGCGCCGAAATGAGCGCCTTCATGACCGCCAATGGTTTTGGCTACAAGATGAGCGCCGAGAAGGCTTACAGCACCGACAGCAACATGCTGGGCGCGACCCACGAAGCCAAAGACTTGGAGCACCTGAACAGTGGCATCCGCATCGTCAACCCCATCATGGGCGCGGCGTTCTGGAAGCCCGAGGTGGACGTGAAGGCAGAAGAGGTCAGCGTGCGCTTTGAAGAAGGCATGCCCGTGGCGCTGAACGGCGTGGAATACGCCGACCCGGTCGCGCTGTTCCTCAAGGCCAATGAAATCGGTGGCCGCCACGGTTTGGGTATGAGCGACCAGATCGAGAACCGCATCATCGAAGCCAAGAGCCGCGGCATCTACGAAGCCCCCGGCATGGCGCTGCTGCACATCGCTTACGAGCGTTTGGTCACCGGCATCCACAACGAAGACACGATCGAGCAGTACCGCATCAACGGCCTGCGTTTGGGCCGCTTGTTGTACCAAGGCCGCTGGTTCGACCCACAAGCCATCATGCTGCGCGAAACCGCCCAACGCTGGGTGGCCCGCGCCGTGACCGGCACGGTGACGCTGGAACTGCGCCGTGGTAACGACTACAGCTTGCTCAACACCGAGAGCCCCAACCTGACGTACGCGCCCGAGCGCCTGTCGATGGAAAAGGTGGAAGACGCGCCGTTCAGCCCACTGGACCGCATTGGTCAATTGACCATGCGCAACCTGGACATCACCGACACCCGAGCCAAGCTGGGCATTTACGCGCACGCTGGTTTGTTGTCGGCGGGTGAAGGTCCGCACATCTACAAGCTCGAGGGCGGCTCGAAGTAACGCTCGCCTTAGCTGTCATCGCGAGCGCCTTACCCCGTCATCGCGAGCGCAGCGAAGCGATCCACGAGCGAAGCGTTCTCCGAGCCGCACCCCCGCACTGTGGCCGCCGCTCCGCTCATGTC
>JBEDCE010000164.1:0-4224 GCA_041176905.1 Pseudomonadota bacterium
GGTGGGGGGCACCTGGCCTTGCTCCAGGGCTTGCACCAAAGGCGCGAGCAGCCCACAAAGCTCCGGGCGCAGCGGCCAGACCCGTGCGGGCTCGCAGCGCGGTCGCCCCCTGCCCCCACGGCCAGGCCGCCCCGGCGGTCAGGCGCGCCTGCATGTGCTGGCCACCTTGCGCGCTGCCGCGCCCAAGCAACGCTTGCGGCAAGCGCACAGCACCGGCCGCGTGGCAATTCGCGCTGAAGACTTCCACATCCAGCGTTACCAACAGCGCGCCTCCAGCTGCCTGATCCTGGCGCTCGACGCCTCCGGCTCGGCTGCGCTACAACGCCTTGCCGAAGCCAAAGGCGCGGTCGAGTTGCTGCTGCAGCAGTCTTATGCGCGGCGCGACAGCGTGTGCATCGTGGCCTTTCGGGGCGCACAGGCGCAGCTGCTGCTACCCGCCACGCGCTCGCTGGTACGCGCCAAACGCGCCATGACCGGCCTGCCCGGCGGTGGCGGCACACCCTTGGCCCTGGCCCTCAAAATGGCACACGAACAAGCGGCGCAACTGCAACGCCAAGGCGTCACGCCCATCCTGGTGGTGCTGAGCGACGGCCGCGCCAACGTGACGCTGCAAGGCTTGGGCGGCCGTGCCCAGGCGCAAAGCGATGCGCAAAGCTGGGGCCAACAGTGGCGTGCCAGCGGCCACCGCGTCTTGTGGATCGACACCTCCATGCAGCCCGACGCGCAAGCGCAGCGACTGGCCAGCAGCATGGGCGCGAGCTACCTGCCCATGCCGCAGGTGCAGTCGCAGCGCATGGCCAGCGCCATCGAGCGCGTGCGCAGCCCGCAGGTCTGATCGGCCATGTTTGACCGCTTCTACCCCGGCATGGCCTGGGCTGACCACCAAGCCCAACCCCACATGTGGCCGCACGCGCAGCACAGCCGTATGGTGCAGGCGGGCGGCATCCATTGGCATGTGCAGCAGATGGGCCAAGGCCCCTGCATGCTGCTCTTGCACGGCACCGGCTCGGGGCATTTCAGTTGGCGCGGCTTGCTGCCCAAACTTGCCGAGCGCTTCACCGTGGTCGCGCCCGACCTGCCCGGCCACGCCTTCACCAGCCGGGGGCCTGAAGGCGCGCTGTCGCTGCCCGGCATGGCCGAAGGCCTGCGCGCCCTCCTGCTGCAGCTCAAACTCACGCCCCAGGTCATCGTGGGCCACTCGGCCGGTGCGGCCATTGCCGCGCACATGGCGCTGCACTTCGACAGCGCGTCGCGCAGCACCCTGATCGGTCTGAACCCAGCTTGGTTGCCGTTGCCCGGCGTGGCCTCTTGGCTGTTTGGCCCAGCGGCCAAACTCGCAGCCCTCAACCCCCTGTCGGCTTGGGCCACCGCCAAACTGGCGGCCAAACCAGGCGCGGTGGCCGAATGGATTCATCGCACCGGCTCCACGCTGGATGCACAAGGGATCGAGCTTTACACCCGCGTGCTGAGCGACTCGGGCCATGTGCACGGCGTGCTGTCGATGATGGCGGCGTGGGAACTCAAACCACTGGCACGCCGCTTACACGACATCACGGCGCCTGTCTGCATGCTCATCGGTGACCAAGACCGAACCGTACCGCCTGAGCTGTCGCGCCAAGCGTCCGAACGTTTAACGCAAGCGCAGGTCATCATCCAAAACGGCTTGGGCCATTTGGCCCACGAAGAAGCACCTCTGGAGACCGTGCAGCACATCTTGCGCTGCGTCGAAAGCTCACCCGCTGCGCAACAAGCGGGCCGGGTTCTTTAACGCCTGCAAGGCGGCTTGCGCGTCGGTAAAAATCGCGTCGGCTCCCAGGGCTTTGGCTGTGATGGGGTTGGACAAGAAAACGGGGCCACCCAAGACCACCTTGATCTGGGGGTTGCCCGATCGCGCGCGCAGGTGCTCAATGAGCGAAGGCAGGGATTGCAACTGCACCGCCAAGGCCACGGAAATACCCACGACATCGAACCACTCGTGCGAGACCGCGCGCAGCAACTCGGATTCGGTCGATGCAATCTCCAACACCACATTGGCGCCCGCCTTGCGGTAGAGATCGGCCACGATGGTGAGCCCCAAGAAATGCTGAGAACCCGGCGCACAGGCCAGCATGACGCTTTCCTGTTCGCCCTCGTACAGGGTAGCGGTGGGGCTCTCGTAGCCCAGTCGGTAGATCATCTGGTGCATGATCGCCAGGCCGCAGGTGACTTGGGTGAAATCGCACTCGTCTTGATCCCACAACACCCCCAAATGGCGCGCAGCAGGGGTGATGAGTTCCATGAAGACCTGTGGGGGTGTGAGACCGCGGTCCATCAACCCGTCCACAAAGCGGTTGGCCTGAACGGAATCGTTTTGCAAACACAATTGGGCGAAGGCCAAAAACTCGGGGCGTTCGCCCAAGGGCCAATCCACCGACCACGCCCTCGCATTGGCCGAATTCATCGGCAACACATTGAGCAATCGGGGGATGATTTGGTTTTCGATCACCACATGCAAAGTCCCCTTGCAGTCCGGATCAAAAGCCCCCGAGGCAGGCAGGGCATTTGAGGAACCACCCGAAGCGTCAAACTCAGACATGCGCGTTCCTTGTAGTGTGAGCTTGCCACCCATGGAAAGGGTCAAAACCGGGACCTGAATCGGTCCAGCACAATAGCTTCGCGGTTCGCAACTGCATGCGGATTCTTGATCGTTTGGGAAGTTCCCACAAGCTATGGAAACCCTAAGGCGCCGTGGGGCCACTTTCAGCGATACTGCGCCCTAAACAATACCGGGGAAGGGTCCATTGAGCACCACAGTCTGCCAATTCAGGACCGAAGCGATGCTCACCCACACCAGGTAAGGGAGCAGCAACACGCTCGCCCAACGCGACAAGCGCCACAGACCCACGATCAGGGCCACGATGGAAAACCACAACAGGGCCACCTCCAACACCGCCCAATCGGGGCGCTGCAAGGTGAAATAGAGTGCACTCCACAGCACATTGAGCGCCGCATTGACCCCAAACAACAGCCCGACGCGCCGGCGCAGTGCTGCCGTGTCAGCCGAGCGCCAAGCCAGCCATGCGCTGAAGGCGCACAAGGTGAAGACGGTGGTCCAGATCACGCCAAACGCGGCGTCAGGGGGTTTCCAATCGGGGTGGCGCAGCGAGAAGTACCAAGGCCCCAAATCGGTCAAAGCCCCGCCCACACCGGCGGTGCCAAAGCTCAGCACGAACGCCACCAAGAGAGAAATCCAAGAATGTGCTTTCATGCCCCTATTGTCGCCAAGAAGGGGATGCGCCGGAAATCGGCGTGGCCCTTGGACTTAGGTTCGCGCCAAACCCAGCAGGTGAGCCATGTCTTTAAAGAAGATGCGCACGTGGGCCATCGGGTCCTTGCGCGCCAATTCCTTGTTCATGTAGGACTCAAAGGTCAGGCGTTGCACGTCGCGGTCTTCACAGATCTTGACGAACTTTTCGCGGCGTTTGTCGTTTTGGTACCAGAAGTACTGCATCACGCCCAAGATCCAGAACACGCGACCGTGCTGCTTCATGAAACTCTTGCGCCCTTGTTTCAGGCAAGCGCTGTTGCCGGTTTTGAGCGCCTCATGGGCGGCCTTGGCCACTCGTCGCGCGCAGTCCATGGCGTAGTAAATGCCTTCGCCCGACGACGGGGCGACCACGCCTGCGGCGTCGCCAATCACCACCACGTCGCGGCCGTTGTCCCATTGGGGCAAGGGTTTGAGCGGGATGGGCGCGCCTTCGCGGCGCAAAGTGGGTGCGTGGGTCAGACCCGCAATTTCTCGCAACCGCGCCGTGGCGCTGCGCAGCGAATAGCCTTTGTCCGCGCTGCCCATGCCCACGCTCATGGTCTTGCCGTGCGGAAAAACCCAGCCGTAAAAGTCGGGCGAGACCTCGCCTTGGTAATACACGTCGCACCGCGCTGCGTCGTACCCCGGCTGACCCACGGGCGACTCGATGATCTCGTGGTACGCAAAAACATATTTGGTTTTGTGCGCATTGGGGATGGCCTGGCGCGCGACTTCCGAGCGCGCCCCGTCGGCCCCCACCACCATGCGGGTCGACACCTTGACGGGCTTGGCGTGTTCCAGCGCCGCGTGCTCTTTGGATGTGACCGGGGTGTAGTGCACCCACAGCTGGCCGCTGTCGTCGTGCTGCAACTTGTCAAAAATCGCCTGACGACGCACCGCACCCGATTGGGCGGCGCGATCGCGCAAATACTCGTCGA
>JBEDCE010000165.1:0-4206 GCA_041176905.1 Pseudomonadota bacterium
TGGAGCTGACCGTGAGCGAAGCCGCCAGCCTGTTTGCACAAGACCGCGAGGTCATCCGCGTGCTGCAGCCGATCGTGGATGTGGGCCTGGAGTACGTGCGTTTGGGTCAGCCCGTGCCCACGCTCTCGGGCGGCGAAGCGCAGCGCTTGAAGCTCGCGGGCTTTTTGGCCGAAGCCGCCAAGAGCAGCACCGCCAGTCGCCAAAACGTCGCCCGCAAAGGCACGCTGTTTTTGTTCGACGAGCCCACCACCGGTTTGCACTTCGATGACATCGCCAAGCTCATGCGCAGCCTGCGCCGCTTGTTGGAGGCCGGCCACTCCTTGGTCATCATCGAACACAACCTCGACGTCATCCGATCGGCCGATTGGCTCATCGACCTCGGCCCCGAAGGCGGCGAGGGCGGCGGCCTGGTCGTGGCCGAAGGCGCTCCCGAAGACCTGCGCCAACACCCCACCTCCCACACGGCGGCCGCGCTGCGCGAGTACGCGCAGTCCATGGGCGAAGGTGGTGTTGTCATGGCGAGCGAAGCGAAGCCATCCACAACACGCGCCATCACCCCTCCCAACAACAAAATCCAAATCGTCAACGCCAAAGAGCACAACCTCAAAAACTTGAGCGTCAACATTCCGCGCGGCCAGTTCAACGTCATCTCGGGCGTGAGCGGTTCGGGCAAGTCGACGCTGGCTTTTGACATCTTGTTCAACGAAGGCCAGCGCCGCTACTTGGAAAGCCTCAACGCCTACGCGCGCAGCATCGTTCAGCCCGCGGGTCGCCCCGAGGTCGATGCGGTTTATGGCATCCCACCGACGGTGGCGATTGAGCAACGCCTGTCTCGCGGCGGGCGCAAGTCCACCGTGGGCACGACCACCGAGGTCTGGCATTTCCTGCGCTTGCTCTACGTCAAGCTCGGCACCCAACACTGCGTGCACGACGGTGCGGCCGTGATGCCCCAAAGCGTCGACAGCATCGCCGCCGCCTTGGTCTCGCGTTTTGCGGGCCAACACATCGGCCTGCTCGCGCCCTTGGTGATCAACCGCAAAGGCGTCTACACCGAACTCGCCGATTGGGCGCGGCCTAAAGGCCACAGCCATTTGCGCGTGGACGGTGAGTTTTTGCCCACCGCCAACTTCCCGCGTTTGGACCGTTTCAAAGAACACACCATCGAGCTGCCGGTGGCCGATGGGGTGATCAGTCGCGCCAACGAAGCGTGGTTGCGCGAGCAACTGGCCAAGGCTTTGGAGATCGGCAAAGGCGTGGTGCACGTGCTCAGCCCGCTCAACGGCTTGGCGCAGGCCTTGGCCGATGGCGTGTCCACACGCGACTTGGGTCACTTAGAAGTGTTCTCGACCATCCGTGCCTGTCCGGTGTGCGCCACCAGCTACCCCGAGCTCGACCCGCGCCTGTTCTCGTACAACAGCAAACACGGTTGGTGCCCCGACTGTGTGGGCACCGGCACGCGCCTCTCGCGCGAGCAGCGCCAAGTCTTGGACGATTCGGTGCGCGATGATAAAGACCGCGGCCGTGAACAGAGCTTTGCCGAACCTGAAGTCGATGACTTGGTCGATGAGGCTTGCCCGACGTGCGAAGGCACGCGGCTGAACGCACAAGCCAGGGCGGTGCGGTTTGGGGCACACGCGGCCTCGGGCCGCTCGGGTGTGACCATCACCGAGGTGGCGCGTTGGTCGGTCAGCGAGGTGCGCCAATGGGTGCGCGGTCTTCTGCAATCCGATGTGCTCAGCCAGCGCGAAGCCGGTATCGCACGCGACCTCTTGCCAGAGATTGAAGGCCGCTTGGCGTTTTTGGAAGAAGTGGGTTTGAGCTACCTCACGCTCGACCGTGGCGCGCCGACCTTGTCGGGCGGCGAGGCGCAGCGCATCCGATTGGCCGCGCAACTCGGCAGCAATTTACAAGGCGTGTGCTACGTGCTCGACGAGCCGACCATCGGTCTGCACGCCCGCGACAACCACTTGCTGCTCAACGCTTTGCAGCAGCTGGGCAAAAAGGGCAACACCTTGGTGGTGGTGGAGCACGACGAGGACACGATCCGCCGCGCCGACCACATCATCGACATTGGCCCGAGTGCGGGTGTGCGCGGCGGTCGTGTGGTGGCGCAGGGCTCGGTGGCCGATGTCTCGGCGGTGGCCGAATCGGTGACGGGCCGTTATTTGTTGCACGCCATGCGGCACCCCTTGCAAGCGCGACGTTTGGTGGAACCCAGCGCCGAGGCCTTGAGCGTGCAGGGTGCGCGCATGCACAACCTGCAAGGCGTGGACGCCCGTGTGCCCTTGCGCCGTTTGGTCGTGGTCACGGGTGTATCGGGTTCGGGTAAATCCACCTTGGCCCGCGACGTCTTGCTCACCAACGTGGCGCAGGCCGTGGGGCAGCGCAGCACGCGCGCAGGCCGCGAGGCCATGGACGCGGGCCAGTTGCCGAGCTGGGTGGGCTGCGACTCGGTTCACGGCTACGAGACCTTGGACCGTGTGCTCGAAGTGGACCAAACACCCATCGGTAAAACCCCGCGTTCTTGCCCTGCCACCTACATCGGTTTTTGGGACACGGTGCGCAAACTGTTCGCCGACACCTTGGAGGCCAAAGCGCGTGGCTACGGCCCGGCGCGGTTCTCCTTCAACACTGGCGAAGGCCGTTGCCCGGGCTGTGAAGGCCAAGGCATGCGCACCATCGAGATGAGCTTTTTGCCGGACGTCAAAGTGCCGTGTGAGGTCTGTCGTGGCGCGCGCTTCAACCCCGAAACCTTGGCGGTGACGTGGAAGGGCAAACACATTGGCGAGGTCTTGCAAATGGAGGTCGACGAAGCCGTGGATTTCTTCGCCAGCATGCCGGCCATTGCCCACCCCTTGCAGCTGCTCAAAGACGTGGGTTTGGGTTACCTCACCTTGGGTCAGCCTTCGCCCACGCTCAGTGGCGGCGAGGCGCAGCGCATCAAGCTGGTGACCGAACTCTCCAAGGTGCGCGACGAGGTCGGTCGGCGCGGGCAAAAAGCCCCGCACACCCTGTATGTGCTCGACGAGCCGACGGTAGGTTTGCACATGGCCGATGTGGAAAAGCTCATCCGTGTGCTGCACCGGTTGGTCGATGCGGGCCACAGCGTGGTGGTGATTGAGCACGACCTCGACGTCATGGCCGAAGCCGATTGGATCTTGGACCTCGGCCCCGAAGGCGGCTCGGGCGGCGGACGTATCGTGGCGGCGGCTACGCCCGAAGACGTGGTGCGTCAAGACACCCACACGGGGCGCGTACTGGGGCCAGTGTTGGCGCGGGCTTGATGCGGGATCAGACCAACCACAAGCCCAGCACCGCCAAGGCCAGCAACACGGTGGTCACCATGAGGATGCGGGTGCGCAGCCGCAACATTTCCACGGCGTTGACCAAGCGGGCGTTTTGCTCGGCCAAGTCGGCCAAGGTTTTGGCGATGCGTTCCTGCACCTCGTCTTTGCTGGGTGGTGGTTCGGCGGGTTTGCGGTCGAGCAACTGGCGTGCGGCGTTCAACACCTTGGGCGCGTGCGCGATCACATCGCCCCAAGGAATCACTTTGAGCGCGGTCAACCAAGAAATGGCCATGGAAAAGTCCTTGGATGGGTAAAAGGCAGTTCTAGCTTAACCCGCCGTGCGCTTGGCTCGACGAAGCAGCCACCAACCGGGCCCTGCCACCGCCAACAGCAGCAGCGGGAAGCCCACCGTCGGGGCTAAGTCCAACATGAGCGCACCCAAGGCGGGTGCCAGCACACCGCCCAAGGTGTAGGACAAGACCAGCACCGCGGTGCTGTTGACCAGCGTGATGCCTTGTTCTCGCGAACCGATATCGATCATGGCCAGGGTGTAGAGGCTGCCACCCGCGCCACCCCACACAAACGCGACCACGGCCGCCAACCACGGCATGCCCGCGACAAAAGGGATCAGCACCGTGGCCAGCAAGGTGAGCAGCGCACAGGCGTGCATCACCGTCAAGCGCGCGCCGTGTGCGCTGTGGGGTTGCTTTGACATGCGGTCCACCGCCATGCCTGCAGGCAACATCATGAGTGCGCTGCCCAAGCCGCTGGCCGAGACCAGCAAGGCCGCGGCCACCGCGCCCATGCCCAAAGCCAAGCCGTACAGCGGCAAGATCGACGTCAGGCCACTCTCAAAAAAGCCGCCCACAAATCCGACGGCCATGATCAAAGGGTGGGCGCGCAGTGCGTGCCCCACCCC
>JBEDCE010000166.1:0-4195 GCA_041176905.1 Pseudomonadota bacterium
TTGTAGACCTCGGTCAACAGCTCCCACGCCCATTTGAGGGATTCGCGCTTGAAGTAGTCGCCAAACGACCAGTTGCCCATCATTTCAAAGAAGGTGTGGTGGCGCGCGGTGTAGCCCACGTTTTCCAAGTCGTTGTGTTTGCCACCGGCGCGCAAGCATGCTTGCACCGACGCGGCGCGCACATACGAGCGCTTGTCCGAACCCAAAAACACGTCCTTGAACTGGACCATGCCGGAATTGGTGAACATCAACGTGGGATCGTTGCCCGGCACCAGCGAGCTGGAGGCCACCACGGTGTGGCCCTTGGAGGCAAAGAAGTCCAAGAAGGTCTTGCGGATATCGGCAACAGAAATGGGGGCTTGGCTCATGGGGTGTGTTCGCTGAAAGTGCAACCGCCGATTATAGGTTTGAGGCCCTGCACCGCTTCAAGACTCGGGTTTGGTCATGAACGGGGAGCACCACCCTGGTTGGGAATTCAACACCTCCGGGCAAGGTGACTCGCTTGGATTATCCAAAATACGCTGCTGTGTAGGCTTATTTGGTTTGTTTATTGAGCAAACCAGTACAAAATAGGCACGTGAGACACAACAATTTTTTACAGGGAAACTTCATGAAACGCGACACCCACCTGAACAACGCCGCCTTGCTGGCCCGCCGCCAAGCCGCCATTCCCCGTGGCGTGGGCTTCAGCCACCCGATCTTCATCGAGCGCGGCGAAAACGCCGAGATCTGGGACGTCGAGGGCCGACGATTCATCGACTTCGCGGGCGGCATCGCGGTGCTCAACACCGGCCACCGCCACCCCAAAATCATCCAAGCGGTTAAAGACCAACTCGACCACTACACCCACACCTGCTTCCAGGTCTTGGCCTACGAGCCTTATGTGGAGCTGGCCGAGCGCATCAACGCCAAAGCCCCCGGCGACTTCCCCAAGAAAACCCTGTTCTTGACCACCGGCGCCGAAGCCGTGGAAAACGCCGTCAAGATCGCCCGCGCCCACACCGGCCGCTCCGGCGTGATCGCCTTTGGTGGCGGCTACCACGGCCGCACCTTGCTGACCTTGGGCTTGACGGGCAAGGTCGTGCCCTACAAAACCGGCTTTGGCCCCTTCCCCGCCGAGGTCTTCCACGCCCGCTTCCCCAACGCGCTGCATGGCGTGAGCGTGGACGACGCGATCGAGTCGATCGAACACATCTTCAAAAACGACATCGAAGCCAGCCGCGTGGCCGCCATGATCGTGGAACCCGTGCAAGGCGAAGGCGGCTTCAATGTGGCCCCACCCGAGTTCTTGCAACGCATACGCGCTTTGTGCGACCAGCACGGCATCGTGATGATCGCCGACGAGGTGCAAACCGGCGCGGGCCGCACCGGCACGTGGTTCGCCGTAGAGCAGTCGGGCGTGGCCCCCGACCTGATCACCATGGCCAAGTCCATGGCCGGTGGCTTCCCGATTTCAGCGGTGGTGGGCCGCGCCGAGATCATGGATGCCCCCGCTCCCGGCGGCTTGGGCGGCACTTACGCTGGCAGCCCGCTGGCCTGTGCGGCCGCGCTGGCCGTGCTCGAGGTGTTTGAAGAAGAGAACCTGCTGCAACGCAGCCGCGACGTCGGCCAGCGCATCACCAGCCATTTGCAAGCCCTCGCTCAGCATCACCCGTGCATCGCCGAGGTGCGCGGATTGGGTGCGATGGTGGCCATGGAGCTGTGCAAAAACGGCGACCCCCACCAGCCCGACGCCGACCTGACCAAGGCCTTGGCGGTCGAAGCCATGAACCGTGGCCTGGTCATCTTGACCTGTGGCACTTACGGCAACGTGGTGCGGATTTTGGTGCCATTGACCGCCAGCGACGCCTTAATCGACGAAGGCCTTAACATGATTGCCGACGCCCTCAACCACCTGCAAAGAAAGTCCACATGAGCGCCAGTCCCCGTTTTTCTTGGGAAGACCCCTTCAACCTCGACAGCCAGCTCACCGATGACGAGTGTGCCGTGCGCGACGCGGCTCGGGCGTACTGCCAAGACCGCTTACTGCCCCGCGTGACCGAGGCCTTTCGCCACGAAAAAACCGACCCCGCCATCTTTCGCGAGATGGGTGAACTCGGTTTGCTCGGCGCGACCATTCCCGAGCAATACGGCGGCGCGGGCCTGAATTACGTGTGCTACGGCCTGGTGGCCCGCGAAGTCGAGCGCGTGGACTCCGGTTACCGCTCGATGATGAGCGTGCAAAGCTCGCTGGTCATGTTGCCCATCAACACCTTCGGCACCGAAGCGCAAAAACAAAAATACCTACCCAAGCTGGCCACCGGCGAGTGGATCGGCTGCTTTGGCCTGACCGAACCCGACCACGGTTCGGACCCCGCGTCCATGATCACCCGCGCCAAAAAAGTCCCCGGTGGCTACAGCGTGAGCGGCGCAAAAATTTGGATCACCAACAGCCCCTTTGCCGATGTGTTCGTGGTGTGGGCCAAGGACGACGAAGGCGCAATCCGTGGTTTCATTCTGGAAAAAGGCATGAAGGGCCTAAGCGCCCCGGCCATCCACGGCAAAGTGGGCTTGCGTGCGTCCTTGACCGGCGAGATCGTGATGGACAACGTGTTTGTGCCCGACGAAAACGCCTTCCCCGACATCCGTGGCCTCAAAGGCCCCTTCACCTGCCTGAACAGCGCGCGCTACGGCATCGCTTGGGGCGCCTTGGGCGCGGCCGAGGACTGCTATTTCCGCTCGCGCCAGTACGTCATGGACCGCCAGCAGTTTGGCCGACCCTTGGCGGCCAACCAGCTGATCCAAAAGAAACTCGCCGACATGCTCACCGAGATCAGCTTGGGTCTGCAAGGCTGCTTGCGCTTGGGCCGCATGAAAGACGAGGGCATGGCCTCGGTCGAGCTCACCAGCATCTTGAAACGCAACAGCTGCGGCAAAGCGCTGGACGTGGCGCGCATGGCGCGCGACATGATGGGCGGCAACGGTATTTCGGACGAGTACGGCGTGGCGCGTCACTTGGTGAACCTGGAGGTGGTCAACACCTACGAGGGCACCCACGACGTGCACGCGCTGATCTTGGGCCGTGCGATCACCGGTATCCAAGCGTTCTCTTGATGCCCACTGACGTCACAAGCGCCACCGCGCCACAGAGTCCCCCGCAGCCGCTGGCCGGCGTGCGGGTGCTCGACCTATCCCGCGTGCTGGCGGGGCCGTGGGCCGGACAGTTGTTGGCCGACTATGGTGCGGACGTGCTCAAGGTCGAGCGCCCCGGCGCGGGCGACGACACCCGCACTTGGGGCCCACCGTGGTGGGGCGAAGGCGCGGACCGTGTGGCGGCGTATTTTTTGTGCGCTAACCGTGGCAAGCGCTCGGTGGCGATCGATTTGGCCAGCGTTGAGGGCGCGGCCTTGGTGCGCGAACTGGCGCAAGACGCCGACGTCGTGCTGGAGAACTACAAGGTCGGCCAACTCGCCAAATACGGCTTGGACGCGGCCAGCTTGCAAGCCCTCAACCCACGCCTGATTTATTGCTCCATCACCGGCTATGGTCAAACTGGGCCGCTGGCGCAAAAAGCGGGTTACGACTTCGCTATCCAAGCCGAAGGCGGTTTGATGAGCGTGACCGGTGAGGCCGGGGCCGAACCCCAAAAAGTCGGCGTGGCCGTGACCGACCTCATGACCGGCGTGTACGCCACCACCGCCATCTTGGCCGCGCTGCACGAGCGCACGCGCACCGGTCGCGGCCGTGTGATCGACGCCGCGCTGTTTGACGTGCAAGTGGCCATGCTGGCCAACCAAGCCAGCAACCAACTCGTGGGCCAGACCCGGCCTACGCGCATGGGCAATGCCCACCCCAACATCGTGCCTTACCAAGTATTTGCCAGCGCCGATGGCCACCTGGTGCTGGCCGTGGGCAACGACGGGCAGTTCGCCCGTTTTTGTGAAGTCGCCGGCCACCCCGACGTCGCGCGCGACGAGCGGTTTGCCACCAACCCCATGCGGGTGCAGCACCGCAGCGTGCTGGTGCCTTTGCTGGCGCAGTGGCTGCTCACGCGCACCACCGCGCAGTGGGTGAGCCAGCTTGAAGCCGCGGCCGTGCCATGCTCGCCCATCTTGTCCATCGACCAAGTATTGGAACACCCGCAGGTGCAGGCTCGAGGCCTGTGCTTGCCCGCTGCGAACGGCGCGCCCCCCATGATCGCCAACCCCATGCGACT
>JBEDCE010000167.1:0-4119 GCA_041176905.1 Pseudomonadota bacterium
CCGAGGCAAAGCTTTGCGCCAAGGACGTGCCGGTGCCGCTCCCACAGGTCAACACCTTGCCACCACCGGTCACACAGGCCATCACCGCCATCACCGCCATTTCCACGCGCGGCGCCATCGACTGCGCGCACTGGTATTTCAGGTCGGCGCTTTCAATGAATTGTTGTTCGATGCGTTGCAAGAGCATGGCCGAATCATAGCGGCCCTCAGGCAAACGCGCCCTCAAGCCACCGAAGCGTCAAAAGCGGCAGGGACCCAGGTCACCGTGCAGGCCGGGTCGCCCAGTCGGCCTTGCAAAAGCACCGCGTCAAATCGGCACGGCGGGGTGGTCGTGCAGCGCAACAAGAAATACCGCGCCGCCCACACAATGCGCCGCTGTTTGGTGCGCCCAATACTGGCCACCGCACCGCCTTGATTGGCACTGGCGCGTTGGCGCACCTCCACAAAGACCAAGGTGCCGTCGGGCTCGCGCATAATCAGATCGACCTCGCCGCCGCCCCGTCCTGGGGTTTTGAAATTGCGCCGCACCAAGTGCAGCCCCTGTGCTTGCAAGTAGCGCAGGGCCTCGTCTTCGGCGGCGTCGCCGCGTTGTTTTGAGGATGTCCACATGTCTGTTTCCCCGTCCCTGATGCAAGCGGTCGAAGATGCCGCTGCCCACCAGCAGTATCCGCAGGGTGCCCTCTATATGGTGGCCACCCCGATTGGGAATTTGGCCGATATCGGCTTGCGTGCCCTGCACGTGTTGGGCTTGGCCGACACGGTTGCGTGCGAAGACACGCGCCACACCGGCTCGCTCTTGCAAGCCTACGGTTTGCACAAGCCCCTGTTGGCGGTGCACGAGCACAACGAAAGCCAAGCTGCCCTCACCGTCGTCGAGCGTTTGCAAGCCGGCCAACGCGTGGCCTATGTGAGCGACGCGGGCACCCCCGGCATCAGCGACCCCGGTGCGCGCTTGGTGCAAGCGGTACAGGCCGCGGGCTTGCGTACCCTGCCCATTCCGGGCGCGAGCAGCGTGACCACCTTGCTCAGTGCCACCGGGCACAAAGGCTGGGACGGTCGCTTCGTGTTTGGGGGTTTCCTGTCCACCAAGGCCGCTGAGCGTTTGCGCGAGGTGCGCGCCATCGCTGCAGACCCACGTGCCTGTGTCTTGCTCGAAGCCCCCCACCGCATCGCCGCGCTGGCACAAGACTTGGCCACCTTGGGCGGACGGAGCCTCACCGTGGGGCGTGAGCTGACCAAACAGTTCGAGGACATCGCCCAAATGAGCGCCGCCGACTTTCCCGCTTGGCTGCAAGCCAACGCCAACCGCCTGCGCGGTGAGTTTGTGTTGGTGGTACACCCCGATGAGACGCCGGCCACCAACGACGGATTGGACACCGAGACCCTGCGCGTCTTGGGCCTCTTGCTCGCCGAGCTGCCGCTCAAGACCGCGGTCAAGGTGTGCGCCGACATCAACGGTCAATCGCGCAATGCGCTCTACGAAGCCGCGCTGGCTTTGCGCCAAGAGCGCTCAGACGACTGAGCCCGATCAGCGCGGCGGCTGATCGCGCTCGATCGCACGCGGTGGTGCTTCGCTGACCTCGTGGGCTTGCACATCCACCACATCCTCGGGGTTCACGCCGGGCGGTGGGCGCTGGCCCGGCCAAGCGCCGCCCTGCCGAAAGGCCTGCGAGGCTTGCCGGAACTGGGTGTAAGTGGTGTAGATGGCGGGCTTGCGGCCGCGCAGCAAAGACCACAGCGCGGTGATCACCACCACCGCGATGGCGGCCAGCAAAAACGCCACACCCAAAGAAAAGGTCAGAACCAGCAAGGCCAGCTTGAATAGCCCGCGCAACACGCTCTTGAGTTCGTTCATCAGCCAATACATGGGGCCATCTTCTTTCGGTTCAAGGGTTCACATCGACGTCTTGGCCGTTGACCCGACGCTGCAAACGGTAAGGGGGCAAGCCTTGGAGCATGCGCCGCCCGTAGGCTTGGCGCAGCAAACGGGGGTCGTAACAAACCACCACGGCTTGGTCGTTTTCGGTTCGCAAGGCGCGCCCGGTCCACTGCAACAAACGCGCGCCCGTGGCCGGCACCACCAATTCGCTGAAAGGGTCGCGGCCCTGCGCCTTGACCCAATCGGCGCGGGCCTGACCCACGGGGTCGCTGGGGGAGGCAAAGGGCAGCTTGGTGATGAAAACCCACTCGCACAATTCGCCGGGCAAATCCAAACCCTCGCCAAACGATTGCAAACCAAAGAGGATGGAGGGCAAACCAGATTCGACGCGATCGCTGTGGCGCTGCAGCAAGACGGTGCGCGAGGCGTCACCCTGCACCAACACCCGCTCGCGCAAGTCGCGGTTCGCGCCTTGTTCCAAAGCCAACAAGGCCTGTTTCATTTGGGCGCGCGACGTGAACAAGACCAAAGCCCCCCGCTCGACTTGTTGCAAGTCCACCATCAGGGTAGCCAGCATTTCGTTCGTGTAGGCCTCCACGTCTTTCGGATCGGCCTGCGTTTGCACCACGACCAAACGGCCTTGTTCGGCATGGTTGAAGGGGCTTTGCACCTCGCGGGTGTGCACCGCCGGGTCGCCGTACAGGCCCGACTCGCGCAAGAAATGATCGAAGGTGCCGCAGGTGGTCAGCGAGGCCGAGGTGACCACGGCGGCGCGCACGCGTTGCCACAAATGGTGGCGCAGCAACTGACCGGGCTGCACCGGACAGGCGTGTGCGCTGAGTGTGACCAAACCGTTGCTCACCTGCGCCTCCAACCACTTGGCCAGGGGCGGCTGTTGGCCCACGGGCGCTTCCAGCCAGCGCCGGGCGGTCTCTTCCACGCTTTGCAAGCGCGGAGCCAAAACGCCCAAACGGCTGTAGAGCTGCGCCAAACGGGGCGCGTCGCCGGGGTTGTCTCGTGCTTGGACTTTGAGCTGTGCGGCCATGCCCTCGAACACCTTGAGCAAGGCGCTGGCGTCGCTTTGCAGCGACTCGATCCACGGCACCCACTCACTCGGCAACTCGCCTTGGTCCAGTCGATCGATCACCGGCGGCGGTTGGTCGTTGCCCTCGCGGCGCTCGCCGCTGCGCGGGGTGCGAGACACCAAGGCCGTCCAAGCTGGCTGCTGCGCGATGCGCATCATGCCCATGCGCGCGAGCTCGCCTTGCGCGCTTTTGATGGACTTGCTCAACTGCGTCACGTCCACGCCGACGGTGTATTGAATGCCCAAGGCCACGTCTTCGACCGCACGCGGCAAACGGTCGAGCCACTGCGTGCGCATCCAGTCCATGGCGCTGGTGAACTGGCCTTGGGCCACGCTGCTCAGGTGGTGGGCTTCGTCGAAGATGACGTAGCAGTCGTCCGGCGCGGGCAAAGCCCGCAGGCCCATGGTGGACAGCAAGAGGTCGTGGTTGACCACGATGACTTGCGCTTGCGACAAGCCCGCACGGGCTTGGTAGTAGCTGCAACTGTTGTAGGCGGGGCAATGGCGCGCGGTGCAGGTGTGGCGCTCGGCGGCCACCGGGGCCCACCAATCGCCACTGGGCGGCTCGGCCAAACGGTCGCGGTCACCGTCCCAATGCCCGGCGTCCAAATCGGCGCTCCAGCGCTCGTACAAAGCGCCGCGCTCCTCGCGGCGTTGGCTGTTGCGATCACTGCTGGCCGCGTCGATTGAGCCAACCATGTCGGCGTCGAACAAATCCACCCCATCGGGGTCGGCGGTGGCGAGTTGCTCGAGTTTGAGGCGGCACACGTAGCGCCCACGACCCTTGGCCAAGGCGAACGCGAACGGGTGTGGCAATGCCGCCGACAAGGCCGGCAGGTCTTTGGCGATGAGCTGCTCTTGCAGCGCCACCGTGGCGGTGGAAATGATGACGCGCTTTTGTTGCGCCAAGGCCAGCGGGATGACGGTGGCCGCGTAGGCCGCCGACTTGCCCACGCCGGTGCCGGCTTGCACCACGGCGATGCCGCGCACCGGGCCAACGCCTGCACTGGGCACCCAGTCGGCTTGTTGCGCAGGCTGAGGGGTATCGTCCTCCCACGCCACGTCGGCCAAGGTGCTGGCGATGTGCGCAGCCATGTCGCGCTGGCCCGGGCGCGAACGAAAGCCCTTGACCTGCGAGACCATGTGATCGAAAGCA
>JBEDCE010000168.1:0-4105 GCA_041176905.1 Pseudomonadota bacterium
GGCGCGATTGGGCCACGATGGCGCGGGCCACCATGACCTCGCGCATGTCGAAGTCGCGCAGCGTGCCATCGGTGTCGATCCCGCTGATGCCGATCAGCCCGATGTCCACTTTGAATTGGTGAATGAAAGACAAGGCCGCTTCACCCACCACACCCATGTCTTCATGGCGCACCGTGCCACCGGCCACCACCACTTCACATTGGGCGTTCGCGCTGAGCGTGCTGGCCACGTGCAAATTGTTGGTGACCACACGCAGGTCTTGGTGGTGCAGCAACTCACTGGCCACGGCCTCCACCGTGGTGCCGATGTTCATGAACAGGCTGCTGCCCGGCGGTATGGCCGCGGCCACCGTGCGGGCGATGCGTTGTTTGGCCTCGGCGTGGCTGCGCTGGCGTTCGGCGTAAGCGGTGTTGCGGCTGCTGCTGTCGAGCGAGCGCACCCCGCCGTGAAAACGCTCGAGCACGCCCGAATCGGTCAGGCGCTGAATGTCTCGCCGAACGGTTTGCAAGGTGGTGCTGAAGTGCTCGGCCAGCGTTTCGGTTTTGAGGTTGCCGCGCTCGCGAACCAGCTGCAGCATCGCGAGCTGTCTTGGGTTGAGTGCCATGGTCATGACCGGTTTTTACCCCGGCTGAGCTCGGGGCGTATGAGGGAAATCGAGCATACGCGAAAAAGGTTGTTTTGCTATATAAATACAAAAACGAAAATATACGCGCATTAAAATAACGGTTTTATTGTCATTAAATGATCAGATCTGAACTGTCCGACTGGGCCCGCCCCCTGCACGATCACCCGCTGGATGTGTTCGTGGTGGGCGGTGGCGCGACTGGTTTGGGCGTGGCCGTGCAGGCCGCGTTGGAGGGCCGTCGCGTGGCGGTGGTGGACGCAGGCGATTTTGCGGGTGGCACGTCCTCGCGCTCGACCAAGCTGCTGCACGGCGGCGTGCGTTACTTGGTCCAAGGGCGTTGGCGCTTGGTGCGCGAGGCGCTGCGCGAGCGCGCCATCGTCATGCGCTTGGCCCCCCACTTGGCCCAGCCGCTGCCCTTCGTGGTGGCGCAGCGGCATTGGTTCCCTTGGGCCTTGGCCGCGGTGGGCTTGAAGTTTTACGAAACATTGGCGGGTCGCCTGAGCCTGGGCAAAACCGAATGGCTCGGTGCGGCCGCGTTGCGCCGCTTGCTGCCCACTTGGGCGGGGGTGGTGGCCGGCGTGCGCTATTGGGATGGGCAGTTTGACGACGCCCGGCTGGCCTTGGCCCTGGCCCGCACGGCACAAGACCACGGTGCCCATGTGCGCAACCACACCCGCGTGGTGGGCTTGACCGCTGGCCCGCAGGGTTGGTGCGTGCGCTTGCAAGACCGCTTCACGGGTTTGGAGCACGAGGTGCTCGCCAAGTCCGTGGTCAACGCTGCTGGGGTGTGGGTCGACGCCTTGCGCAGCTTGGCCCTGGCTTCGGCCGAGCAGCCCGAACGATGCCAGCCTTTGGTGCGCGCCAGCCAAGGCGTTCACTTGGTGGTCAGCCGCGACGTTTTGCCTTTGAGCGAAGCGGTGTTGGTGCCGCGCACGAGCGACGAGCGCGTCTTGTTTGCGGTGCCTTGGCTGGGCGCCACGGTCATCGGCACCACCGACACCCCGCGCGACGATGCGCCGATGGAACCCCGCCCCATGGCGCAGGAGTTGGCTTTTTTGTTCGACGAGACGCGGCGCTTTTTGGGCGTGGACCTGAGCCCCGCCGATGTGCGCAGCGTGTGGGTGGGGCTGCGGCCCTTGGTGGGTGCTGGCGACAGCCGCAACACCGCGGGGCTCTCCCGCGAACACGTGGTGCTGCAAGAGGCACCCGGTTTCCTCACGGTGACTGGTGGCAAGTGGACGACTTACCGTGCGATGGCCGA
The DNA here is from genome assembly GCA_041176905.1 of Pseudomonadota bacterium. GTDB lineage: Bacteria > Pseudomonadota > Gammaproteobacteria > Burkholderiales > Burkholderiaceae_C > Hydrogenophaga. The sequence continues at coordinate 1,887 of JBEDCE010000168.1, forward strand.
AGAGGTGATGGCGGTATTGGTCGCCGCTGGGGATTTGCCCCAGGCGGCGCGGACAGCCCACACCGATCGTCAAGCCTTGCATGGCACGGCCTTGGCGGGGGAAGCCCCCGTGAGCTTGACGGCGGCACCGGGCCTGCATTTGTTTGGAACCGAGGCCGCCCAGTTGGCGAAATCCCCCGGCGCTGAGCGCTCGCTGGGCTTGGGCTTGACCGAGGCGATGGTGCGCTTTTGTGCCCGCCAAGAATGGGCCGTCACGGTCGAGGATATGCTGGCGCGTCGTTGGCGCGTGTTGTTCCTCGATGCGCGTTTGGCCGAGCAGATGGCGCCCGCTGTGGCCCAATTGCTCCAAGATGAAACCGGTCAAGATCCCCAGCTCGAGGAGTTCTTGGCCTTGTGTAAACAATACCGACTCACCGATTGAGTCTTTGATGGGAGAACCACTTTGAACCAAACATCCAACGCCGTTCGTTACGGCATCATCGGCTGCGGCATGATGGGCCAAGAGCATTTGCGCAACATCGCCTTGCTGCCCGGCGCCAGCGTCACGCGCATTTTCGAACCCGACGATGCCATGGCCCAAGGCAGCTTGGCCTTGGCCCCGGGCGCTCAGCGCGCCGCGAGTTTGGAAGAGGTCGTCATGTCGCCCGACGTCGATTGCCTGCTGATCGCCAGCCCGAATTTTTGCCACGCTGAGCAATTGCAAGCGATCGCGGCCTTGCGCCCCTTGCCCTTGTTGTTGGAAAAACCCGCGTGCACCACCTTGGAAGACGCACAAGCCTTGGCCGAATTGGGCCGCCGTTACCCCGCACCCATTTGGGTGGCGATGGAGTACCGCTACATGCCGCCCGTCACCCGTTTGGCCGAAGAGGTGCACAGCCAAGCCCACACAGGCCCTGTGACCATGATCACCATCCGCGAGCACCGCTTCCCATTTTTGGTCAAGGTCGGCGACTGGAACCGCTTCAACCGTTACACCGGCGGCACCTTGGTCGAGAAGTGCTGCCACTTCTTTGATCTGATGCGCCACCTCACCCAAAGCGAACCGATTCGGGTGTACGCGTCGGCCTCGGCCGCGCACAACCACCGCGACGAGCGCTACCCCGATGGCACGCCCGACATTTTGGACAACGCCTACGTGTTGGTGGACTTCGCCAGCGGCCAGCGCGCCATGCTGGAGCTGTGCATGTTCGCCGAAGGCGCGCGTTACCAAGAGGAAATTTCGGTGGTCGGGCCGATCGGCAAGGCCGAGTGTTTCGTGCCAGGACCGGGTCGTTTTTGGCCCGCCCATTTGGGCGAAGCGCCCGTGCCCAAAGTCGTCATCAGCCCACGCCACCCCAAAGGCCCACGCGAGTTGGACGTGCCGGTCGACCCCGTGGCCTTGGCCGCGGGCGACCACAACGGCTCGACCCTCTACCAGCACCAGCGTTTCAACGCGGTGGTGCGCGGACAGGGCCAAGTCGAGGTGGCCCTGCGAGATGGTTTGGCGGCGGTGATGATCGGCTTGGCGGCGCAGGAATCCGCCCGAACCGGTCAGGCCATCAGCTTGGTGGATGGCCCATACGCCATGGCCGCCGTTTTGAAGGGCTGATCATGCCTTCACGCAACCGCACCCCTTACGAATTCGGCTGCCCGTTGCCAATCGAGTGCGGTCATGGCGTGGCCGCCCGTTCGGTGCTGCAGCACGAGCCGCTCGGGGTGGTCGCGCCAAGCGTCAGCGACTTGTTGGACCATGTGCTGCGTGCCGTCAGGGTTGGCCCAAGCGTCGTCGCTGGCTTGCAGCACACACAACCCACGGGGCGCGATTGCCCGGATCCATTCGCTCGGCGCGTCTTGCGCAATCAAGTCTGCTTGAACCGCGGGGTTCACCATGTCGGGCGAGAGCCAGTGGGGGAACTGCTCAGCCAACTGAGCCAAGCTTTCTGCGCCCGCGGTGGCGTAGGCCGATCGCAAGCTTGCAGCGCCGCCAGTCCCACTGTTGTGGGCAACGACCGCATCGATGTTGCTGTCGACGGCGCCGGCGATCAAGACCGCTTTTCCGCCCCGCGAGTGGCCCACCACGCCCACGTGGCGGTAAGGCCTGTCAATCAAAAATCGCAGCACCTCTGTCGACCGACACACGCCCCAAGCCCAAGCGGCGACAGCAGACCATGGGGTGTTTGGCCAGCGGTCATGCAAAGGACCTGCCCGCGCCCTGTCGGGCCCATCCCAGGCCAAGTCGA
>JBEDCE010000169.1:0-4105 GCA_041176905.1 Pseudomonadota bacterium
CGTCAAGGGGAGGCGTTTCATATGGAATACAGCGAGTGGGTGCTTACTTGGTGACGCGATCGGCCCAGAGCTTGGCGTCGATCATCAGCTGCTTGCCGCGGCTGGGCACGTTGTCCATGGGCAAGGCGGCGCTGGCCTGCGTCCAGTCCACCATCGAGCCGGCGTAGAGCTTGACGTTTTTCTGGCCCAAGACTTCGCTCAAAGCAAACCAGTTGGTGGCGGCCCAGTGGCCGGTGTTGCAAAACGAGACCGTGGCTTTGGCGGGGTTGATGGGGCTGCTGGCGGCGATGCTTTGCGCTTGGGCCGGTGACACGAAGATGCCGGTCTTGGGCTGGAACCAACGGCTGTGCTCCAAACTGACCGCGCCTTTGAGTGTGCCGGGCAGCTTGGCGCTGGCGTGGCGCGTCTCGCCTTTGAAGAATGCCGAAGGACGGGCGTCGAGCAAGACCGATTGGCCGCTTTGCACGCGCTCGACCAGCTCGGCGCGGGTGGCGATCATGCTTGGGTCGATCTGCGGCGCAAAGCGGCTGGGGGCCACTTTGGGCGGGGTGGTGCTCAAAGGGCCGCCTTCGGCGATCCACGCTTTGAAGCCGCCGTTCAAGATGGACAGCTCTTGCACGCCCAAGACCTTGAGCGTCCAGTAAACACGGGCGGTGGCACCGAAGTCGGTCTCGTCCAGACCGGTGGAGAGCACGATCACGTGGGACTGCGGCGTTATGCCCAAGCTTTGCACCAAGCTGGTCAGCTTGGGCAGGGCGGGCAATTCGCCGGGGTTGCTGGCGGGGCCGCGCCACACGTCGTAAGGCGCGTTGACCGAGCCGGGCACGTGGTTGGAGCGGTAATACTGAGGCTCACGGATGTCGACCACCCGCACTTGGGGGTTGGCCAAGAGGTCTTCGAGGGTGCTGGGGTTGACCAAGGGGGTAGCCGCGAAGCTCGAGAGGGTGACCACCCAGGCGGCGATGAACAAGATCCAAGATTTCATGGGACCATTCCAGTGATTGAACAATGGACCGAATTCTGTGGCGTTGCCCTTCATAAGGGAACGACATTGTTCTTAGAAGCTTATGCTGCTGTGGAATATAGAATCGTTCTGCTTAGGAAAGGCACACGATGTTGGCACTGTTGGACCGGGTTCCCTTGGGTATTTTTATCGCGCTGGCGGCGTGGATGGCGGTGGCACCCATCGTGCCCGAGCCCCATTTGGTCGAGAAGCTGCGCATGCTGTTCGAGGGCACACTCAGCCGCCCGATCGACATCTTTGACCTGTTCTACCACTTGGCGCCCTTGGTACTCTTGGGCATCCGCTTGGAGCGCATGCGCCGCGCCCGCCGCGCTGCGACGGAGCCGAAAGACACACCATGAAGCCCTTGGACCGCCGCCACACCTTGGCTTGGCTGGCCGCATCGGCCGTGGGCTGGCCCTCGCTGGCACAGGCCCAGCCCGCGTCGGCCGCGGCCGAGGAAGCCAAAGCACCGCCGCTGCCCGCCATCGGGTCTTTGCTGTCGGTGCCGCGCATCGAGCGGCTCGACGGCACGGTCCACGAGCCCGCGTCCAGCGAAGGGCAGGTGTTGTTGGTCTATTGGTGGTCCAGCACCTGCCCGTTTTGCGCCTTGCAAAGCCCGAGCATGGAAACTCTGTGGCGTCAGCAACGCGCCAAAGGCTGGCAGATGCTGGCCCTGTCCATCGACCGCCAGCCCGCTGCGGCGCAAGCCTATTTAAAAGCGAGGGGCTACACCTTCCCCAGCGCCTGGGCCTCACCCGAGTGGCGCAAACAATTCCCCAAACCCCGAGGTCTGCCCATCACCCTGGTGCGCGGGCGCGATGGCCGCGTGCTGCAAGCCGAAAAAGGCCAGATGTTCGACGAAGACGTGCAAGACCTCAAGCGGCACGGCTGAGGGCTCAGCCGCTGACCTTACCGATGGCGCAACTCACCATGGATTTGGCTTGGGCCAGGCCCGATTGCAAACCCGCCACTGAGCCTTGTTCGGGGTAGCCCATGCTGCGCAGTTTCTCGGCGATGGTGCCGCGGTCGGCTTCATTCGCAACGAGTGTGATGCGTTGCTGATCGCGGTCGATCTGCACCTCGCTCATACCCGCGATGGTGCTCAGGCCTTTGCGGATGGTGTTTTCGCAGCCGCCACATTTGATGTTCTCGACATCGAAATTCAATGAAGTCATGGTGAGGTCCTTTCAAAGACAACCGTTGTGTTGTTTCCAGATGGTTTCGTGGCCCATGGCTTTGGCGAAGGCGGGCACGCGGCAGCGCTCTTCTTCGCTGACTGGCGTGTCCTGAAGTTCGCCGTGCAGGGCGGGGTGGTGCATGCCGCGCAGTTCGGGGCCTTGCTTCACCCAGCCGGCTACCGCCACCATCACCGCCACAAAACCCAGCAGCACCAAGGCTTGGCCCCAGTGGCCGCCCGCGCCAGCGGGTGGTGTGTAGCGGCAGGTGCCGCCGGGGCAGAGTTGCGCTTGTGTGGGGCGCAACCAGTCGTGCAGCTTGCAGCCGATGCAAATGCCGAACGCGGTTTCAAAAAACATCAGCAACAAACAGGTGCCACACACCAGCATGTTGAGGGGCCCAATGCTGCGCTCGATCACCAGCAAATACAACATCCACAAGCCCAGTGCCAAGCCGATGCCCCAGGCAAAGCGCTTTTGCGGCGCGCCCACGTATTCGGGTTCTTGGCCGCGCACGATCCATTGGCCGATGATCATGGCCGGCGCCCAGCGCGGGTTGATGAACAAGCGAATGCCGAACTCGATCACGAACGCCACCACAAACACCTGCGTGGAACGGAAGTTGCCCTGCAGCAAGGCTTGCGCGAACGACGCAAATGCGAACAGAAACAAAATGCCGGCGCTGGCGCGCACCGCGCGTTCGTTGAACACGGGCACGGCAAACTCGGGGCGGGTTTGGCCAAAGGCAAAGAAAGGGGTTTTCATGCGGCCAGTATGCGGCGCATCGGTGCTTTCTCATATGATTTGAATCACATGAACACCAGCACCCCCGATCAGCGCTTGCTCGACCTCTTGCCCCCAGCCATCTTGGCCGAGTGCGAGGTGTTGAATGTGATCAAAGGTGAACAGCTCTTCGCCAAAGGCCAGCGGCCGCGCCATTTGTTTTGGGTGCACGCGGGGCAAGTGGTGCTCGAGCGAGCAGCGGCCAACGGCAGCAGCGTGGTGTTACAGCGCACCTTGCGCGGTTTTGTCAGCGAGGCCAGCCTGCAGTCGCCGCGTTACCACTGCGACGCCAAGGTGGTGGTGGACGCGCGCATCACCCGTGTGCCCGTGCATGCGCTGTTGCAAGCCCTAACCGACGACCCCGCTTTTGCCCTGCGTTGGATCGGCATGCTCAACCAAGAGGTGCGCCGCTTGCGCTTGCAATGCGAGCGCCTCAGCCTCAAGGGCGTGCAAGCGCGGGTCTTGCATTGGTTGGAGACGGAGGGCACGGACGGTTGCTGCGCCGTGACCGCGGGCTACAAATCGCTGGCCGCCGAACTCGGCGTCAGCCACGAAGCGCTCTACCGCGCTTTGGCCGACATGAGCGAAGCCGGGCTGGTGATGCGAGCGCCGGAGCGTTTGTGTTTGGTCAAGGTTTGAGTTTGTGTGAGCCCCAGCGCTCCAACTGTCGTTGGTCGTGCATGATTTCGGCGTCCATGCTGTCTTGCGGCAGTTGTTTGAGGCACTCGGCGTAGGCCTCGGGGTCGAGTTTGTCGGCAATGGGTTGGGTGGCCGGGCCTTGGGCCGACTTTCCGTCCCACACGTAGGGGTTGCGCAGCTGCGGCGGGTCGGGCAGGCAGTCGTCTTTGTAGACCGGCGGGATGTCCGGCGTGCGAGCGTCGAAGTTGATGATCTTCTCAAAGATCAGGGGCTGGCCGTTGGGCGTGGGCGGCAGCGGCGGCATGCGTTCAATCGCTTGGCGCGCCAGGCGCTCGGCCATGGGCGAGGTGGTCCACAAGGTCTCAAGTTGCGATAGCCGACCATTGGGTGCGATCACCACCCGAAAGCGCACCACGCCTTGGTCGGGGCCGTCGAAGGCGGTGCCCATCAGGCTGCGCACCTGTTGGCCCCAGGTGTATCGGTAACGCTTGCTGTTCTTGAG
>JBEDCE010000170.1:0-4104 GCA_041176905.1 Pseudomonadota bacterium
GAGTGTGTGCCGCCCACAAAACCCACCGGGCACTGCAACGGGTGGCGGCGCAAGAGCCGGTCCAGGTTGTGCGGCAGGGTGTTGTAAATGGCGGTTTCCACGTCGCGGTCGAAGTTGAGCACGCGCTGAGGGCCCTTGGGCGTGTCGGCGTCGTGGGTGCCGTGTTCGATGTAGTCGCGCAGCACCTGCGGGTCCCAGCGGGCAAAGGCTTTTTTGTGTTCGAAGTGCGCGAAGGCCGCCTCGGCGCTGGGCCATGTGTTGCGCCGCGCGCGGCTGACCTTGCCGGGCGAGACCGAGCCCACGAGCTGCGTGTGTTTGGCCAAGGCCACGGCTTTGGCGCGCCAGCCGCCGAGCACCGGCGAATCCAGCAACACCACACCGGCCACACCGTGCCCGCCGAGCTGCGGGTGGCGAGCGGCGCACATCAGGCTCAAAAACCCGCCCAGTGAGTGGCCGACCAACCATGACGGTTCACCATGCTCTTCGATCTGTGGCGCGGCGAAGTCGGCGAGCTGCTGCACCAGATGCGGCCAATTGCTGGTGACGGGGTATTGTGGGTCGTGACCGAACTGCTCCAAGGCGCGTACCGCAAAGCCGCGTGCGCGCAAGCCGCGAAACAAGACCGAGTAGGTGCTGGCCGGGAAGCTGTTGCCGTGCGAAAAAATGATCACGAGGAGGCCAGTTTTTTGAGGGCGTAAAGCTGATCGAGCGCTTCGCGCGGGCTCAGGGCATCGGGGTCGATGGCTTGCAGCGCGGCCAAGGCCGCGGGCAGTTCGGGGGCTTGGCTCGGCGGTGGTGGCGCGAACAAATCGACTTGGCTTTGCTGGTCGAGCTGCTGCGCCTCCAACGCGGCCAAGGTGTGGCGGGCGTGTTGCACCACCGCGCTGGGCACACCGGCCAAACGCGCCACCTGGATGCCGTAGCTGCGGCTGGCCGGGCCGGGCTCGATGTGGTGCAAAAACACGATGCCCGCTTTGCCCGCGCCTTCGACCGCGCTCACGTGCACGTTGACGGCTTCGTGGTGGTGCGCGGGGAATTCGGTGAGTTCAAAGTAGTGCGTGGCAAACAGCGTGAAGGCGCGCAGCTTGTCGTGCAGGTGCGTGGCGATGCCGCTGGCCAGCGCCAAGCCGTCGAGCGTGGAGGTGCCGCGCCCGATCTCGTCCATCAGCACCAGGCTGTTGGGCGTGGCGCTGTGCAGGATTTGTGCGGCCTCGGTCATCTCGACCATGAAGGTGGACTGCGCGTTGGCCAGGTCGTCGGTGGCGCCGATGCGTGTGTGGATGGCGTCGATGGGCCCCAAGCGACAGGCCTCGGCGGGGACAAAACTGCCCATGCTGGCCAAGAGCACGATCACCGCCACTTGGCGCATGTAGGTGGACTTGCCGCCCATGTTGGGGCCGGTGATGATTTGCATGCGCTGCTTGGGGCCCAGCAGCGTGTCGTTGGCGATGAAGCCGCTGCTGCCCAAGCCTTGTGCGGACTGTTCGTTCAAACGCGCTTGCACGACGGGGTGTCGCCCGCCACGGATGTCGATACAGGGCTCGTTGACGAACTGCGGCTCGCACCAGTTCAGGTTGAGCGCGCGCTCGGTCAGGCAGCAGGTGGCGTCGAGCGACGAGAGGGCGCGGGCCACGCGGGTGAGCGCGTCGATGTGGGTTTGCAGCGCGTCGAGGAGTTGCTCGTACAAAAACTTTTCGCGGGCCAAGGCGCGCTCTTGGGCGCTCAGGGCCTTGTCTTCAAAGGCCTTCAGCTCGGGTGTGATGAAGCGCTCGGCGTTCTTGAGGGTTTGGCGGCGGCGGTAGTCGTCGGGGACTTTGTCCACTTGGCCTTGGGTGACCTCGATGAAAAAGCCGTGCACCTTGTTGAACTGCACGCGCAGGTTGTTGATGCCGGTGCGCTCGCGCTCGCGGACCTCCAAGTCGAGCAAGAAGCCGTCGCAATTGGTTTGGATGGCGCGCAGCTCGTCGAGCTCGGCGTCAAAGCCGTGGTTGATCACGCCGCCGTCGCGCACCAAGGCCGCGGGCTCGGGCAACAAGGCCGCCTGCAGCAAGGCCGCGCAGTCGGTGGGGGGCAACAGGTCACGCGCCCAGCTTTGCAGCTGGCTGGACGCAGCCGTGTCGGGCGACTGCGCCAGTTGCGCCGCCAAGCCTTCGCAGCGCACCAAGGTGTGGGCCAAGCCCACCAGTTCGCGGGGGCGCACTTGGCGCAGCGCGATGCGCGCGGTGATGCGCTCCACGTCGCTCGCGCCTTGCATTTGCTGGCGCAGGCCGTTCCACAGGCCACCACGCAAGGCGCGGATCGCCTGCAGGCGATCGCGTGCGGCGCTGCGGTCGCGCTCGGGCTGCAAGAGCCAGCTGCGCAAGCGGCGGCTGCCCATGCCGGTGCAGCAGGTGTCGAGCACCGACAAGAGCGTGGGGCTGGTCTCGCCGCGCAGGGTGTGCGTGAGTTCCAGGTTGCGGCGCGTGGCCGCGGGCAGGTCGATCAGGGCTTGGGCGCGCGCCACTTGCACGCTGCGCACGTGGGTGAGTGCGCGGCCTTGGGTGTGTTCGGCGTAGTCGAGCAAGGCGCTGGCCGCGGCGTGGGCGTCGCCCATGCCTTGGGCGTCCCAAGCGGCCAAGCTGGTGGTGTGCAGCTGCTCACACAACTTGCGCTCGCCCAAAGCGGCGTCAAAGGCCCAAGCGGGGCGCAGCACCGGGATGGTGCGCAGGCCGTTGGCGCTCTGTTGGCAAAGGGCCATCAAGGATTTTTCAAAGCTGGGCGTGGTCTCGGCGCTGTAGACCACCTCGCTGGGTCCCACGCGGGCGATCCAGTCGGCCAGCTCGTCGCTGGCGCATTGCGCCAAAAACACCGTGCCTTGGGTCACGCTCATCCACGCCAAGCCACAACCCGTGCGCGCACCGGGGTGCACGGCCAAGAGCAGGGCCTCGCTGGTGTCGGACAGCAGCTCGGCGTCGGTCAAGGTACCGGGCGTGACCACCCGCACCACCTTGCGCTCCACCGGGCCTTTGCTGGTGGCCACGTCGCCCACCTGTTCACAAATCGCCACCGACTCGCCGAGTTTGATCAGGCGCGCCAAATACGTGTCCACCGAATGAAAGGGCACTCCGGCCATCACCACCGGCTTGCCAGCGCTTTGACCGCGCTGGGTCAGAGTGATGTCAAGCAGGCGCACGGCCTTCTCGGCGTCTTCATAAAAGAGCTCGTAAAAATCGCCCATGCGGTAGAACACCAGCGTGTGGGGGTACTCGGCTTTGATGGCCGTGTACTGCTGCATCATGGGTGTGTGGAGGGCTTCGGTCACGGCGTGTGGGTTTGGGCGGGGAACAATAGGGCGTGTTGTCGGCCCCCAGTGGGGCTGGTCGATTATTCCATTAAGGCACCAGGGCCACTTTGGCGTTTGGCGCAAGCCACCGCCGCCAAAGACCCCGCAGGCCCCATGTTGACGCTTTCCGTACAATGGGCGTCCCTTGACTCTCAGGGCCCCGCCGGGCCCGCTGTATGGAAATAGCGATACTGTTTGCCCTCATCTGTCTCAATGGCTTGTTTGCCATGTCCGAGATTGCCCTGGTCACCGCCCGCAAGGCCAGGCTGCAAAAACTCATCGATGAGGGCGACAGCGGTGCTGCTGCCGCTGTCAAACTGGGCGAAGACCCCACCCGTTTTTTGTCGACGATCCAAATCGGCATCACCTCCATCGGTGTGCTCAACGGTATCGTCGGTGAGGCCGCTTTGGCGGGTCCGCTGTCAATTTGGCTGATGTCCTTTGGCTTGAGCCAGACCGTTGCAGCCTACACGGCCACCGGCTTTGTGGTTTTGGTCATCACCTATTTCTCGATCGTGGTCGGCGAGTTGGTGCCCAAGCGCATCGGCCAGTCCTACCCCGAAACCTTTGCCCGTTTGGTGGCCCGTCCCATCCATCTGTTAGCCGTGGCGACCAAACCCTTTGTGTGGCTGTTGTCGGCCTCCACACGCGGTTTGTTGCGCGCCATGGGGGTGAAAGAAACCAAAGGCACGCCGGTCACCGAAGAAGAGATCCACGCCATGTTGGTCGAAGGCACCTCGGCCGGTGTGATCGAGTCGCACGAGCACACGATGGTGCGCAAC
>JBEDCE010000171.1:0-4102 GCA_041176905.1 Pseudomonadota bacterium
CAAGCTGGCGTGAAAGGCTTGGACGCGGGCTTCGATGTGTTGGCGGTCGATCAAGCCCACCGGGTCGTGCCGTCCGGCCAAGCAGGCCATGAAGGGCTGGTAGCGCTCCAGGCTTTTTTCATACAGACGGTGCAATTCCACAATCGGTTCTTCATGGTCATCGACCCGCAGGTCGAGTTGGGGATGGTCTTCATCGGCATGGATGCGCAGGGCCGCGCCTTGTTTGCCACGCTTGTCGCCGCCAGCGGCTTCGCCAGCGGCCATGGCAGCCAGCAAACGCCGTGCCATGGGTTGCCCGGCGCTGGCTTGGTAGGCACGCGCGGTTTCTTGCACCACTTCGGGGCCTGCGAGCATGTTGCCCGCCACGCTGAAGTCGTCAAAGCACAGGTGGCCGCACCAATCAATGCAGGCCGCACCGGTATGGGCCGCTGGCGCACCATGGGCAGGCAGGACATGCAATTGGCGTTGGTCGCGTCCGGCATCGGCGGCCGTGAGCTGGGCCACCACGGCGCTGGGTGCCAGTCCTTGGGCCAGGGCATCGAGCCCGGCCGGGCCGTACAAGGGGTTCATCAAGGCTTGGGTGGCCACCGCCCCCACCCCGCGGCGGGTGTGCACGCACAAGGCGCCCACGGCAAAGAATTTGGAGGCAATGGCCACGCCAAAGTGGCCTTGGGAGTCGCGGGCGATGATGGACCAGGTCATGGGAACAGTGGTTTCTGAAAACCCCAATCATGCCTGAGCGCCGTGTGAAAATGCCTCAGCCCTGGGAATGGCCTGGGGGTATGGTCGGCATCGGAGCGCATTGTGGAAGTTTCATTTGAGCATGAGATCGAGTCGTTGCGCTTGGGCGAGGGCGACACCTTCCACGGCGAGGGCATTTTGGCCATCACCAAAGCCCTGCTCCAGTCGGGCGTGGCTTACGTCGGCGGCTACCAGGGTGCGCCGGTGTCGCATTTGCTCGATGTGATGGTGCAAGCCAAGCCCTTCATGGACGAGTTGGGTGTGCATGTCGAAGCCTGTGCCAACGAAGCCTCTGCCGCAGCCATGCTCGGTGCCAGCCTGCACTACCCGCTGCGCGGCGCGGTGACCTGGAAGTCGATTGTGGGCACCAATGTGGCGGCTGACGCCTTGTCCAATTTGGCCTCGCCCGGAGTGGTGGGCGGCGCTTTGATCGTGGTGGGCGAAGACTATGGCGAGGGCGCCTCGGTGATCCAAGAGCGCACCCACGCTTATGCTCTGAAAAGCACCTTGTGTTTGCTCGACCCCCGGCCTGACTTGACCAAGATGGTCGAGATGGTCGAGCATGGTTTTGCATTGTCCGAGGCCTCCAACATGCCGGCAATTTTGGAGTTGCGCATCCGCGCCTGCCATGTGCGGGGTAGCTTTGTCACCAAGGACAACCGCGCGCCCGCCTTGTCGACCCGCGCCTTGATGGAAGACCCGGCGGCCTTTGATTACATGCGCCTGGCCCACCCACCGGTGACCTTTCGCCATGAAAAGCTCAAAACCCAAGAGCGCATTCCGGCCGCTTGCCGTTACATCGCCGAGCACGGTCTCAACGAACATTTCCCTGGGCGCCATGCCGATCTGGGCTTGGTGGTGCAAGGGGGCTTGTACAACGCCTTGATCCGCAGCTTGCAGCAACTGGGCTTGGCCAATGCTTGGGGCGAGAGCGATATTCCGATCTTGGTGCTCAACGTGACCTATCCCCTGGTGCCCGATGAAATCGCCGACTTTTGCGCCGACAAACAAGCGGTGATGGTGATCGAGGAGGGCCAGCCCGAGTACATTGAGCAAGACATGGCCACCCTGTTGCGCCGCCGTGGGTTGAACACCCCAATGCACGGCAAAGACTGGTTGCCTTTGGCCGGCGAGTACAGCGTGGAGGTTTTGTCGACGGGCTTGACGGCTTTTGCCCAGCACTATTTGGACCCGGCTTTGACCGATGGGGCGCAGCAATGGCTGGCGCGCAACCAACAACGGCGTGGCGAGGTGGCAGAGATGCTGCCAATTCCCTTGCCTGCACGCCCCCCCAGTTTTTGTGTCGGTTGCCCCGAGCGACCGGTGTTTGCGGCCCTCAAATTGGCGCAACAAGACATTGGGCCGGTGCACATTGCAGCCGACATTGGCTGCCATGCCTTGGCGACTTTCGAGCCGTTTTCCAGCGGCCATTCGATCTTGGGTTACGGCATGAGCTTGGCCAGCCGGGCCGGGGTGTCGCCCATGATGCAGCGGCGCAGCCTGGCCATCATGGGCGACGGTGGTTTTTGGCACAACGGCCTGCTCACTGGGGTGCAAAGCGCCTTGTTCAACAACGACGACGCGGTGTTGCTCATCTTTAAAAACGGCTACACCTCGGCCACGGGTACCCAAGACATCCACTCCACGCCCAGCGATGGGGCCAAGGCGCATGCGGTGCAAAAGCAAGACAGCTTGGCCCACACCAACCAAACCATTGAAACCACTTTGCGTGGCATGGGCGTGCAGTGGATGCGCACCGTGCACACCTACGAGGTGGCGCAGATGAAGCGAACCCTCAAAGAAGCTTTGACCCACGAGTTCACTGGGCTCAAAGTGATCATTGCCGAGGGCGAATGCCAGCTCGAACGCCAGCGCCGAATCAAGCCGTGGATCGCCAAGATGCTGCGCGGCGGCGAGCGGGTGGTGCGCGTCAAATACGGTGTGGATGAAGACGTCTGCAATGGTGACCATGCGTGCATCCGTTTGTCAGGCTGCCCCACCTTGACCTTGAAGGACAACCCCGACCCGCTCAAGGTGGACCCGGTGGCCACGGTGATCGACGGCTGTGTGGGCTGTGGTTTGTGTGGCGCCAATGCCCATGCCGCCACCCTGTGCCCGAGTTTTTACCGCGCCGAAGTGGTGCAAAACCCCAAACCCTGGGAACGGGTCTGGGCCGCTTTGCGCGCTCGCTTGGTGCGCGCCATGCAACCGGCTTGACACCATGAACACCCACCGACCGATTTCTTTGTTGTTGTGCGCCTTGGGTGGCGAAGGCGGCGGCGTGCTCAGCCAATGGCTGGTCGAAGCCGCCCGCATCGCCGGTTACCCGGCGCAAAGCACCTCCATCCCCGGCGTGGCCCAGCGCACGGGAGCGACCACCTATTACGTGGAAGTTTTTCCGCAGCCTTTGACCGACTTGGGGGGGCGCCGTCCGGTGATGAGCCTCAACCCGGTGCCTGGGGCCTTGGACGCATTGGTTTCGTCTGAGTTGCTGGAGACCACGCGCCAAATCGGCCTCGGTTATGCGTCACCCGATCGCACCCGCGTTATCACGTCGAGTGCTCGCAGTTTCACCACCCATGAGCGCATGCAGCTTGCCGATGGTCGGCGCGACAGCGCCCAATTGGTCGATGTGGTGCGCCGCTTCAGCCACGAACACCATGTGCTCGACATGGCTGGCATGGCCCAGCAAGCGGGCACCGTGGTCAGCGCGGTGATGCTGGGGGCCATTGCAGGCAGTGGATTGCTGCCTTTTGGGCGTGCCCATTTTGAAGCCGCGATTGGTCAAGGGGCCCAAGCGGCGGCCAGTTTGCGCGGCTTCGCCCTGGCGTTTGACGCGGTGAACACCCCGCGCCAATGGGCTGAAGTGGCCGCGCAGGTGCTGCCCCAAGCTGATGAAGCTGTGTTGACCTCGGCGGATCAGGTGGCCGTGGATGAATTCCCTGTACCGGCGCGCGCCATGTTGGCCTTGGGTTTGGCGCGGGTCATCGATTACCAAAACCGTGCTTATGGCCAGGTGTATTTGCGCCGCATGCGCCAGGTCTGGCAGGCCGAGGCCGCCAGCGATGCCAGTGCCCTGCACGGGTGGGCGGTCACGCGAGAGATGGCGCGCTGGGTGGCTTTGTGGATGGCGTTTGACGACATCATCCGCGTGGCCGATTTGAAAAGCCGGTCCACCCGTTTGCAACGGGTGGTGAAAGAAGTGCGCGCAGGGCCTGACGATGTGCTCAAGGTGTATGACCATTTCAAGCCCGGCGTGCCCGAATTTGCCGCCTTGTTGCCAAGTCGCTGGGCGCAGCGATTGACCGCTTGGGACCGCGCGCGGGTGCTGCGCGGTCGCGAACCTTGGGCCTTGCCGTTG
>JBEDCE010000172.1:0-4100 GCA_041176905.1 Pseudomonadota bacterium
GGTCTCAAAGCGGCTGTAGCCGCCGCCATAGCGGTTGAGCTTGGCTTTTTCGATGTGCAAGGTGACGTCGGTCACGGCGTCCAAAAACTCGCGGTCGTGGCTGATGACGAGCATGGTGCCCTCGTACCGCTTGAGCCAGGCTTCCAGCCAGACCAAAGCGTCCAAGTCCAAGTGGTTGGTGGGCTCGTCGAGCAACAGCAAGTCGCTCGGGCACATCAGGGCGCGCGCGAGTTGCAAGCGCATGCGCCAGCCGCCCGAGAAGCTGTTGACCGGGTGCTCCAGCTCGTCCAAACCAAAGCCCAAGCCCATGATGAGCGATTGGGCGCGGGCGGGGGCGTCGTGTGCGCCCGCGTCGTGCAGCGCCATGTAGGCCATGGCCATGCGTTCGCCGTCGCCGCTGGCATCGGCCGCGTGCACTTCGGCTTGGGCTTGCGCCAAGCGGGTGTCGCCTTCGATCACAAACAGGGTGGCGCTTTGGTCGGTTTCGGGCATGTCCTGCGCGACCTGGGCCATTTGCCATTGGGTGGGGATGCTGAAGTCGCCGCTGTCTTCGTGCAGCACCTGGGTCAGCAAGGCGAACAGGCTGGACTTACCCGCGCCGTTGCGCCCGACCAAGCCGACTTTTTCACCGGGGTTCAGGGTGGCGGTGGCCGCGTCGAGCACGACTTTTACGCCGCGGCGCAGGGTGACGTTTTTGATGGTGATCATGCGCGCACTCCCAAGGCGTCGGCCGTCAAGAGGAGGACGTGGTCGTCGCCTGCGCTGGTGCTCAGCCACACCGGTTGCAAGTGGGGGAAGGCGGCTTCGAAGTGTTCGCGCTCGTGGCCAATTTCCAAAACCAAAACGCCGTCGGCGCTGAGGTGCTGCGGAGCTTGCGCCAGCAGTTGGCGGATGAAGTCCATGCCGTCTTCGCCACCGGCCAAGGCCAGCTCGGGCTCGGCGCGGAATTCGGCGGGCAGCTCGGCCATGCTGCGGCTGTTCACGTAGGGCGGGTTGCACAAGACCAAGTCCCATGGGCCGGGACAGCCCGACCAGACGTCGCTCTCGCGCCAATCGATGCGCGGGCTCAAGCCGTGGCGCTCACCGTTGATGCGGGCCACGGCCAAGGCGTCGGTCGATAAGTCCGCACCGGTGACCTGAACCTGTGGCCAAGCCAAGGCGGCCAACACGGCCAGGCTGCCGTTGCCGGTGCACAGGTCGAGCACACGCTCGGTGCGATCGCTGAGCCACAGGTCCAGCGTGCCTTCAGCGATCAGTTCAGCGATGAAACTGCGCGGCACGATGCTGCGCTCATCCACATAAAACGACACGCCTTGGAGCCAAGCTTCTTGGGTGATGTAGGCCGCGGGGCGGCGCGTGGCGATGCGCTCGGCGATCAGCGCGTCCAAGCGCTGGCACTGCGCGGGCGTGATTGCGGTGGCGTGTTCGGTGGTGTCGGTGTCCAGCGGCAAACCCAAACCCCACAAGACCAACCAAGCGGCTTCGTCGTGGGCGTTGGCGGTGCCGTGTCCAAAGCTCACGCCCGATTGGGTGAGGCGTTCGCTGGCTTGGCTAAGATAGGCACTCAGAGACACGCCTGCGTTGGGCGTGGATGAATCAAAGGATGGGGTCATGTCACAACAGTCAATGGATGGCGCAATCGCCATGGGCCGCTGGGGGCGCAACCCGCTATTGTCGTTGATCGTCGCGGCCTTCCTGATCGTCGGTTGTGAAAAAGCACCCGAGGGCCCCACACCTTTGGCCGCAGGCGCCGATGTGGATGCCAAGGGCTGCAAAACTTCGGCGGGCTTCACCTGGTCCGAGATGAAACAGCAGTGCATCCGCATTTGGGAAGAGGGCGTGGCCTTTGAGCCGGTGGACACCACCGACCCCGACCAATGGGCTTTTGTGGTCTTCAGCGACGACAAGCCCTTGGCCGAACTCTATTGGGGTGACCAGCGAGCCGTCTTGAACGTGCAGCCGGCCGAAGAGGGCGACATCAGCCCCGTGGTGATGAAGAACACGGCCAAGGGCATTGAGGTGCTGCGCACCAAAGATGTGTTTGTGCTGCGCATCGGCGGCAAACCCGCTTACACGCACGAGCCCGACGCCGAAGGGCAGATGGTCGTGGGGCGCAAAGCCGAGGAATAAAAAAAGGCCCATCAGGGCCTTTTTTCTTGGACGGGGCGTTTCAGCATTGCGCTGAGAGCAGCTCCAAGGTGCGGCGGTAAATGTTTTTCACCGGCTCGATGTCGGCCACACGCACACACTCGTTGATTTTGTGGATGGTGGCGTTGGGTGGGCCAAATTCAATGACCTCGCGGCAGACGGCGGCGATGAAACGCCCGTCGCTGGTGCCGCCAGTGGTGGAGAGTTGGGTCGTGATGCCGGTCTCGTCCGCTACGGCCTGTTGCACGGCGCCTACCAAGGTGCCCAAGGGCGTCAAGAAAGGCAGGCCGCCCACCGTCCAAGTCAGGTCAAAGTCCGCGCCGGGCAACAAACCGTGTGTGGCCAAGAGCGCGACCACCCGCGCTTGCAGGCCTTCGGGGGTGGATTCGGTGGAAAAACGGAAGTTGAAGTCCACCACCACGGTGCCGGGAATGACGTTGCTCGCGCCGGTGCCGCCGTGGATGTTGCTGATCTGCCAGCTGGTGGGCGGGAAATACGCGTTGCCGTGGTCCCAGACCTCTGCAGCCAAGGCCGCCAAAGCGGGGGCGGCCATGTGGATCGGGTTTTTGGCCAGCTGTGGGTAAGCGATGTGGCCTTGGATGCCCTTGACGGTGAGACGACCACTCATGGTGCCGCGGCGGCCGTTCTTGATCATGTCGCCGGTGCGCTCGACCGAGGTGGGCTCGCCCACGATGCACCAATCCAAGCGCTGACCGCGTTGGCGCAGCGCCTCGCAGACCACCACCGTGCCATCGCGCGCCGGGCCTTCTTCGTCGCTGGTGAGCAAAAACGCGATGTCGATGTTGGGCTGCGGTGTCTGCGCTAAAAACTCTTCACAGGCCACGACCATGGCCGCGAGCGAGGTTTTCATGTCGCTGGCGCCGCGCCCAAACAAATGGCCGTCGCGGTGCGTGGGCACAAAGGGGTCGCTGGTCCAGGCGGCGAGGTCGCCCGTGGGCACCACGTCGGTGTGACCGGCGAACACCAAAACCTGGGCGTCGGTGCGGCCGCAGCGGCGGATCGCCCACAGGTTGCTGACGCGCTCATCGGCCGGGCCGCTGTCCATGGCTTCACACACAAAACCCAGCGGCGTCAAACGCTGCGCGATCATCGGCAAGCAGCCGTGGTCGTTCGGGGTGACGGAAGGCCGGGCGATGAGCGCCTCGGCCAGTCGCAGGGTGGCGTGTGTGTCGCTCATCTGGGGTGACCGGTCAGTCGCGCAGCAGGTCGTTGATGCTGGTCTTGGAGCGGGTTTGGGCGTCCACGCGCTTGACGATGATGGCGGCGTACATGCTGTAGTCTGCGCCGTTGGCGGCCTTCTTGGGCAGGTTGCCGCTGACGACCACCGAGCCGCTGGGCACGCGCCCGTATGAAATTTCGCCCGTGGCGCGGTCGAAGAGGGGTGTCGATTGGCCGATGTACACGCCCATGCCCAGCACCGAGTTCTCTTCGACGATCACGCCTTCAACCACTTCGGAGCGAGCGCCGATGAAGCAGTTGTCTTCGATGATGGTGGGGTTGGCTTGCAAGGGCTCCAACACACCACCGATGCCCACGCCCCCCGAGAGGTGCACGTTCTTGCCGATTTGGGCGCACGAGCCGACGGTGGACCAGGTATCGACCATGGTGCCGCTGTCCACATACGCGCCGATGTTCACGTAACTGGGCATGAGGATGGCACCCGAGGCGATGAAGCTGCCGCGGCGCGCCACGGCGGGGGGCACCACGCGCACGCCCGTGGCCTTGAGTTCGGCTTCGCTCAGGTGGCTGAACTTGGTTTTGACCTTGTCGTAAAAGGCCAAGTCGCCAGCGTGCACGGGCACGTTGTCGTTCAAACGGAAAGACAACAACACCGCTTTTTTGATCCACTGGTGCACCGTCCATTGGCCCACACCTTGGCGCGTGGCCACACGCAGCTCGCCGTTGTTGAGTTGCGCAATCACGTGGTTGAC
>JBEDCE010000173.1:0-4089 GCA_041176905.1 Pseudomonadota bacterium
CTCCTCGTTCGGATCCAAACCACCAGCACCCAAGTCGGTTTGGTTCGTTTGATTTCCAATCAGGTGTACCCCTCCGAACAAGCCAAAGAAGGCGGTTTGCTCGGTTTGATTTTCACGGTGTCGGGCGTTTTGCTGGTCTTGGCCCTGATCCGTGCTTGGGTCACGCGCGAGTCCTCGAGCCTGTTGTGGGGGGCTTATATTTTTTGCACGGCATCGTTGTGGGCGGTCTTGGATGGTTTGGCCTACCGATTCGTCGACTGGGACCACCCGCAAAACATCAATGTGTTGGTCAGCTCTTTGACCTTGCTCAGTTGGGGCTTCATGGCGACGTTTGTGTCCTCGATGTTTGAGTTTCGTTTGATCCGTGCGTGGATTCCCAAAACCGTTTGGGGCTCTTTCATCGCTTTGGTCTCGCTGGGTTTGCCGAGCATCTGGGTGGGTTGGGTGGCGATCGATTCGGTGGTCGCTGTGGGTCTGGTGATGTACCTGCCGTTGGTCGTGTTCGGCTTGATCTACCAAATTTCCCAAGGCCGCAGCATGAGCGTGTGGCATGGTCCTTGGATGATGGTGTACCTCGCCTTCGTGGTTTGGCACGTCTTTGCCACGCGGGGTTGGATTCCCTACAGCTACATCAGCTTTTACGGCTGGCAAGTCGCGGGGGTGACCTCGCTCATTTCCATGCACTGGGCCATGATCCACCGCGCGCGATCGGTGCTCCAAGCGCGCGACCTGGAGCGCATGCGGCTGTTGGCTGAAATCTCCAACAAAAACCAAGAGCTGGAAGACCGCGTGGCCGAGCGCACGCGTTCTTTGGCCTCCGCACTCAACGACATGGAGCGCGCCGAGGCCGAGCAACGCCAACTCTTGTCCATGGCCTCACACGAATTTCGCACGCCGGCGGCCATGATCAAGGCGTCGCTGGAATCGTTGACGATGTTGAAAGACCAAACCCCACCCATGGTGCAGCAGAGACTGAGCAACATGGTCTTGGCCAGTGACCGCATGGTCTTGTTGGCCAACGGCCTGATACAGCAAGACCGCTTGCGTGAAAACAGTTTGCGCCCGCAATTGAAATCGATGGATTTGTGTGACTTGGTGCAGTCGGTGGCCAGCCATTACCCCAAGACTGCGGCCATCGAATGGATCTGCCCCAACACGCCCCTGCCCATGAGCGCAGACCCCATTTTGCTGAGCATCGCGCTCTACAACTTGGTGGACAACGCCTTGCGTCACCACCCCGAGCAAGCCACAACTGCGGTTCGGGTTTTATTGAGCCTGCGCCGCGGCGATCAAGGTTTGCCCGGCGAATGGGCGGTGGTTCGGGTCTCCGACGCAGGGCCTGGCGTGGCGGATGAAGACAAAGCCCGCATGTTCGAGCGCTTTGAGTCGGGACAAACCCGCTCGGACCGTGCACCCTCGGGCCTGGGTTTGTCCATCGTGGCTCGGGTCGCGCAGGTTCACGGCGGACGCGTGGCGGTGAGCGACAACAGCCCCGTGGGCACGACGTTCGAGTTGGTCTTGCCACTCGAAGGCGCCCGCGCCTGATGCGACCTCAGTCGCGGGCCAAGGCCTGCATCACCATGGCGGCGCCCCAAGCATCGTTGGCCGCGTAGACCACTTGGGCAGGGCTGAGCTCGCGCACCGCCCAGTTGGAGGTGGCGGCTTTTTTCGACTTGGCGAACTGCTGACCAAAGAGCACCGCCACGGCGCCCTTGACGCCCAATTCTTTGCGGTAACCCCGCTCCCGAAACACGGTGTTGATGTCGAGCAACTGGGGTGGGTCCACGCCCAAGCGCTGCTGAATGCGCTTGCGGTCATCGCCCAAACCAAAGCCCGCTTTGGTGATATGGGGTGTGGCCAGCAAGGCGGCCACCGTGGCTTTGACCTCGGGGTCGTGAAGCTGAAAAACCCAGGCGTGTTCGGGCGTGGCGAATTGCGCCACGTGCGGCCCGTCGGATACCTGGTCTTTAAAAAAAGTGGGCTTGGACTCGGTGTCAAACCCCCACACCGAGGCTTGCATCAGCGCCGCTTGGGCACTCACGGCTTGCGCGGACGTGCTCACCACCGTGATGCGTTCCAGCGGCAAGCGCTCGAACGGCGGCAGTTCGGCGATCTCGTCTTTGCTGGGGGAGTGCGGGGCGGGGGCTTGTTGCATGCGGACCGATGGTTGGGCTTCAGTGGTGTGGGTTTGTGGCGGCGGCCGGGGCGGTGGGGACACACTCATGCGGCTTGGACCACTTCGAGCAAACGATCCAAGCCACCGCTGTTGATGGCCAACATGGCTTGGGCGCGCACCGCGGGCTTGGCGTGGTAGGCCACCGACAAACCGGCCACGCCCATCATGGGCAGGTCGTTGGCGCCGTCGCCCATGGCGATGGACTGTTTCGGCGAGATGCCCAAGTCCGCGCAAGTAGCGAGCAGGGTTTTGCGCTTTTCTTCGCCATCACAAATATCGCCCCAAGGCTGATCGACCATGCGCCCGGTGAGCACACCGTCGGCCACTTCGAGCACGTTGGAACGTGTCCAGTCGATGCCCAAGACGTCGCGCACGTGGTCGGTGAAAAACGTGAAGCCGCCCGAGACCAACAACACTTTCAAGCCCGCGTCTTGGCAGGCTTTGACCAAGGTGGCCGCGCCCGGGTTGAGCTGCAAGCGCTCATCGAGCACCTGCTGCATGTGCGCCACGGTGACGCCTTGGAGCAGCGCGACACGCCGGCGCAGACTGTCTTTGTCGGCCTTGCGGCCCGCCGCATCGGCGATTTCGTCCACACACTCGATGTTGATGAGCGTGGAGTCCATGTCAAACGCGATGAGCTTGAAGTCGCTCAAACGCAGGGGCGGTGTGAAGCCTTGGATGACCAGGCCGGGGGCGAATTCGGTGTTGCTTGTCATGGGGTGATTATCGGGCTCAGTCCAAAAATTTCGTCCACGCGCCGATGTTGTGCACCTGCTCAAACCCGTTTTTGCGCAACAGCATCTTGGCCATGCCGCTGCGGGTGCCGCTGGCGCAACCCAGCACCACCGGGGCGGTGCGCGGGATTTCGCTCAGGCGTGAGCCCAATTCAGACAAGGGAATGTTGATGGTGCCAGGCGCATGCGCCGTGTTGAATTCGGTCGGTTGGCGCACGTCGATCAAGGTGGCGCCTTGCGCTTTGAGCGCAGGCAACATGGCGCGCACGCGGCGTGAGTTCCAGGCTTTGTAGCCAAACCAAGCCACGAGCAAGAGCAGGGGCCAGTACTGTTCAAAAAAGTTGGCGAGGGTCATGGTGTCAAGTTCCTTGTGATGGGTTGAAGGGATCAGGTGGCTGGCGTTACGGGCTGGCCCAAGTTGCGCAGCACATCGCGCACCAGCTGCACGCGGTCGTGGACATCGGGCAAGGCTTTTTCGATGCGCAGTTTGTCGTTGCCGGCGAGTTTGATGTGTTTGTTCTTTTGGATGAGGTGGATGATGGCCATCGGGTCGATCGGCGGGTTGGGTTTGAAGGTCACCATGATCACGCCCGGTGTGGCGTCGACTTTGATCACGCCATAGGGTTGTGAGAGCACGCGCAGGCGGTGAACGTCCATCAACGTTTGCGCCTGTGGTGGCAATTTGCCGAAGCGGTCGACGATCTCTTCAAGCAAGGCGTCGATCTGCTCGCCGGTTTTGGCGGTCGCCAGTTTTTTGTAGAACGACAAACGCAGGTGCACATCGCCGCAGTAATCGTCGGGCAAGAGCGCGGGGGCGTGCAGCTTGATATCGGTGGCCGCTTGCATGGGTGAGAGCAAGTCCGGCTCGCGCCCGGCCTTGAGGCTGGTCACGGCTTCCGAGAGCATCTCGTTGTAGAGCTGAAAGCCCACCTCGAGCATGTTGCCGCTTTGGTTTTCGCCCAGCACCTCGCCGGCGCCGCGGATCTCTAAATCGTGCATGGCCAAATAAAAGCCGCTGCCGAGTTCTTCCATTTGCTGGATCGCGTCCAAGCGCTGCTGCGCTTGTTTGGTCAAGCCCTCGATCTCGGGCACCAGCAAATACGCGTAGGCCTGGTGGTGGCTGCGGCCCACACGCCCGCGCAACTGGTGCAGCTGCGCCAAACCAAACTTGTCGGCGCG
>JBEDCE010000174.1:0-4072 GCA_041176905.1 Pseudomonadota bacterium
GTGCCCGAGCTGCGCGTGCGCGCGCTCATCGAGGCTGGTGAATTGGTCAACCCTTTGCCCCAATTTGGCTTGGACGTCGCCCTGTATTGGCATTGCTGGAACCTCGGCTCGGAGGTGTTGGACGAGCTCAGCCGCGCCTTGCAGGCCGCGGCCAAGGACCAGCTCAGGCCGGTGTGACGCGCCAGCTGCGCAGCGGCGCAAACGCCGTTTGCTCGTTCTTGTGTGCGTAGCCCAGCGGGTTGGCGATCAGGTGGCAGCGGCCCAACTGTTGGTCTTGTGGGCAATGCAAGTGGCCGTGCATCCACACATCGGCCAAAGGCAAGCAGTCGTCCATGGCGTTGCAAAAACCGGCGGTGCCCGGTGTGCGGCCGTAACGCGGGTCGGCGCTGTGCAGCGTGGGCGCGAAATGCGTGACCACGACCGTGGTGCCGTCGAATGGCGTGCGCAAGGCGCGGCGCAGCCAGTCTTGGCAATCCAACGCCAAGGCCCGCATGGCTTGCGCATCGAAGGGCTGACCATGTCGGGAGGTGCCCATTTTGGAGAGGTAAAAGTTGGCGGCGCGAAAGGCTTTTTCGCGTGGGCCCACGGCATCAAAGTCGGTCCACAAGGTGGTGCCGATCAAGCGCACCGAACCCAAGGTCAAGACCTCGCGCTCCAACCAGTGGATGCCCAAGCGCTCGCAAGCTGAGCGCAGCTCGGCGTGCGTGCGGTCCCAATCCATGGCGTCGTACTCGTGGTTGCCCGGCACGAACACCACCGGCACCGGCCAGGCCGCGAATTCGGGTCGGGGCGAAAAGCGGCGCAAGCCCCAATCGGGTTCGTCCATGCAGCGGCCATCAGCCAAGGTTTGGTAAGAGCCGATGTCGCCGGCCAAGACCAGCAGGTCGGCCTCGGGATCGGGCGTGGCCACAAAAGCCGGGTTGGCTTCGAGGTGCAAGTCGCTGAGCAGTTGGATGCGCATTCAAGCCTCGTGCAATGTCAAGCCGCTGGCGTGAAGCACGGCGCTGCGCAACCATTGGTGCGCGGGTTGGGTGTCGAGGGTTTTGCTCCACAGCGCATCCACCACCACGGGCGGCACAGGCAGGGGCAACTCGGTGATCCACAAGGCGGCGGCCATGCCGCTGGCTTCCAAAAAATGGCGTGGCAGCGTGGTGATCATGTCGGTGTTGGCCACCACGCGCGCGGCGGTAAAAAACTGGTTCACCGTCAGGCTCACGCGCCGCTCAAGGCCGAGTGGTTTCAGGGCCTCGTCCACATAGCCGTGTGCGCGGCCCGAAAAGTTGACCAAGAGGTGCTGGGCCGCGCAGTAGTCGTCCAAGGCGATGGGCTGTCCGGCCAAGGGGTGGTTGCGGCGCATGGCCACGACATAGCGGCTTTCGTACAGGCGCTCGTGTGAAAACCGAGAAACGCTTTCTTGCAAGTGGTTGGCGGCGAGTTCGGCCATGACACCGGGAAAGTGACCAATGGCCAGCTCCACCGCCCCCGACTGCAGGGCATCGCGCGGGTCGCGGGTGGTCAGCGGTAACAGGCGGATGTTGACGTGGGGGGCTTGGGCGGTGAGCCAGCGCATCAGGCCGGGCATCAGCATGGTGGCCGTCACATCGGCCATGGTGAGCACAAAAGTACGCTCATCGGTGCTCGGATCAAAGACGCCTGGGCTCAGGGTGTCGCGCAATTGTTGCAGTGCATCACGTACCGTGGGCCATATCGTTTCGGCGTAGGCCGTCGGTTCCACGCCAAAGCCGTTGCGCCGAAACAAGTCATCGCCCAAGGTTTCCCTCAAACGTTTCAAGGCGTTGCTCACGGCAGGCTGGGTCATGGACAAGCGCAAACCGGCACGCGTGAGACTTCGCTCAACCATCACCTCGTCAAAGACGCGAAGAAGGTTCAGATCTAAGTTGCCAAAATTGCGAATTATCATAATTGTCGTGAATATATACCATTGCCAAAATAAATTTGGCAGTACCTAGTATTTACCCTAACATTCAAACCTTCATAAGAAACAAACGTACTCAAGGGAATCCCAATGACATCGACCATCGCCTATTCTGCACCTGCGCCCAACATGGGCGAATTCAAAACCCCCATCGCCAAAAAACACATCGACAGCGAACGCGCTCGTGGCTTGGCTGGCATGTTGCTCGCCGCAGCCGTTGCGGCCTTTGTCGTGGTGGCCGATCAATTGGTCAGCACCTGGGCCGATGGGCACCTCTTTCTGGGTTGGGTCGCCATGTGGGCGGTGGTGTTCGCCAGCATGGCCCTGTTGTCGGGCGCGGCCCGTCGCATGTCACAGCGACTGGTGCGCGCATCAGACGCCTGGGCCCGTGACCGTGCCGAAGCCCGTGCCGAAGCGCGTTTCATGGTCTTGGCCCAACGCGACCCCCGCATGATGGCAGAATTCCGTCGCGCTCAAGCCCAAGTCCAACCGATCCACCACAAGGCATAAGCGCGTCAGCGCAAACCAGCGCCCGTCCGCCAAAGTGCCCAAAAAAGCCCGCTCAAGAGCGGGCTTTTCTCATGGCACAGATGACAAGATCAAGCGGCCAAGCGCTGCGCTATCGCGGCTTTGGTCCTGACCAGCTCAGCTGGCAGGTGGTGGGCCAGTTGCGTGAAAAGCTCATCGTGCAAGGCCAACTCTTCTGTCCATGCGGCTTTGTCGATGGAGGTCACGGTTTGGTATTGCTCGGCGGTGAAGTTCAAACCGGTCCACTGCAGGTCCTCAAAACGAGGCGTCACGCCGATGGCGTGTTCTTGGCCTTGGGCTTGGCCTTCCAAGCGGCCGATCATCCACTGCAGCACGCGCATGTTTTCACCAAAACCGGGCCACACGAATTTGCCGTTGGCGTCTTTGCGGAACCAGTTCACGCAGAAAATGCCGGGCAGCTTGGCGCCACTGGCTTGCAGCTTCGCGCCCAAGTCCAGCCAGTGCTGGAAGTAGTCGCTCATGTTGTAACCCGCAAACGGCAACATGGCGAAGGGGTCGCGGCGCACCACGCCTTGGGCGCCAAAGGCCGCGGCGGTGGTCTCAGAGCCCATGGTCGCGGCCATGTAAACGCCTTCGGTCCAGTTGCGCGCTTCGGTCACCAGCGGCACGGTGGTGGAGCGGCGGCCACCGAAGATGAAGGCGTCGATCGGCACACCGGCGGGGTCGTCCCATGCGCTGTCCAACGCAGGGTTGTTGGTTGCGGCCACGGTGAAGCGGGCGTTGGGGTGAGCGGCTTTGGCGCCGGTTTCTTTGGCGATCTGCGGCGTCCATTCTTTGCCTTGCCAGTCGATGGCGTGCGCAGGTGCGTCGTCCATGCCCTCCCACCAGACGTCACCGTCGTCGGTCAGCGCCACGTTGGTGAAGATCACGTCGCGGTGCAAGCTGTCCATGCAGTTGGGGTTGGTCAGCGAGTTGGTGCCGGGGGCCACGCCGAAGTAACCCGCTTCGGGGTTGATCGCGTAGAGGCGGCCGTCGGCGCGGGGCTTGATCCAAGCGATGTCGTCGCCGATGGTGGTGACCTTCCAGCCTTCAAAGCCTTTGGGTGGGATCAACATGGCGAAGTTGGTCTTGCCACAGGCGCTGGGGAAAGCCGCAGCCACGTGGTACTTCTTGCCTTGTGGGTTGGTCACGCCCAAGATGAGCATGTGCTCGGCCAACCAGCCTTGTTGGCGGCCCATGGTGGAGGCGATGCGCAAGGCAAAGCACTTTTTGCCCAACAAAGCGTTGCCACCGTAGCCCGAGCCGTAGCTCCAGATTTCGCGGGTCTCGGGGTAGTGAACGATGTACTTGGTGGTGGGGTTGCAAGGCCAGCTGGTCTGGTCTTTCTCGCCAGCGGCCAAAGGCGCGCCCACGGTGTGCACACAGGGCACGAACTCACCGTCGGTGCCCAACACATCGAACACGGCGCGGCCCATGCGGGTCATGAGCTTCATGTTCACGGCCACGTAGGCGCTGTCGGATAGCTCAATGCCGATGTGGGCGATGGGGCTGCCCAGCGGGCCCATGCTGAAGGGGACGATGTACATGGTGCGGCC
Organism: Pseudomonadota bacterium; assembly: GCA_041176905.1. GTDB lineage: Bacteria > Pseudomonadota > Gammaproteobacteria > Burkholderiales > Burkholderiaceae_C > Hydrogenophaga. Next base: position 4,021 of record JBEDCE010000174.1, read on the forward strand.
GGTCATGCAGCCGTCGAACAGCGGCTGCAGGGTGGCGCGCATCTCGGCGGGG
>JBEDCE010000175.1:0-4071 GCA_041176905.1 Pseudomonadota bacterium
GCATTTCGGATTTGTTGAGCCGCATAGACATTGCTGTAATGACTGGGCATGGCCAAGACGATCAGGTCTTTGCTGTTGGCGACCTTGATGGTGTTCCAAAAATCCGTGTCAGTGGCGTCGCCCACTTTGACGTTGCGCCCTGCCGCGCGCTCGTCATTGGCTTTTTCGGCATTGTGCTCAATGCCCAGGACTTGACCGGGCCACACCGCTTCGAGCTCATCGTAAGCACCCGTTCCCACACGCCCCATACCGATGACCAGCACTTTGGTGTTGCCCGTGTCGAGCATCTGGTCCTTGGCGTGCAGGGTGTCGAGTTGAAAACGGTCCCAAAAGCGTTTGATTCGTTGGTAGACGTTTTCAGATCCCAGACTGAAAGGTGAGGCAAAGGCAAAACTCATGCTCACGGCGATGGCCAAAATGATCAACCAGTCCACGGATAGCCAGCCTTGTGCGACCCCCAAAGCCGCCACAATGAGGCCAAATTCCGAATAGTTGGCCAAGCTCAACGAGGTAAACAAGGACGTGCGCGAACGCAAGCCAAAACGCACCACGATGGCGTAATACAAAAAGGTTTTGATGGGCAACAACAAACACAAAACCAAGGCCGTCAACAGCATGGGCACATCGGGCAAGCCCTGCATGCCCACCGACAAGAAAAAGCCCACCAGCATCAGTTCTTTGAAACTGAACAGCGACTTGGCCAGCTCAGACGCCTTGGGATGGTTGGCGATCACCACCCCCAAGATCAAGGCGCCCAAATCGCCTTTCAGGCCCACCGCTTGGAAGAACTCGTAACCCACACCCAGAGCAAAAAACAAACCGCTGAGCACCAGCAGCTCGCCATGCCCTGCAGAGTCGAGCAACTTGTAAATGAGCTTGCGCACCACCGGCACCAACAGCAAAAACACCAGCAGCGCCCACACGGTGGGGTACTTGCCTTCGCTCACAGCCAAAAAAATAACCGCAAACACGTCTTGCATCACCAAAATGCCGATCGCAACCTTGCCGTAAAACGCCGACATATCACCTTTGTCCTCGAGCACCTTGACTGCAAACACCGTGCTGGAGAAAGACAGCGCAAAACCCAAAACGATCATCGCCATCCAAGACAGCTCAAACAGTGGCAAAGGAATGAGCCACTGCGCCAGAGCGATCACGGAAGTGAAAAACACGGTGGACACCACGATATGCGCCAAGGACGTGCCCCATATCTCGCTTTTGGCCAGGCCTTTGAGGTCAAGCTTCAGGCCAATGGTGAAAAGCAAAAGCGTCACACCCAGATTGGCAACCCACTGCAATCCCGTCGGCGCTTCAAAGCCCGCCAGGTTGTAAGCAAAGCCCGCCACCAAAAAACCCACCATGGGTGGTAAGCCGAAACGGCTGAGCAACACACCAAAGAAAAAGGCAAACCCTACCAAAGTTATCAGCACGCTGAATTCCTTGTATTTTTAAAATTCATTTTTTTCATCTATGAGAAATTGCTTTTTCAAGAACTTTTGCTTTTGTAACATGGCTGGAAAAGCCCATGACCCTCGGGGATGCGGGGACCAGGCCAGACCGCGACAATGCGCTATCCCTACCCAATTGAAAAAGCCATGCCACATCCCGCTCGCAACGTCCTTGGCGACGAACTGGTGCCCTGCTCTTTTGACCCCTTGACCGGGTACTTTCGCGATGGCTGCTGCAACACCAGCGTCGACGACAGGGGCACACACGTTATCTGCGCTCGCGTGACGGCAGACTTTCTGGCCTTTTCCTTGAAGCGCGGCAACGACCTCACCACACCGCGCCCCGAACACCGCTTCGCCGGCCTCAAACCCGGCGACCGCTGGTGCTTGTGCGCCAACCGATGGGTTGAAGCGTTGCAAGCCGGCGTCGCACCCCCTGTGGTGCTGGAGAGCACCCACGCCAAGGCTTTGGCCTTTGTGAGTCTGGATGAGTTGCGGCAGCACGCTTGGGTCAAGGCCTAACGACACACCCGAGATCGAGACCTGGGGTCTCTGGCGCAAGGGCCGCACATGGCTGGGTGGATTTACGCCCTCAAAGCGCCGCGACCCGCGCCCGCGCTGCGTGCAGTTTTCTGTAACTGTCGAGCAAGCGCTGGTGCCGGTCCAAGCCTTCGAGCTGGAGGCTGGTCGGCGTGAGGCCATGAAAGCGCACGCTGCCATCCACCGAGCCGATGGCCGCATCCATGCGCTCATCACCGAACATGCGCCTGAAGTTCAGCACATAGTCTTCCAGGGCCAAGTCCTCGTCCAGGGTGACTTCCAGCACCACGTTCAGGGCTTGGTAAAACAAGCGGCGCTCTAAGCTGTTGTCGTTGTACTGCAAGAAAGCACCCACCAGTTCGTGGGCCTCTTGCAGCTGCTGCAAAGCCAGGTGGATCAAGAGTTTGAGCTCCATCACCGTCAACTGGCCCCACACGGTATTTTCATCAAACTCGATACCGATCAGGGTCGCGATGTCGAGGTAATCGTCCAGCTCGTTGTTCTCCAAACGGTCCAGCAAAGCCTCCAGCGCCTCGTCGTCTAAGCGGTGCAGGTTGAGCACATCGGCGCGGAACAAGAGTGCTTTGTTGGTGTTGTCCCAAATCAGGTCATCGACCGGGTACACCTCAGAATAACCCGGCACCAAGATGCGGCAAGCGGTGGCACCGAGTTGGTCGTGCACCGCCACGTAGGCTTCTTTGCCCATGGCCTGCAAGATGCCGAACAGCGTGGCGGCCTCTTGGGCGGTGGCGTGCTCGCCCTCCCCGGCAAAGTCCCACTCCACAAATTCGTAATCGGCTCGGGCACTGAAAAACCGCCATGACACCACGCCGCTGGAGTCGATGAAGTGCTCCACAAAGTTGTTGGGCTCGGTCACGGCGTTGCTGATGAAGGTGGGCGCGGGCAGGTCATTGAGGCCCTCAAAACTGCGGCCCTGCAGCAGCTCGGTCAGGCTGCGCTCCAGCGCCACCTCCAAGCGGGGGTGTGCGCCAAAAGACGCGAACACACCGCCGGTGCGCGGGTTCATCAGGGTCACGCACATCACCGGGTACACCCCGCCGAGCGACGCGTCTTTGACCAAGACCGGAAAGCCTTGCGCCTCCAAAGCTTCGATGCCCGCGACGATGCCGGGGTACTTGGCCAACACAGCCTGCGGCACATCGGGCAAGGCCATTTCGCCTTCCAAGATCTCGCGCTTGACGGCGCGCTCAAAAATTTCCGACAGACACTGCACCTGCGCTTCCACCAAGGTGTTGCCCGCGCTCATGCCGTTGCTCACGAACAGGTTTTCCACCAAGTTGGAGGGGAAGTACACCACCTCACCGTCGGACTGGCGCACATAAGGCAGTGCACAAATGCCGCGCGAGGGGTTGCCCGAGTTGGTGTCAAACAGGTGCGAGGCGCACAGCTCACCATCGGGGTTGTAGATGCGCAAGCAGTGGTCGTCTAGCAGGCCTTTGGGCAGCGCGTCGCGCTTGGCCGGTTGGAACCAGCGCTCTTTGGGGCCGTGCACAAAGTCGGCCTGCGCGATGTCTTCGCCAAAAAACACGCCCGCGTAAAAGTGGTTGTTGTTCAGGCGCTCGATGTATTCACCCAGCGCCGAGGCCAGGGCGCTCTCTTTGGTCGAGCCCTTGCCGTTGGTGAAACACATGGGCGAGTGCGCGTCGCGGATGTGCAACGACCACACATTGGGCACCAGGTTGCGCCAAGACGCGATCTCGATCTTGATGCCCAAGTCGGCCAAGACCCGCGTCATGTTGGCGATGGTCTGTTCCAGCGGCAAGTCCTTGCCCGCAATAAAAGTCTGCGCTTGCGCATCGGGCTTGAGGGTGAGCAAGGCCTGCGCGTCGGCATCGAGGTTGTCCACCGCTTCAACGATGAAGGTGGGGCCCGCCTGGATCGCCTTTTTGACCGTGCAGCGGTCAATCGACCGCAAAATGCCTTGGCGGTCCTTGTCCGACATGTCGGCCGGCAACTCCACCTGAATCTTGATGGTCTGCAGATAGCGGTTGTCGGGGTCAACGATGTTGTTTTGCGACAGGCGGATGTGCTCCGTGGAGATGCCGCGCGTCTCGCAATACAG
>JBEDCE010000176.1:0-4017 GCA_041176905.1 Pseudomonadota bacterium
GACAAGGGATTACCCGCTAGGGCGGTGGGCAACTACTCAATCAAAATATAATTGCAAAGCATTTTTTAAATTCAGGAGGTCATCCATGTCCATGTTCAGTTCCAGTATCCGTGCGTTTTTGGTGGCGGCCTTGTTGGCCACAGGCTTTCAAGTGCAAGCTGACGACAACGTCAAAGTCGTTTACCACATGAGCGAAGGTATTCCACAAGCCTCCCGTGCGGTGAACAACATCCGCAACCACTTGTCCGCAGACCCCAAGGCCAAGATCGTGGTCGTGACCCACGGCCTGGGCATCGACTTTTTGCTGCAAGGCGCTGTCAACCAAATGGACCAACCGTTTGCGGGCGCCATCGGCGAGTTGGCCGCGCGGGGCGTGGAATTCCGTGTGTGCAACAACACCTTGGTGTCGCGCAAGATCGACGCCTCCAAGCTCGCCTTGGAGGCCACGATCGTGCCTTCCGGTGTGAGCGAAGTGGCCACGCTGCAAGCCAAGCAAGGGTATGTATATTTGCGTCCATGAGTGAAAAGACCATTCCACGCTTGGTGCAGCCCGCTTCGTTGAAAGCGGCGGCCCAAGCGGCTGTGCGACAAGGGCACCCCTTGGTGGTCATGACCACCTTGCAGGGATGCCCTTTTTGCGATGTGGTCCGTGAGCGTTTTCTGCAGCCTGCGTTGGCAGCGGGAAGGTTGTTCGCGGTTCAAGTGGACATTCGCGACCGCCAAACCCCTTTGCAAGACTTTCAAGGCAACACCCGAACCGGGGCCGAGATCACGAGCCAATGGAAGGCCCGTTTTGCCCCCACCGTGTTGTTCTTAGACGCACAAGGCCGTGAGTTGACCGAGCGTTTGGTGGGCGTGGCCGTGGCCGATTTCTACGAAGATTACCTGTGGCAACACATCGCCCAAGCCCAGCGCAAGCTGGCGCAGTGATCCCAGGGCTTCAGTTGCGTTCCAGCAACCAGAGCTGAAACTTAAAACCCAACCAAGCACCCCCAACAATGCCGGCGACAGCCAAGGTGCTCACCACGCTCAGGGTGGACAAGCCACTCAAGCCGTGGCCCACGGTGCACCCCATGGCGGTGACGCCGCCCACCCCCATCAAAACGCCGCCGCCCACGTGCAGAGCGGTGTCTTGCGTGTCTCGAAAGCCTTCCCAACGGAAGGTGCCGCTGTGGCGCGCATAAAGCCAAGCACCCAGAACCACGCCCCAGACGCTGACCACGCTCAAGTTCAAGGTGTTGTTCGCATCGCTGAAGTACATCAACCAGTCCAGGTGCAAGGCCATGGGCGCAGAAAACGACAGCGACTCCATGCGCCCACTCTGCGTGGACAGGTACACCGATTCCAAGGTCTCGGGGTGCTCGGCCACAAAACCCAAGTGACCACTGACCCACCACATGGCCGTCACACAAGCCGCCACGCCCATACCGCCCAGCACCGACTCCAGCCCCAAGCCACCGCCGCGTCGCAAGGCCCACACGATCAAAGCCAAGGCCACCGCCAACGCCAGCCAAGGGCCAGCCCCCGACCAGACGTGGCCCAGCCAAGCCGTCCAAGTGTTGCCCGATGCGAGGTTGATGGTTTGAGCGTCCACCGTTTGGTGGCGCAGGACTGCGGTGATGCCGCGCATGGTGGCCAGGGCGCTCACGCCCATCACCAACATCACCACCAAGGCTTTGAGGCTGCCTCCGCCCACGCGAGCCAAGGTTTTGCTGCCGCAGCCCGAGGCGAACACCATGCCCAAGCCAAACAAGACACCGCCCACCAAGGCCGATAGCCAGGGCATCGGACCGGTGGCGTAGATGGTTTGCAAGGGGTCGATCCAGCCCAAACTGGACAGGGCTTGGAAGCCCAGCATGGCCAATCCCAGTGCCAAGGCCCACATTTGTAAACGATGGGTGTCGTCCAAATTGAACCAGTCGCTCAAGGCGCCCATGGTGCAAAAGCGGCTGCGCTGAATCACATAGCCGAAAGCCAGACAGACGCAGAAGCCCGCGGCCAAAACCCAGTGTTGCAGTGTGATCAGCTCATCGGTGCTCATGGCGAGGATTGTAGGAGCCCGACACCAGGCGGGTGCGTCAATTCAATAAGGCCTGAGCGAACTCCATGGCATTGAAGGTTTCCAGGTCTTCAAGCTGCTCACCCACACCGATGAAGTAAATCGGAATGGGGCGCTCGCGCGCGATGGCGCAGATCACGCCGCCCTTAGCCGTGCCGTCGAGTTTGGTGACGATCAAGCCCGTCAGGCCAATGGCGTCGTCAAAGGCTTTGACTTGGGCCAAGGCGTTTTGCCCCGTGTTGCCGTCGATCACCAGCAAGACTTCGTGCGGCGCCGTGGCGTCGGCTTTGGCGATCACGCGTTTGATTTTGCGCAGCTCTTCCATCAGGTGCGCCTGCGTGGGCAAACGCCCGGCGGTGTCGATGAGCACCACATCGCGTCCACGGGCTTTGCCTGCGGTGACCGCATCAAAGCTCACGGAAGCGGGGTCACCACCATCTTGCGAGACGATGTCCACGGTGTTGCGGTCTGCCCAAACCCCCAGTTGCTCGCGGGCCGCAGCGCGAAAGGTGTCGGCCGCGGCCAGCAGCACACTGGCGCCGCCGTTGGCCAAATGCCGTGTGAGCTTGCCAATGGACGTGGTTTTGCCTGCGCCGTTGACGCCGGCGACCATGATCACCGTGGGTTGTTGCTGACCCACGCGAAGTTCGCCTTCCAGCGGTTGCAACAGGCCCACCATGGCCTCGATCAGCAACCCCCTGACGGCCGCAGGCTCGGTGGCTTTGTGGGCTTTGACGCGCTGTTTGAGGTCGTCCAACAAGTGTTGGGTGGCGGCCACGCCCGTGTCGGCCATGAGCAAAGCCTCTTCCAAGGCCTCGTACAAAGCGTCGTCGATGCGCGTGCCGGTGAAGACGGTGGTGAAGTTGCGACCGGTTTTGCGCAAGCCGGCCTGCAGCTTGCTGAGCCAGCCGCTGCGCTCGGGCGCCGCGGTCGCGGCCTCAGAGGGGGATTTTTTTCGAAAGAAGGAGAACATTTTTCAATCACTAGAATCAGATGCATTCTATGAAACACACCAGCGCCCTGTTTAAAACCCTGTTCGTGGGCCTGCTGGCCTGCGCCAGCCTGTGGTCGGCGGCGGTTTGGGCGCAAGCACAATCCTTCACTTTGAACAACGGCATGACGCTCATCGTCAAGCCCGATCGGCGCGCACCCACGGTGGCGCACATGGTGTGGGTGCGCGTGGGTGCCATGGACGAAGTCGACGGCACCTCGGGCGTGGCTCACGTGTTGGAGCACATGCTCTTCAAGGGCACGCCCACGGTACCGGCGGGCGAGTTCTCGCGCCGCATAGCCGCTTTGGGTGGTCGCGAAAACGCCTTCACCAGCCGCGACGCCACCGCCTACCACCAACAAGTGCCGGCCGACCAGCTGGAAACCGTGATGCGCCTAGAGGCCGACCGCTTTGCCAATAACCAGTGGCCTGACGACGAGTTCGTTCGTGAGTTGGCGGTGGTCAAAGAGGAGCGCCGCCAGCGCACGGAAGACTCGCCCCGCGCCTTGTTCTTTGAGCAATTCGCCGCCACCGTATGGACGGCCCACCCTTACCAGCGTCCCATCGTGGGTTGGATGAGCGACTTGCAATCCATGACGGCCGATGATGCCCGGGCCTTTTATCGGCAGTGGTACATGCCGGCCAACGCCGCGGTGGTGGTGGCGGGCGATGTGGACGTGGCTCAGGTGCGCCAGTGGGCCGAGCGCTACTTCGGTGCCATCCCTGCGCGTGCTGTGCCCGCGCGCAAGCCGCGCGACGAACCTGTGCAGCAAGGCCCCAAGCGCATCGATTACCGTGCCGCGGCGGATCAAGCCGTGGTGGTGCTGGGCTACAAAGTGCCCCATGTGGCGGACCCCGCACGAATCGATGCTGCCAGCACCGATGCCTTGGCCTTGACCCTGCTGGCTTCCGTGCTGGACGGTTACGACGGGGCGCGCTTGGGCCGTGCGTTGGTGCAAGGCCAAGG
>JBEDCE010000177.1:0-4015 GCA_041176905.1 Pseudomonadota bacterium
ATGCTCCTGCTCATCCCACAAAGCATGGCCTACGCTTTGCTGGCGGGCCTGCCCGCGGTGACCGGTTTGTACGCCAGCATGGTGCCCTTGGTGATTTACGCGCTCATGGGCACCAGCCCCGCTTTGGGCGTGGGGCCGGCGGCCTTGCGCTCCATCATGTCGCTCGCGGCCGTGGGTGCTGTGGTGACCCAAGGCAGCGCGGACTTCATGGCGGCGAGCTTGTTGCTGGCCATCCTGGTGGGCGCCCTGCTCTTGATCATGGGCGTGTTGCGCATGGGCTTTGTGGCGGGCTTTTTGAGCCACCCCGTGCTCAGCGGTTTTGTGACCGCTTCGGGCTTGTTGATCGCCATGAGCCAATGGCCCCACATCTGGGGCACCCCACTGGCCAGCCAGAACCTGTGGGTGTTTGTGCACAGTTGGTGGGCCCACGGGGGCGACTTTCACCCGCTGACCTTGGTGGTGGGCTTGGGCACCATGCTGTGGCTGGGCCTGAGCAAGCGCTGGCTCCAGCGCGGTTTGTTGCTCAAAGCCGTGCCGCTGTTGACCATGGCCGTGGCCATTGTCTTGACGCAGCAACTGGGCTGGGCCGCGCAAGGTTTGGCCGTGGTGGGCGACATCCCCTCGGGCGCCATGCCGTGGACGCTGGTGTCCGTGCTGGGCGTGCCGTGGAACACCACCCAAGCGCTGCTCGTGCCTGCGCTCTTGATTGCGGTCATGACCTTTGTGGAACAGGTCTCGATCGCCCAAAGCTTGGCCGCCAAACGGCGCGAGCGCATCGACACCAACGCCGAGATGCGCGCCATGGGCGGGGCCAACTTGGCCGCCGGTTTGACGGGAGGCTTTGCGGTGGGCGCGAGTTTTTCGCGCTCCGTGGTCAACGACGAAGCCGGTGCGCGCACGCCCATGGCGGGGCTGTTCACCGCCTTGCTGCTCTTGATCACGGCCTTGTTTTTCACGCCCTGGTTGTCGCAGTTGCCGCTGGCGGTGTTGGCCGCCACCATCCTCATGGCCTTGGGCAGCTTGCTGGACTTTGGCAGCTTCGCCAAAACCTGGCGTTACTCACGCGCCGACTTCGCCGCCCAAGCGTTGACCTTCGGTGTGACGCTGCTGGTGGACTTGGTCAGCGGCCTGATGGCCGGTGTCGTGGCCTCGCTCTTGCTGCACATTTGGCACAGCAGCCGACCCCACATCGCCACCGTGGGCCATGTGCCCGGCACCGAGCACTACCGCAACGTATTGCGCCACGAGGTCATCACGCATCCGGAGCTGTTGGGCCTGCGGCCCGATGAAAGCCTGTTCTTTGCCAACGCACGTTTCCTGGAAGACCACGTGGCCGCGGCCGTGGCCGCTCAACCGGCGGTGCGCCACGTGGTGTTGCAATGCAACGCCATCAACGACATCGACGCCAGCGGCTTGGAGAGCCTGCAAACCATCGATCAGCGTTTGCGCGAACAAGGCATCGCGCTGCACCTGAGCGAGGTCAAAGGCCCGGTCATGGACCGGCTGCAACGCTCCGACTGGCTGCAGAACATGAGCGGTCAGGTGTTCTTGACGCACCACCAAGCCATCATGGCCTTGGTGGGGGAGCCACATTGACCATGTGATCGGCCATTTGCACGAAGGCATTGAGCACGCCTTGGTGCAAAGCCTCGTCGCTCACTTGTTCTTCTAGGGCTGTTCGCATGCACAACATCCACTGATCACGCTCGGCCGGCCCGATGGCAAACGGCATGTGACGCATGCGCAAGCGCGGGTGGCCCTTTTTTTCGATGTACAAGGGCGGGCCGCCAAACCAGCCCGACAAAAACTCAAACAGGCTCTGCCGCGAACCGGTCAAATCGGCGGGGTGCAATTGGCGCAGGCCATAAGTTTCGGGCAGCTCGTCCATCAGATCGTAGAAACGGTCGACCAAGCAACGAACCGCGTCGGCGCCGCCCAAAGCCTCGTATGGCGTGGTGCTCATGGTCAGATCAATCCGCTCGGCGCAATTTGTCGTGGATGCGTTTGTTCGTGCGCCAAACCACCCACAGCACCAGCGGCACCAAGGCCCCCGCGGCCATTTCGGGGTGAATCGGCAGGCCCGCGGCCTTGCCGGCTTTGCCGAAATACAGCAACAGGCTGATCACGTAATACGAGATGGCCGCGATCGACAGGCCTTCCACCGTGGTTTGCAAGCGCAGCTGCAGCTCTTGGCCTTTGGTGAGTTTGGCCAAAAGTTGGCTGTTTTGTTCTTCGGTGGCGATGTCCACGCGCGTGCGCAGCAAGGCGCTGGTGCGGCTGATGCGCTCGGACAGGTTGGACAGGCGTTGCGCCGTGGCGGCCACGGTGGACATGGCGGGCGACAAGCGCCGCTGCATGAATTCACCGATGGTTTGGGTGCCGCTGATGGGCGACTCGCGCAGCTCGGTGATGCGCTCGCGCACCAGCTTGTCGTAGGCCGCGGTGGCGGCAAAACGGTAGGCGTGTTCGGCGGTGATGAGTTCGACCGAGGCGGCCAAACCGATCAGCCGGTCCAACAGGCCTTGGTCCTGGGCGGCTTTGCTCTGCAAGGCCGCGGTGATGTCGGCGAGTTCGCGCTCGGCTTGGCCGAGTTGGCTGCCCACGGCTTTGGCCACAGGCAAGCCACGCAGGGCCATGAGTCGGTAGGTTTCGAGTTCGAGCAAGCGCTGCGAGATACGGCCCGCGCGGGTGTCGCTGGTGCCTTCTGGCGCCAAGACCAACATGCGCTCAAAACCCGTCTCGCGCAAATGGAAGTCGGTCACCACCATCGAATGTGGGCCGTTGCCCATGCTGGAGGCCACCACCGAGTGCTCACCAAACCAGCGCCGGGCTTTGTCCAACGTGGCGTGGGGGTTCTTCAAGTCATCGTTGAGCATGATGAGCTTGATGGCCGCGAAGGTCCGCCCCGGGATTTGCGCCAACCAACCATCGGGCAAGGCCAGGTGCGACAGGAGTTCGGGATCTTGCGCACCCAGTCCCGCATCGGTGGGGAGCGGTTGCACCAGCGAGTAGCGGGTGAATTCGGTGTGACGCTCCCATTTCAAGGTGTACGAGCCCAAGCGCATGCGCACAAAGTTGCCTTGCATCTCGTCGAGCGACAAATCGGGTTTGAGCTGCTTGAGGTGCTCCCACTCCTGCTCACGGCTCACGCCTGCGTTGAACACGCCCACCAACACAATCAGGCCGGGCAAATGGATGCGCGCGCTCGGGCGGGCATGCACCTCGTTGTGCAGCACAACGCGCAAAGGGTCGTCAAGGGGCAAGGTGTTCATGGCGTTCCTAGGTCGGGGCGGGCTCACGCATTGTGCCTTCTGGCTCACCAGTCGTAGCCGATGGTGATGGGTGCGTGGTCGGAAAACTTCTCGGTTTTGTAGATGGCCTCGGTGCGGGCGGTCTCGGCCAAGGCCGGCGTGGCCAAGTGGTAGTCCAGGCGCCAGCCCACGTTCTTGGCGTAAGCCTGCCCGCGGTTGCTCCACCAGGTGTAACAAGCTTCGGTGGTATCGGGCTGCAAGCGGCGGTAGACGTCGACCAAACCGCCGTCGGTGGTGAGTTGGGTCAACCACGCGCGCTCTTCGGGCAAGAAGCCGCTGTTCTTCAAATTGCCCTTCCAGTTTTTCAAGTCGTTGGGGGTGTGCGCAATGTTGAGGTCGCCACACAGCACGAACTCGCGCTCGGCCTTGAGCGCTTGCAGGTGCGGGTAGATCGCATCCAAAAAGCGGTACTTCGCGTCTTGGCGCTCGGGGCCCGAGGAGCCGCTGGGGAAGTAGCTGCTGATGAGGGAGCGTTTGCGCTGGGGCGTGTCAAAGCGCAGCTCGATGTAGCGACCCTCAAAGTCGAACTCGCCGCCATCAAACCCCACGATCACGTCGCTGGGCTCCTCGCGGGTGTACACGCCCACGCCGGAATAGCCCTTCTTCTGGGCAAAATGGAAATGGCCTTTTAAGCCCGCGAGCACCTCGAATTTACCGGCCACGTCCAGGGCCTGGGCCTTGACCTCTTGCACACAAATACAATC
>JBEDCE010000178.1:0-3983 GCA_041176905.1 Pseudomonadota bacterium
CCATTAACCCCAAGCCCACCGCCTGTGCTTTTCTGGCACAGGCTCCCCGTCCCCGTGGCGGGCAGTTGACATCAAAGGAAATCAAGTGGCACGTTACTTAGGCCCCAAGGCCAAACTATCCCGCCGAGAAGGCACTGACCTGTTTTTGAAGAGCGCGCGTCGTTCGATCAGTGACAAGGCCAAGTTCGACTCCAAACCCGGCCAACACGGTCGCACCTCTGGCCAGCGCACCTCTGACTTCGGTTTGCAGTTGCGTGAGAAGCAAAAAGTCAAGCGCATGTACGGCGTCTTGGAGCGCCAGTTCCGCCGCTACTTTGCAGAGGCCGACCGCCAAAAGGGCAATACCGGTGCGAACCTGCTGTTCATTTTGGAATCGCGTTTGGACAATGTGGTGTATCGCATGGGCTTTGGCTCCACACGTGCTGAGGCCCGTCAATTGGTTTCGCACAAAGCCATCACCATCAATGGCAAGTCGGTCAATATTCCTTCTTGCATGGTCAAGACCGGCGACGTGATCGCGGTGCGCGAAAAGTCGAAAAAGCAAAACCGTGTCGGCGAAGCGCTGCAGTTGGCACAACAAGTGGGCTTGCCGGCTTGGGTGGACGTCAACGCCGATAAGGCCGAGGGTGTCTTTAAAAAGGTGCCGGATCGCGACGAGTTCGCAGCCGACATCAATGAATCACTCATCGTCGAGTTGTATTCACGTTGATCGTGGTTGTTCATCAACCTTGTCGTTCCCAGGCCGACTGCGCAGCCTGTCTGGGTGAGAAATCCAGCCTTACCGGTGTAACGAACCGGGGGTATTGAGAGGAAGTCCGAATGCAGACGAATTTGTTGAAACCCAAAGCCATCCACGTTGAACCCATTGGGCACAACCGTGCCCGCGTCGTGCTCGAGCCGTTTGAGCGCGGCTATGGCCACACCCTGGGCAATGCCCTGCGCCGTGTGTTGTTGTCGTCGATGGTTGGCTATGCCGTGACCGAAGTGACCATCGCTGGTGTGGTCCATGAGTACTCCACCATTGACGGTGTGCAAGAAGACGTGGTCAACATCCTGTTGAACCTCAAAGGCGTGGTGTTCAAGTTGCACAACCGTGACGAAGTCACCCTGAGCCTGCGCAAAGAAGGCGAAGGCAAAGTCACCGCAGCAGACATCCAGACCCCGCACGATGTGGAAATCATCAACCCCGAGCACCTGATCGCCAATTTGTCGCAAGGCGGCAAGATTGACATCCAACTCAAAGTTGAAAAAGGCCGTGGTTACGTGCCCGGTACTGTGCGCCGCTATGGCGAAGAGCCCTCCAAGTCGATTGGCCGCATTGTGTTGGATGCATCTTTTGCGCCCATCAAGCGCGTGAGCTACAGCGTGGAAAACGCCCGCGTTGAGCAGCGCACTGACCTCGACCGTTTGGTCGTGGACATCGAAACCAATGGCGCCATCACCGCTGAAGACGCCGTGCGCGCATCGGCCAAGATTTTGGTGGAACAGTTGGCAGTGTTCGCCCAACTCGAAGGCAACGAACTGGCCGCCTTCGACTCGCCCGCACCCCGTGGCGCGCAGCAGTTCGATCCGATTTTGCTGCGTCCCGTGGACGAGCTCGAACTCACCGTTCGCTCTGCCAACTGCCTCAAAGCCGAAAACATTTACTACATTGGCGACTTGATCCAGCGCACCGAAAACGAGCTGCTCAAGACCCCCAATTTGGGCCGCAAGTCCCTCAACGAAATCAAAGAAGTGTTGGCCTCGCGTGGCCTGACCTTGGGCATGAAGCTGGAAAGCTGGCCGCCCGCAGGTTTGGACAGCAAGCGCTGAGCCGCACAGACATCCGTCCCCTGGCCGTACCTGATACGGCGGCCGGCAAAACAAGCTAGAAAGGATCCACCATGCGTCACGGACACGGACTTCGCAAACTCAACCGCACCAGCGAGCACCGCCTCGCCATGTTGCGCAACATGATGAACTCGCTGATCGCCCATGAGGTCATCAAAACCACTGTGCCCAAGGCCAAAGAGCTGCGCCGTGTGGTTGAGCCCATGATCACATTGGCCAAAGAGCCCACCTTGGCCAACAAGCGCTTGGCCTTCAACCGCTTGCGCGACCGCGACAGCGTGGTCAAGTTGTTTGCCGATTTGGGCCCGCGCTACAAAGCTCGCCCCGGTGGCTACACCCGCATTTTGAAAATGGGTTACCGCGTGGGTGACAACGCACCCATGGCTTTGGTTGAATTGGTCGACCGCCCAGAAATAACTGTCAGCAGTGAACCAAACGCCGCTGAGTAAGATAGAATCACACCCTTGCCGCGCGATGGAGCAGCCTGGTAGCTCGTTGGGCTCATAACCCAAAGGTCGCAAGTTCAAATCTTGCTCGCGCAACCAAATTTTCAGTGGCATACATGCTGAAACCCAAACGCCCACTTTTGAGTGGGCGTTTTCTTTGGTGGAAACCATGCACGACCCCGTTTTAAAAGCTTTGCAAACGCGTGCAGAACGCATCGACGTGGTGGTCAATGGTGTGCATCAAACTTGGCATGTGTGGAACCGATCGCACCCGAAGCCGCTGGTGTTGCTGCATGGGGGCAGTGGCAGTTGGACGCATTGGGTGCGCAACATCGATGCCTTGTCCGAAGACCATGCCGTTTGGGCGATGGACTTGCCGGGCATGGGCGACTCAGCATTGCCGCCCGAGGCCAAAGACGCTGATGACATTGCCCCTTGGGTGGCGCAAGGCATGGCGCAACTATTGGGTGGACAAGCCATCCCCGTGATGGGCTTTTCCTTTGGCGGTTTGACGGCGGGTTTCGTGGCCGCCAGACACCCTGAACGCGTGTCACGCCTGCTGCTGGTGGGTGTGCCGGGATTGGGCTTGTTTGGGGACACATTGCCCCTGCGCGGTTTTTTGCCGAACATGGACCAAAGTCAACGCAACGCCGTACATCATCACAACCTGATGAGCATCATGCTGGCCCATGAAGCATCGCTGATCGACCAAACCCTGGAGATTCAAGAGCGCAATGTGGTGCGCGATCGACTGCGCCGGCGCCGCATTGCACGCAGCACGGTGATGATGGAATTGCAAACCCAATGGCGCTGTCCCGTGCATGCCTTGTGGGGCGCGCTGGACGCCTTGTATCTGGAAAACTTATCGTCCGCACCCGAACGCTTGAACCAATGCGATCTGCGCGATTTGACCCTGCTGCCCGACACCGGCCATTGGGCCAATTATGAAAACGCCAAGGCCTTCAATGACTGGGCGATTGCGCAACTGGCGTCACCCGCATGACGTGAGGCGCTGGCCAGGAGGGGGCTGCAGTGTGAAGTCAGGCGTGCGATGAGCGAAGCCCCATCAAGGGAGTCAGGCCACTGGGTCGGGCAACACGGCGGTGACTTCGATCTCGACCAAAGCGCGTTCTTCCACCAAGCCACTCACCGCCACGCAAGTCATGGCTGGAAAGTTGCGCCCCATCACCTCGCGATAAACCGGGCCCAAGCCCTTGAGGGCCGCCACATACAAGTCGCGGCTGGTCACATACCAAGTCATGCGCACCATGTGCTCAGGCCCCGCGCCAGCGGCTTGCAACACCGCCAAGATATTGCGCAAGGCCTGGCCGGTTTGCTGTAAAAAATCATCGCTTTCAAACTGCTGTTGGGCATTCCAGCCCACCATGCCGCCGACATAAATTTGGGTGCCGCGTGCAGCAATGCCATTGGCGTAGCCCTTGGGGCGTTCCCAGCCCTCGGGTTGTATCAACTGGTGCATAGGTTCTTTCAGGTGTTGGCCATTTGGCGCAATTTAAAACGTTGCAACTTGCCGGTTTCGGTGCGGGGAAGTTGGGTGACAAAGCTGATCTCGCGGGGGTATTTGTAAGGGGCCAAGCTGGCCTTGACATGGTCTTGCAGCAGTTTGACCAGCTCGCTGTCACCCTCATGGGGCGGGCGCAAAACACAATAGGCTTTGATGATCATGCCGCGCTCCACATCGGTCTT
>JBEDCE010000179.1:0-3957 GCA_041176905.1 Pseudomonadota bacterium
GTGTATTATTAATAACCAATCGGTCATTAATATGCCACACGCCATCCTTGCCCCCGACACCACGCCCCGTCGCAGCCGGCGCAAGGACGCGCGTCCGGGCGAGTTGTTGACCGCCGCGTTGAGCCTGTTCGTGGAAAAAGGCTTTGCCGCCACCACGGTCGAGGCCGTGGCCGCGCGTGCGGGGGTGTCCAAAGGCACTTTGTTTTTGTACTTCCCCAGCAAGGTCGAGCTCTTCCAAGCGGTGGTGCGCGAGAACATCGTGGGGCGCCTGAGCGAATGGGCGCAAACGATTGAGCGCCACGAAGGACCCCAAGCGCCTTTGATGCGCGAGCTCATGCACCAATGGTGGCAACGCATCGGCATGACCGAGACCTCCGGCATCACCAAGCTCGTGATGAGCGAGGCCAGTCAATTCCCCGACATCGCCGAGTTCTACCAAACCGAGGTCATCGAACCCGGTCAAGCGCTGATGCGCCAGATCTTGCGCCGCGGCATGGCCAGCGGCGAATTCCGCGCTTTGGATATCGAACACACCCTCCACGGCCTGTTCGCGCCCATGTTGTTTTTGGTGATGTGGAAACACTCACTCGGCCTGTGCGCCCCCGCGCAACCGACCCTCGACCCGAAAGCCTTTATCGACAGCCAATTGCAGCTCTTGCTGCACGGCTTGTTAACCCCAAAGAAGCACGCCCCATGAACGCTCGCCCACTCCCAAAATCCCTACCCTGGATCTTGCTCGGCCTCTTGATCATCATCATCGCCGTCGGTGTCGGCCGAGCCTTGGTCAAACGCAACACACAGCAAAGCGAGGCCACACAAGCCGCAAAGTTGCTGCAAACCGCGCCAGTCTTCGAGCTGGTGCCCGCCGATTGGATGACCGCAACCCAAGTGCCCTTGGCACAAACGGTGGCGGTGTCGGGCTCGATCAAGGCCTTGCAAAGCGCCATGGTCAAAGCCCGCGTGGCCGGTGAATTGCAAGGCTTGGACAAGCGTGAAGGCCAAAGCGTGCGCGAAGGCGAGGTGGTGGCGCGGGTCGTGAGCCCGGACGCCGGGGCACGCGTGCGCCAAGCCGAGCAACAAGCTCAGGCCGCCAAAGCCCAAGCCGACATCGCGCAGCGCACCCACGACAACAACCTGGCCTTGGTGGCGCAAGGTTTCATCTCCAGCACCGCCTTGCAAAACTCGCTGTCGCAACTGGCCTCGGCGCAAGCCAACCACCGTGCGGCGTTGGCCGCGCTCGACATCGCCCGTCAGTCGCTCAGCGACACCGCGTTGCGTGCGCCCTTGAGCGGCCAAATCTCGGCGCGCTTGGCGCAAAACGGCGAACGCGTGGCGGTCGAAGCCCGGGTGGTGGAGATCGTGGACCTCTCGGCCTTTGAACTCGAAGCGGCGCTCTCGCCCGTGGACGCGGCCCGCGTGCAAACCGGTCAAACCGTCGATCTGCGCGTGGAAGGCCGCGCCGAGCCCCTCAAAGCCGTGGTCAGCCGCATCAACCCCAGCGTGCAAGCGGGCAGCCGCAGCGTGCTCGTGTATTTGCGTATCCCCAGCGCCAGCGGCTTGCGCCAAGGCCTGTTCGCAGAAGGCCATATCTTGACGGGCCAACAAAACGCCGTGGCCGTGCCCGCCAGCGCGGTGCGCAACGACAAGCCCGCGCCCTACATCCAAACCGTGCAAGACGGCCAAGTGCGCCACTGGCCCGCGGTGGCCACCGGGCAGGGCCTGTTCAAGGATGAGCCCATGATCGGTATCCAAGGCCTGCCCACCGGCACAGCGGTCCTGCGCGCCCAAACCGGCTTGATCCGCGAAGGCACGGCCGTGACCCTGCGCAGCAACCCTTAAGGCTTGGCCATGTGGTTCACCCAAGTCTCTTTGCGCAACCCGGTCTTCGCCACCATGGTCATGTTGGCCTTTGTGGTGCTGGGCGTGTTTTCCTTCCAGCGTTTGCAGGTGGACCAGTTCCCCAGCATCGACTTCCCCGTGGTCGTGGTCAACACCGACTACCCCGGCGCCTCGCCCGAAATCGTCGAGACCGAAGTCACCAAAAAAGTGGAAGAAGCGGTCAACGCCATCGCCGGTGTCAACGCCCTGACTTCGCGCAGCTACGAAGGCTCATCGGTCGTCATTATCGAGTTCCAATTGCATGTGGATGGCCGCAAAGCCGCCGAGGACGTGCGCGAAAAAATCGCCTTGTTGCGGCCTGCGTTTCGAGTCGAAGTCAAAGAACCCCGCGTCTTGCGCTTCGACCCCTCCAGCCGCTCGATCTGGTCGGTGGCGGTCTTGCCCGACGCCAGCCTCTTGCCCGCCGGTAAACCCGCGCCAAGCCCGGTGGAGCTGACGACTTGGGCAGAACAAACCCTCAAGAAACGTTTAGAAAACGTGCGCGGCGTGGGCTCGGTGACGCTGGTCGGCGGCACCCGCCGCGCCATCAACATCCACCTCGACCCCTCGGCCATGGAATCCCTGGGCGTGAGCGCGGAGCAAATCACCAGCGCGGTGCGCAACGACAACCAAGACCTGCCGGTGGGCACCCTCAAAAGCGAGGAGCGCGAACGCGTGGTGCAGGTGCTGGCCCGCATCGACCAACCGCAAGACTTTGCCAACATCATCGTGGCGCGCAAGAACGGCACGCCTATCCGCCTGGGACAAGTCGCGCGCATCAGCGACAGCACCGAAGAGGTCGAGAGCTTGGCGCTCTACAACGGCCAGCGCACCTTGCTGTTGCAAGTGCAAAAGTCGCAAGACGAAAACACGATCGCCGTCACCGATGGCCTCAAAGCAACGTTGACTGAGCTGCAAAAAGCCTTGCCGCCTGGGGTCAAGCTCGAACAGATTGCTGACGGCTCACGCCCGATTCGGGTGTCGGTCAACAACGTGCGCCAAACCCTGATCGAAGGCGCCATCCTGACCGTGCTCATCGTCTTCCTGTTCCTCAACAGCTGGCGCTCCACCGTCATCACGGGTCTGACACTGCCCATCGCGTTGGTCGGCACGTTTTTCTTCATGGACATGTTCGGCTTCACCATCAACATGATCACGCTGATGGCGCTGACCTTGTCGGTGGGCCTCTTGATCGACGACGCCATCGTGGTGCGCGAGAACATCGTGCGCCACCTGCACATGGGCAAAACGCCTTACAACGCGGCCATGGACGGCACCCAAGAAATCGGGCTGGCCGTGTTGGCCACCACGCTGTCCATCGTGGCGGTGTTTTTGCCGATCGGTTTCATGGGCGGCATCATCGGCAAGTTCTTCCACGAGTTCGGGATCACCATGGTCGCCGCCGTGCTGATCTCGATGTTCGTGAGCTTCACGCTCGACCCCATGCTGTCCTCGGTTTGGCACGACCCCGACGCCGACCCCAAAGGCAAAGACCGCACCCGATTGACCTGGTACGACAAAACGATCGGTCGTGTGACCGCTTGGTTCGACCGGGCGCAAGACGATGTGTCCGATGTTTACCAAAACGCGCTGCGCTGGTCGCTGCGCCACAAAATCGCCACGCTGTTGCTGGCCCTGTCCACCTTCATCGGCAGCATTTTCATGGTGCCTTTGCTGGGCACGGAGTTCGTGCCCAAGGCCGACTTCTCGGAAACCTCGCTGAGCTTCCACACCCCAGTGGGCTCTTCGCTGCAAACCACCGAGGCCAAGGCCCAGCAGGTCGAGGCCATCTTGCGCGAATTCCCCGAGGTGAAATACACCTTGAGCACCATCAACACCGGCAACGCTCAGGGAAAGATCTACGCCAGCGTCTACGTGCGGTTGGTGGACCGCAAAGCCCGCAGCCTCAACGCCGACCAAATGGCGGCCAAGCTGCGCGAGCGCTTGCGCACCGTGCCCGGCATCACCGTCACCCATGCTGGTTTGCTCGACGCGGTGGGCGGCAACAAACAGATCGAGTTTTCGCTGCAAGGCGAAGACCTGGCCGAACTCGAACGCCTGTCGCAACAGGTGATGGAG
>JBEDCE010000180.1:0-3943 GCA_041176905.1 Pseudomonadota bacterium
GGTTGAGTGCTTCAACCATGTAGAACAAAGCGTGCGGCGACAGCTCGTCATCGTGGTCCAAAAACGCCACCCAATCGCCCGTGGCTAAGGCCAAAGCGCTGTTGGTGGCCGCAGAGATGTGCCCGTTCTCGCTGCGCACCACCACCTTGATGCGCGGGTCACTGGCAGCCAATGAACGCAAATAAGGGGCGATGTCGGGGTTGGGCGAGGCATCGTCGGCGATGCACAGCTCCCAATAGGGGTAAACCTGTGCCTGAACCGAAGCCACCGCTTGCTGCAACCATTCCAAACGGGAGTTGTAGGTGGGCATGACCACCGATACCGTGGGTTTGGTCACCAGTTGAGGCATGTACGAACGCAGCTGCTCCAAATCAGATTCGTTGGGAGTGTCGAAGCGCTTGAACCATTCGGCGTAAGTAAGTGGTAGTTGTGAACCACTGGCCATAACACGACCTGTCAGACGGTCGCGCATCCAAGACAGGACGTTTTTAACTCCCCGCAGAGGCTGCGTCAGCCGCCAACTGATCGAGCCATGCACAAGCTGCAGATACCGTTCCATGTTGCGCACATGCTCACCGTTGATGTCCATGCGCTGTACATCGTGGTTGAGCTTGGCAATCAACTGGTACGCGGCCACCAACTGCTCATCCCGGTCGGCAACGGTTTGCTGCAGTTCGCGGGTGCGGGGGTCCACGTCGGGGTTGGTTTGGGTCATGCTCGAGCAAAAGCTGGAATTATCGCCCATGGTAAACCCCATGAACCCCCTCTTTATAATGAGACCACCTTAACCGTCAGCGCCCGCGTTTCGCCCTCGCTCCCCCCACACCCATGCAAATCAGCTCGTTGCGCATCGGCGTCACCGGCGCCAACGGCTTGGTGGGGCGTGCCTTGTGCACACACCTGCACGGGCAAGGGCACAGTGTGGTCGCGCTCTCAAGGCACAACCCCCACTTGGTGGGGGTGAGCTGGCAACGTGTGGGCGACATCCACGGTCAAACCCATTGGGCCAGTGCCTTGGCCGGTTTGCACGCGGTGGTGCACTGCGCTGGGCACGCCCACCAAATCGGCCCACAAGCCGACCCCGATCCCAACACCTACTTCCGCGTCAACACCGATGGCACCTACGCCTTGGTGAGCGCCGCACACGCCGCTGGCGTTCGACGCTTGGTGTTCGTCAGCTCCGTCAAGGCCTTGGGCGAAGCCACACCGATCAACACCCCATGGAATGCCCACAGCGAACCGCACCCCTTGGACGCCTATGGCCGCTCCAAATGGGCGGCCGAGCAAGCTTTGGCCGCTTGGCAGGATGACATTGAGGTGGTCATCGTTCGCCCGCCCCTGGTCTACGGCCCCGGCGTGGGCGCCAACTTTGCGCGCCTCATGCGCGCCGTGCAGCGCGGCTGGCCCCTGCCACTGGGGGGCATCCACAACCGCCGCGCCATGGTGGGCTTGGGCAATTTGACCGACTTGTTGACGCTGTGCGTATCGCACCCCCACGCGCCGGGCCAAACTTTTTTGGTCAGTGACGGCCAAGACCTGTCCACCCCCGACTGGGTGCGTGCCATTGGCCGCGCTGCGGGACGCCCGGCCCGGCTGTTCTCGGTGTCGCCCACTTGGCTGCGCTGGGCCGGCTTGTTGACGGGGCGCAGCGAAGCCGTTCGCCGCCTCACCGACTCGTTGTGCCTCGACATTGGGCACACCCAAGCCACTTTGGGCTGGCAACCACCCCACAGCATCGAGGTGGGTTTGCGCGCTGCGCTGCCACCCCTTACTCCATGAAACGACTCTTCGACCTCGTCTTGGCCATTCCCTTGGCGGTGCTCCTGGCAGTCCCAGTCGCACTGATCGCGCTGGCCATCCGCTGGAACTCACCCGGCCCCGCCATCTATTGGAGCGACCGTGTGGGCCGCCACAACCGCCTGTTTAAGATGCCCAAGTTCCGCTCCATGCGAACGGACACACCGGCCGTGGCCACCCACCTCTTGAAAAACCCAGACCAATACATCACCTCGGTGGGCCGCTGGTTGCGCCACACCAGCTTGGACGAAGTGCCCCAGCTGTGGAGCATCTTGGTGGGCGACATGAGCTTTGTGGGCCCCCGCCCGGCCCTGTTCAACCAAGACGACTTGGTGGCCCTGCGCACCGAGCAAAGCGTGCACACCTTGGTGCCCGGCCTGACCGGTTGGGCTCAGGTCAATGGCCGCGACGATCTGCCCATACCCGTCAAAGTAGAATACGATCGCCAATATTTGGAGCGTCAATCGCTGGCGTTTGACCTGCGCATCATGGCCATGACGGCTGTGCGGGTCCTTCGGCGGTCGGGCGTTTCGCACTGAACCCAATAACAACGGACCCTCCACATGCTTCACCGCCTGATCGTGCCCATTCTGGGCATGCCACGCTTCGCCAAGCGGTTAATCGTGCTGAGTGTGGACAGTGCCTTGTGCATCCTCACCGTTTGGCTGGCGTATTACTTGCGCATTGGCGACTGGGTGGCCATGAGCGGCAACGATTTCTGGCGCCCATGGGACGCCGCCATCGCCTCCCTGGCGTTGGCCCTGCCGCTGTTCGTCATGAACGGCCTGTACCGCGCCATCTTCCGCTACTCCGGCTTGGCCGCGCTGGTGGCGATTTTCAAGGCCATGGGCTACTACTTGGCGATTTACGCCACCGTGTTCACCTTCATTGGCATGAGCGGGGTACCGCGCACGCTGGGCATCATCCAGCCCATTTTGTTGTTGGTCTTGGTGGTGGCCTCTCGCCTGATCGCTCGCTTCTGGCTGGGCGACCTCTACCGCGTGCAGTCGCGCGGCTTGCTTTTGCCCAAGGTGCTGATTTACGGTGCGGGCAATGCAGGGCGTCAGCTGGCCATGGCCATGGCCAGCAACCACTCCATGCGGGTGGCGGGTTTTTTGGACGACGACGACCGCCTGCACGGCCACATTTTGAACGGCCTGTCTATTTACAACCCAGCTGATTTACCGGCCTTGGTGCCCTCGCTGGAAATCAAAACCGTGCTCTTGGCCATCCCATCGGCCAACCGGCAGCGGCGGCTGGAGATCATCAACGGCATTCAGCAGGCCCACGTGCAGGTGCGCACCCTGCCCGACCTGAGCGAGATCGCCCAAGGTCGTGTGAGCCTGTCGGACCTGCGCGAACTCGACGTGGACGAACTGTTGGGCCGAGACCCCGTCAGCCCCAACCACATCCTGCTCAACCGCAACATCACCGACAAAGTGGTGCTGGTGACCGGTGCCGGCGGCTCCATTGGCAGTGAGCTGTGCCGCCAGATTTTGGCGCTCGGCCCCAAACGGCTGGTGATGTTCGAGATGAACGAATACGCGCTCTACGCTTTGAACGAAGAGCTGTCGCTGCGCGCACAAGATGCGGGCGTCGAGTGCCTGCCGGTGCTGGGCTCGGTGCGCGACCGCGAGCGTTTGGCCACGGTGTTTTTGAATCAGCGGCCCGACACGGTCTACCACGCTGCGGCCTACAAACACGTGCCTTTGGTCGAGCACAACCCGGCCGAAGGCATTTGGAACAACACCTTGGGCACGCTCAACACCGCCCAAGCCGCCGCGCAAGCGCAGGTGAGCGACTTTGTGCTCATCAGCACCGACAAAGCCGTGCGCCCCACCAACGTCATGGGCGCCAGCAAGCGCTTGGCCGAAATGGTGTTGCAAGCCTTAGCCGCCAAAGGTGGCGAAACGCGGTTCTCCATGGTGCGCTTTGGCAATGTGCTGGGCTCCTCCGGCTCGGTGGTGCCCAAGTTCCGCCAACAAATTCGCGACGGGGGCCCGATCACCCTCACGCACGCCGACATCACGCGTTACTTCATGTCCATCCCGGAAGCGGCGCAGTTGGTCATTCAGGCCGGTGCCATGGCCAAGGGCGGCGAGGTGTTTGTGCTGGACATGGGGCAGCCGGTGCGCATCATTGACCT
>JBEDCE010000181.1:0-3872 GCA_041176905.1 Pseudomonadota bacterium
AAAAATGGCTAATAAAAAATAAAAATTTGAATTAATTGTAATGCTTTATATTGATTTTTTTAAAATAAATTATTAACACAAATAGCAATTCTGGTAATGAAGGGTAAGTATTGAGATTTTCAATATTTAAACTGACGGGGTGTATTGGCGTGCCCATTAAACAGATACCAAAGGCAAAGTCCGTTGCCGTTTGCCCGTGAGGGCAAACAGCGCGTTGCCAACCGCCGGTGCCAAGGGCGGCACCGCCGGTTCGCCCACGCCAGCCGGGTGGCGGGTGCTGGGCACGATGTGGGTTTGCACCACCGGGGTTTGCGTCAAGCTCAGCAAGCGGTAGTCGGGGAAATTGCTTTGCTGCACCACACCGCCAACGATGTCGATCTGTCCGTACAGCGCAGCACTCAGCGCAAACACCACGCTGCTCTCCATTTGCTGCGCCACGGTGTCGGGGTTGACCACGGTGCCGCAGTCGATCGCACACACCACGCGGTGCACACGGATCTGACCTTGCTCCAGCGAAACCTCCGCCACTTGCGCCACGATGGAGCCAAAGGATTTGTGCAGCGCGATGCCTTGCGCACGGCCCACGGGCATGGGCTTGCCCCAGCCCGCTTGGTCGGCCGCCAGCTGCAGCACCGCCGCGTAGCGCGGCGCGTCTTTGAGCCACTTCAGTCGAAACGCCAGCGGGTCTTGCTTCGTGGCCGTGGCCAGTTCGTCGATGAAGCTCTCCGAGAAAAACGCGTTGTGCGAATGGCCCACCGCACGCCAGTAGCCCACGGGCACGCCGGACTTGGTGGCCACGTGGCTCATGTGTTGGTTCAAAAAGCCGTAGGGCAAGTCGAACAGGCCCTCGGCCGTGGTTTTGTCGGGCATGTCGATGGGGCCCGAAATCTGCGGTGCCGCCCGCGCCAACCAGCGGGGGGTGATGGCGTCGCCCGCCGACTTGATGCGCAGGCTGCTGACTTCGCCCTGTGCGTCAACCGACGCTTGGAACTTGGCCAAGTGCATGGGGCGGTAAAAGTCGTGCCCCATGTCTTCTTCGCGCGACCACAGCAACTGAACCGGCGCACCGTTGCAGGCCATGGCCACTTGCACGGCTTGGCCGACAAAGTCCACTTCCAGTCGGCGGCCAAAGCCACCGCCGAGCAGCGTCACGTGCACGGTGACATCGTCTTCTTGGACGCCCGCCACTTCGGCGGCCATGGCGCGCGCCAAGGTCGGCACCTGCGTGGGCACCCAAATCTCGACCTTGCCGTTGATGACCTGCGCGGTGCAGTTCATGGGCTCCAAGGTGGCGTGGGCCAAGTAGGGCGCTTGGTACAACGCGTCGATGCGCGTGACCGCGGCGCGCTCGGCCAAGGTGGCTTTGCCTTGTTCGTGAAAGGTGAAGCCACTGTCGGTGTTGAGCGCTTGCAGCAACTCGGTTTGGATGCGTTTCGTGTCGGGCGCTGTGGCCTCGGCGGCATGCCACTGAACTTGGACGGCTTGTGCGCCCTGGCGCGCATGCCAGGTGGTGCTGGCCACCACGGCCAAGCCACCGGTGCCGCCACCCCAAGCGTCCAAGGGCACGACCCGGCTCACACCGGGCATGGCCAGTGCAGTTTGAGTGTCCATGATGGCGGCTGCGCCACCGAGCACCGGGTTCATGCGCACGGCGGCGAAGAGCAGCCCCGGCAGGCGCACGTCCATGGCAAAAACCGCCGAACCGTTGACTTTGGCAGGGATGTCGGTGCGTGGTGCGCTTTGGCCAATCAGCTTCCAATCGGCACGGGCTTTGGGTTGTACCTCTTCGGGCGTTTGTCCGGCCGCGGCCGAGGCCATCAGGCCAAAGTGGGCGCTGCGGCCCGAGGCGTGTTGCACCAAGCCCTCGCGCACAGCGATCTCGCGGGCGGGCACTTGCCAAGCAGCGGCGGCGGCTTGCACCAGACTGGCGCGCGCGGTGGCCGCGGCCATGCGCAGCGGGTCCCACAGATCGGCCATGCTCGATGAGCCACCGGTGGCGTTGATGCCCAGTTCGCGGGCCACTTTGCCCACCACCCATTGGGCCGCTTTGATGGTGACGGCCTTGTGTTCACCATCGCTGTCCAGCGGGTGAAACGGCAGGCTGGCCACGAACATGGCGACGTTGCCATAAATGCTGTTGGGACCGGCTTGCTCCAAGCGCACGCGCTCCAGCGGCACGTCCAGTTCTTCGGCCACCAACATGGCCAGCGCGGTGTGCACGCCTTGGCCCATTTCGCTGCGCGGCATGGCCAGCACCACCGAGCCGTCGGCGGCGATTTTGATCCAACCATTCAAGGCCACATCACCGTCGGTTTTGAGCATGAGCTCGGGCGAGCCCATGCGAGAGCGCGCTGGCATCACGCCCCAGCCCACCACCAGTGCGCCGGTGGCACCCAGTGCGCTCAAAATCCAGGTGCGGCGCTTCATGCGGCACCGCCTTTCTTCATGCTGGCAGCAGCACGGTGGATAGCGGCTCGCACGCGTTGGTAGGTGCCGCAGCGGCACAGGTTGGTCATGGCCGCGTCGATCTCGGCGTCGCTGGGGTTGGGCTTTCGGTCCAGCAAGGCCGCGGCGGCCATCAACATGCCACTTTGGCAATAGCCACATTGCGGCACTTGCTCGGCGATCCACGCCGCTTGGAGTGGGTGAGGCTTTTCTGCCGTGCCCAAAGACTCGATGGTGGTGATCGTTTGGTTCGCCACCGCAGACACCGGCATCGCACACGAGCGCACCGCTTGGCCATCCACATGCACCGTGCAAGCCCCGCAGGCCGCGATGCCGCAACCGAACTTGGTGCCCGTCAGGTTGAGTTCATCGCGCAACACCCACAGCAGCGGTGTGTTCGGATCGGCGGTGGTGTTTTGGCTTTGGCCGTTGATCTTGAGTTGCATGGGAAATGACTTTCAGGTGACGGCGTGTTGCCGTGCGAAACGGGCATCTTGCCATTCACCGGTTTGCAGCACTTGGCGCAGGTGTTCCACCGCGTCCCACACGTCTTCAAAGCCGATGTACAGCGGCGTGAAGCCAAAGCGCAGGATGTCGGGGTGACGATCGCCATCACCGGCGCGGAAGTCACCGATCACACCGCGCGCGATCAGCGCTTGCACGATGGCGTACGCGCCTTCTGGCCTGGTCAGGCACACCTGCGAGCCGCGCTGGGCGTGTTCGCGCGGGGTCGCCAAACCCAAGCCGTGCCCGTCACAACGCGCTTCCACCAAACGGATAAAGAGGTCGGTGAGTGCCAACGATTTTTGGCGCAAGGCGGCCATGCCGCCCAGCGCTTGGGCGGCCAGCAGCGTGTCCACGCCGCAGTCCAGCGCGGCCAGGCTGATCATGGGCTGTGTGCCGCATTGGTAACGCGCGATGCCTGCTGCGGGCTGGTAGTCGGGCGTGAAGGCAAACGGCGCGGTGTGACCCCACCAGCCCGCCAGTGGCTGCCAGCAGCGATCGGTGTGCAAGGGGTTGACCCACACAAAGGCTGGCGCGCCGGGGCCACCGTTGAGGTATTTGTAGCCGCAGCCCACGGCAAAGTCGGCCTTGGCTTTTTTCAGGTCCACCGGCACTGCGCCCGCGCTGTGCGCCAGGTCCCAGACGGTCAAGATGCCTTCGGCGTGAGCGGCGGCCGTCACCGCCGCCATGTCGTGCATGGCGCCGGTGCGGTAGTTCACGTGCGTGAGCATGAGGATGGCCACGTCGGCGCTCAGCGACGCAGCGAGGTTGTCGGCCTCGACCAGCACCAGTTCCAGACCGTGCTGTTGGCACAGCGCTTCGGCGATGTAGAGGTCGGTGGGGAAGTTGCTGCGCTCGCTCACGACTTTGGTGCGCTGCGGCGTATCGGCTCGGGCGATGTCGATGGCCGCTGACAGCACGTC
>JBEDCE010000182.1:0-3837 GCA_041176905.1 Pseudomonadota bacterium
CATCGCCGCGCACATCCACCGCCGGTTTGGCACCACTGGCCACGGTGGTGACCAAGTCCCAAGGATCGGTTTGGGTGAGTGTGACGGTCAGCTCCGGGGTGGTGTTGGGCGATGCCCGCTCCAACAAGCCCGCAGCGGTGGCCTGCAAACGCAGGTTCACCCGGCCCCATTGCACCAGCAAAGGTTTGCCGCGCTGGCGACGCAAGCGATCCATGGCCGCGGGCTCTTGTCCCAACACATGGTTGAGCAAGAGCACGCAGCGGTTTTGCAACTCATCGACCAACCAGACCGGTGGCTGCAAGCCAGAGAAAGCCTCCAACAGCGACGCAGGTGTGGGCAAGGAGCGCGGACGGTTCATGCGCATCACTCGAGCGCTTGAACACCCGCCACCAACCAACCGCCAGGACCATTTTTGGGGCGCGTGATGTTCCACACTTCGCGGAAGGGGCTGGGACTCGATGCGGCGTCTTCGCGCGACAAACCGTTGTACTCCACGCTGGCCATGTACATGTCGTCGAGTTCTTCAATGCCCAGCAGTCGGGCGTCGAGGGCCAAAATCTCGGTCACGTTGGGCTGACCAGCGCTGGCTTGTTCGCGATCGGCCAGCTGCGTCTTGATCTCGGCGAGCATCTCGTCGGTCATCATAGAGCGCAGGCTGCTGATGTCACCCCGATCCCAAGCGGCTTGCAAAGTCATGAAATTGGTTTTGGAGGCGGCGATGAAACCGTCCACATCAAACCCGGCAGGGACGCCCCAAGTTTGCTGGCCACCCAAGGCCGAACCGATCATGGAGCCGCCCGAGGCGCTGGCAGGCGCGGCGCTGAAAGGGGTCTGGTTGGACTCCCAAGGACGGGCCGAGGCGTCGTTGCCGACGTTGTTGCTGTTGTAATTGCGCGGCGCTTGAGCGGCAGTTGCGCCTTGATAGGCCATGCCACCCGAGTTGGACTGGCGGCTGCGCATGACCATGCGAACAACCAACCAAATGGCCACGCCAGCGAGCAAGAGCATCAGAACTTGACCAAAGCCTTCACCAAAACCTAGGCTGGAGGCCAGCCAAGCCAGGCCCAAGCCAGCGGCCAAACCACCCAGCATGGCGCCCCATGGACGGCTGGCGGGTGCCGCGTTGGCGGGGCGATTGACAGCACCCGGCTGGGCAGCCGGAGAAGCTGGCGCGGCGTTGTTGGCCGGCGGCGTCGCATCTCGCTGCGTCACTTGGTTGGATTGTTTACCAAAGGACTTGCCGCCACCCATGCGCTTGGCCAAGGCATCCGTGGAACTCAGCACCATGGAGCAGACCAACATCATCGAAAAGAATTTCATCATGATCATCTCCAAAAATTGATCGTCTGTTGGATATTGTCACCCAAAGCAAAGTTCAACATTTAATGCCCAGGTGCAAAGCCACCACACCGGCAGACAGGTTGTGCACGTCCACATGACCAAAGCCCGCCGTTTGCATCATTTCCCGCAGGGTGGCTTGGTCGGGGTGCATGCGGATGGATTCGGCCAAGTAGCGGTAACTGTCGGCGTCATTGGCGACCCACTGACCCAATTTGGGCAGGATATTGAAGGAATACCAGTCATAGGCTTTCTCTAGGGGCTTGGCCACTTTGGAGAACTCCAACACCAGCAATTTACCGCCCGGCTTGAGCACGCGGTGCATTTCGGCCAAGGCGCGGTCTTTGTGCGTCATGTTGCGCAAACCAAAGGCCACCGACACAAAATCGAACGACGCATCGGCAAACGGCAGCTTTTCGGCGTCACAGACCATGGACTCCAGAACCAAGCCCTCGTCCAAGATGCGGCTACGGCCTTCGCGCAGCATGGCCTCGTTGATGTCGGTGTGCACCACACGACCGTGCGGCCCGACTTGACGGGCAAAGGCGATCGACAAATCCCCCGTGCCGCCCGCGATGTCCAAGGCATGCTGACCCGGTTGCGGGTTGGCCACGGCCATGGTGTAGCGCTTCCACCAGCGGTGCAAACCGCCCGACATGAGGTCGTTCATCACGTCGTATTTGGAAGCGACGGAGTCGAACACGCCGCGCACTTTTTGGGCTTTTTCGCGTTCGTCGACAGTTTTGAATCCGAAATGGGTGGAGGCCATGCGTAGGTCCTTCGTCCTCAATGGCTGGCGCAAGCGCCACCAGCGCGGGTGGGCATGGGGTCGTCGCGCCCCCGCCCCGCCGCCAGCAGCCGCGCATCGTATTGGGCCCACAGCGCATCGCCTTGTGACCCCAAAAAATACAGGTAATCCCACGTAAAAATACCGCTGTCGTGCCCATCGCTGAAGGTGGGCTGGACCGCGTACAAGCCAACCGAATCGAGGGCGGTCACATTGACCTGGCGTTTGCCGGTTTGCAACACGGCTTGGTCGGGGCTGTGCCCCTGAACCTCCGCGGAGGGTGAGTACACGCGCATGAGCTCAAACGGGATGCGGAACAACGCACCGTCATTGAAAGCAATTTCCAATTCTCGCGTTTGCCCATGCACCGTCATGGTGGTGGGTGTGGGGGTTTTGGGGTTCAGTCCGGCCATATTGATCATGCCCATTGTGCCTGCAAAGCACGGTCGAGGTCGGGCAAACACCCACTCAGGGCTTCTTGTCGCGGCGCATCGATCGGGCGCAGGGGGGGCGCCCAAATCGGTGCGGGGAAGTGGCTGTCCCAGTCGAAGCGGGCCACCACGTGCCAGTGCACATGGGCCACCACGTTGCCCAAAGACGCCAGGTTGACCTTGGTGGGGGCGAGGTGTTGGCGCACCAGCGTCTCGACTTGCGCCACCACATCCATGCAGCGCTGGCGCTGCTCGGGGCTCAAATCGGTCCACTCGGCCACGTGGGCGTTCCAGATCACGCGGTAAGTGCCGGGAAAGGCCGGGGTGTCCAGCGCGCGGACCAAGCGCCAATCGGCTTGGCGCACCAGCACCAAACCCCCATCCTCTTGGCACAAAGGGCAATCGTTCACACCAGCACCCGCTCAATCCCGCCTTGGTTGGCACGCGCCACGTACTCGGGCAACCAGTTCTCGCCCAGGATCTGCTTGGCCATTTCAACGACGATGTAATCGGCCTCAAGCAGGCCCGATTTCAAATCGTCTTGGTAGCGCGAAAGCCCTTGCAAGCAGCTCGGGCAGCTGGTGAGGATCTTCATGTCTCCGGTGGCTTGGCCGGTCAGCGTGCGCAAGGCTTGTTCGTCCTTTTGCAGCTCGGTTTCCTTGCGAAAGCGCACTTGGGTGGCGATGTCGGGACGGGTGACACCCAAGGTGCCCGACTCGCCACAGCAGCGCTTGCTCTCGATCACGTTGTTGCCCATCAAGGCCTTGACGGTCTTCATCGGCTCTTGCTGCTTCATAGGGCTGTGGCAAGGGTCGTGGTAAAGGTAGCCGCCTTGGCCCGCCGGCAAGGTGATGCTTTTCTCCAGCAGGTACTCGTGAATGTCCACGATGCGGCAGCCGGGGAAGATTTCCTCAAACTTGTAACCTTGCAATTGGTCAAAACAGGTGCCGCAACTCACCACCACGGTTTTGATGTCCAGGTAGTTCAGCGTGTTGGCCACGCGGTGAAACAGCACCCGGTTGTCGGTGATGATTTTGTCGGCCTTGTCGAACTGACCCGACCCCTTTTGCGGATAGCCACAGCACAAATAGCCCGGGGGCAACACGGTTTGCACGCCAGCGTGCCACAACATGGCTTGGGTGGCCAAACCGACCTGGCTGAACAAACGCTCGGAGCCGCAACCGGGGAAATAAAACACCGCTTCGGTCTCTGGCGTGGTGGCCTGCGGGTCGCGGATGATCGGCACGTAGTCCTTGTCCTCGATGTCGAGCAAGGCACGCG
>JBEDCE010000183.1:0-3837 GCA_041176905.1 Pseudomonadota bacterium
CGACAGCACCGCACCCGAACCCGGCGAGACCGCGATCACCACACAGGCCACGGCATACGCCAACCAAACTTCCCACGCCATCCTCAACCCTTTCGTTTGGCCAACACGGCCCTGGCCACCCGCGATGCGCTGGGCCGACCCAATTGTTCACTGATCCAAGCACCGGTGTCGACCAAGGCATTCAAATCGATGCCGGTGTCGATGCCCATGCCGTGCATCAAGTACACCACGTCTTCGGTGGCCACGTTGCCCGTGGCCCCTTTGGCGTAAGGGCAACCGCCCAAACCGGCCACCGAGGATTGGAAGTTCCACACACCCATTTGCAGCGCCGCCAGGGTGTTCGACAGCGCTTGGCCATAGGTGTCGTGGAAATGGCCCGAGACGTGGTCCAGGTCGAAATGCGCCAAGGCCGCGTCCATGGCGCGCTGCACCGCCAGCGGCGTGCCCACCCCGATGGTGTCGGCCACGTCCACGCGCTGCACGCCGATGCCCTTCATCAAAGCCGCCAGGTAGGCGACGCGCTCGGGCGCGACATCACCCTCGTAAGGAAAACCCACGGCGCAACTCATGGCACCGCGCACCGCGATGCCCGCGTCCAGCGCGGCTTGCACCACCGGCGCAAAGCGCTCGATGCTCTCGGCGATCGAGCAGTTGATGTTTTTTTGGCTGAAGGCTTCGCTGGCCGCACCGAACACCACGATCTCGTCGGGGCGGGTTTTGATCGCGGCCTCAAAGCCTTGCAGGTTGGGCGTGAGCACCGAGTAACGCACGCCCGCTGGGCGCTCAAGGCCCGCCATCACCACCGCGTTGTCGGCCATTTGTGGCACCCACTTGGGACTGACAAAACTGGTGACCTCGATCTCTTGCAAGCCCGTGGCCTGCAAACGGTGCACCAACTCGACCTTGACGGCGACGGGCACCGGCTGCGCTTCGTTTTGCAGGCCGTCGCGGGGGCCGACGTCGATGAGGCGTACGCGTGAAGGCAGCGTCATGTTCGTGGATAGGCTCAATAGCCGCGCTGCGCATCGACCTCACCGCGCACCGGCTCGCCACGCTCCACCGCCGCGACTTTGTCGGCGATTTGGGCGATGGTGTCGGCGACCAAGGTGCGCGCCGAGGTGTGGGGGGTGAGGCGGATCTGCGGGTGACGCCAGAACGGGTGCTCGCTGGGCAGCGGCTCGGTGCGGCACACATCCAAGGTGGCGCCAGCCACGTGGCCGCTGGCCAACAAGGCCAAGAGGTCCTCGTCCACCAAATGACGACCTCGCGCCACGTTGATGACCAACGCGCCGGGGCGCAAGCGCGAGAGCGTGTCGCGGTTGAGGATGTTTTCGGTCTCGGGGGTCAGGGGCAAGAGGTTGACCAAGACGCGCGTGTGGGCCAAGAAATCGTGGAAAGCCTCGGGTCCCACAAAGCCGCGCACGCCCTCAATCGCCTTGGGGCTGCGGCTCCAACCGTTGACCGGGAATTCAAAGGTTTGCACAGCGCGCGCCACGCGTTCGCCCAACACACCCAAGCCCATGACGCCCACCGGCCAAGCGGTGC
Organism: Pseudomonadota bacterium; assembly: GCA_041176905.1. Lineage (GTDB taxonomy): Bacteria > Pseudomonadota > Gammaproteobacteria > Burkholderiales > Burkholderiaceae_C > Hydrogenophaga. Next base: position 1,546 of record JBEDCE010000183.1, read on the forward strand.
GCGGCTCGGGCTCGCGCGCTTGCCAAATGCCGGCGCGGATGTCGTGGTCGATGGCTGCCCATTCGCGGAAATAGCCGATGACGGCGTGGCACACGTATTCGGCCATTTGCACGCCCATGCCCGCGTCGTCCAAGCGCACGATGCGCGCACCCGCGGGCAAACGCTGCGCCATGAGCGCATCCACGCCCGCGCCGATGTTGAAGATGGCGCGCACTCGCGGCTGGGCATCCCAAAACGCTTGGGGCGGCATCCACACCACGGCCACATCGGCCGGGGCATCACCCGGTTGCCAAACCGAAACGTCTGCGCCGGGCAAGGCCGCGCGCAGGCCCAGCAGCCACGGTTCGGGTGGCGTGTTGGTGCAACAAAAGGCGATTTTCATGTGGGCGAATAAGACTGGGGGGTGTGGCGTGGTGGGCTTGGTTCATTCTAGCCAGCGCCCAAAACCCCGCCATCGTTGATGCGACACGGATGCCGCTCCAACGGGCCCGCCGCCCACCTGGGCGGCTCACAGGTCCTTGACCAAACGCAGGGCGTCGTACACCGCGGCGTGGATGTTTCTGGCGGCGACGGCGTCGCCGATGCGAAAGAGCTGGAACCCGCCTTGGGCATTGGGTGGTGCGGGCTGCGTTCGGCCCGACAAGAGGTCCGTGTAGTCGACCGCCCCTTGGTTGGACGACAGGGGCTTGAGTTCGAAGTACAGCTCGTCCAAGGGACGGGTGGCGTGGTTGACGACCACCTGATCGACCTTTCGCTCTTTGAGCACGCCGCCGTAGTCGCTGCCGAGTTTGGCCAGCAATTGCGCGCCGTCGCGCTCCACCGAGGTGAGCCGGTAGCTCACGGTAAAGGTCACGTCCATGCGCTGCAGGCTGCGCATGTAGGGCACCAGGTTCATGGCCATGACCTCGGGCGCGAAGGTGCGGTCTGGCGTGACGATCTCCACTTGTGCGCCCGCAGCGGCCATCAGCTCCGCGGCCTGCAAGGCGGGGTGATCGCCTGCATCGTCAAACAAGAGCACACGGCCAGCGGGTTTGACATCGCCGCTCAACACGTCCCAACTCGACACGACCAGCTCGTTGCCCGCGTTCAAGACCTCGGTGTGCGGCATGCCACCGGTGGCGATGATCACCACCTCGGGCGATTCGGCCAACACCTGTGGCAAGTCGGCCCAGACGTTGAACCGGAACGACACGCCCGCGGCTTCGCACTGCGCCATGCGCCAATCGATGATGCTCATCATCTCGCGGCGGCGGTGGCTTTGAGCGGCCAAGCGGAGCTGCCCACCGGGCTTGGCCGCCGCCTCCCACACCGTCACCCGATGCCCACGGGCCGCGGCCACCCGGGCCGCCTCGAGTCCGGCCGGCCCAGCCCCGACCACCAAGACCTGGCGCACGCGCTCGGCCCGTGGGATGTCGTGCGGCATGCTCAGTTCGCGCCCGGTGGCCGGGTTGTGGATGCAGTAAGCCTCGCCGCCTTGGTAAATGCGGTCCAAACAAAAATTGGCCCCCACACAGGGCCGGATGGTGTCCTCGCGTCCCTCGACGATTTTTCGCATGATGTGCGGGTCGGCCATGTGCGCTCGCGTCATGCCCACCATGTCGAGCTTGCCCGACTCGATGGCGTGGCGCGCGGTGTTGACGTCCTGGATCTTGGCGCTGTGAAAAATCGGCAGCTGAACCGCTGCGCGAATCTGGCCAGCAAAGTCGAGGTGCGGGGCGCTGGCCATGCCCTGCACCGGGATCACGTCGGTGAGCCCAGCATCGGTGTCGATGTGCCCACGGATGACGTTGAAGAAGTCCACCATGCCGGTGCCCGCCAAGTGGTGGCAGATACCCAGGCCCTCGGCTGGGCTGATGCCCCCGGGCAAACGTTCGTCCACGGTGCCGCGCACGCCCACGATGAAATCGGGTCCGACCCGGGCACGGATGGCGGTCAAGACCTCACGAGCAAAGCGCAATCGGTTCTCTAAGCTGCCGCCATAGGGCGCGTCCAAGGTGTTGGTCAGCGGGGACCAAAACTGATCCATCAGGTGGCCGTAGGCCTCCAATTCAATGCCGTCCACACCCGCGGCCTTCATGCGTTCGGCCGCGTCCGCGTAGTCGCGGATGATGCGTTCGATGTCCCAGTCCTCCATTTTTTTGGGGAAGGCCCGGTGCGAGGCTTCTCGGTGGTGCGAGGGCGAGACCACGGGCAGCCAATCGGCTTTGGACCAACTGGTGCGGCGACCCAAGTGCGTGATCTGGATCATGACCGCCGTGCCATGTTCGTGGCAGGCGTCGGTCAGGTCCTTCA
>JBEDCE010000184.1:0-3836 GCA_041176905.1 Pseudomonadota bacterium
ATTACGTGATGTTTGAGTTGGGTCGCCCCAGCCACATTTTTAATCTGGACAAGATCCATGGCGGTTTGGAGGTTCGGTGGGCGCGCAGTGGCGAGTCGCTGGAATTGCTCAACGGCCAAACCGTGTCGCTCGACGCCCAGGTCGGTGTGATCGCCGACGCTCAGACGGTGGAGTCGCTGGCCGGCATCATGGGCGGAAAAGCCACCGCCGTCAGTGATGCGACCACAAACATCTTCATCGAAGCTGCGTTCTGGTGGCCCAAGTCGATCGCCGGGCGTTCGCGCCGATTCAATTTTTCCACCGATGCCGGTCACCGTTTTGAACGGGGCGTGGACCCCGCCACCACGGTGGCGCATTTGGAGCGCATCACCGAGTTGGTCTTGTCGATCTGCGGCGGCCAAGCCGGCCCCATCGACGACCAATCGCCGAATGTGCCCGTGTCCGCCCCAGTGCAATTGCGCGTGGCGCGCGCCCAGAAAGTCATTGGTATGCCGTTGACGGTGTCGCAGTGCGAAGGCGCTCTGACGCGCTTGGGTCTGCCGGTGAGCGTGCAGGGCGATGTCTTGACGGTGACACCACCGGCTTACCGCTTTGACTTGCAAATCGAAGAGGACCTGATCGAAGAGGTCGTGCGCGTGGTGGGTTACGACCACCTGCCCGATACGCCGCCCAAGGCCCGTACGCGGTGCGTCACCGTTTGGCGCATTTGGGCTACCAAGAAACCATCAACTTCAGCTTCGTCGAAGAACGCTGGGAGCGTGAGTTGGCCGGCAACGCCGACCCGATCCGTTTGCTCAACCCGATTGCCAGTCAGATGAGCGTGATGCGCTCGTCCTTGTTGGGCAGTCTGGTGGCGGCGTTGAAATTCAACCTCGACCGCAAAGCTGCGCGGGTGCGCTTGTTTGAAGTCGGTCGCGTCTTCAGCAAAGACAGCCGCGTGGTTTCTTCGGACACCAGCGTGGCGGGTTTTCAGCAACCCATGCGGGTGGCCGGTATTTGCCAAGGCTCGGCCGACGCCTTGCAATGGGGCGTGAGCGATCGCGGTGTGGACTTCTTTGACGTCAAGGGCGATGTTCAAGCCTTGCTGGCGCCCCGGATCGCTGAGTTCCGGGCCGGCGAACACCCCGCCATGCACCCCGGGCGTTGTGCCTCGGTCTGGCTCGAAGGTCAATGCATCGGTCACTTGGGTGAGATGCACCCACGCTGGCGCCAGCAATACGATTTGGCGCAAGCGCCGATCTTCTTTGAATTGGATTGGGCCGCGGTGTTGCAGCGACCCGTGCCCGAGTTCGCGCCGGTCAGCCGTCACCAAGCCGTCGAGCGCGACTTGGCCATCGTGGTGCAGGAGTCGGTGACACACGACGCTGTCATGCATGCCATCTGCGCCCTCGAGAGCGCCTGGCTCAAGCGTGCGACTTTGTTCGACGTCTACCGGCCCAAGGTGGCCGACGGCCAAAATGAAAAAAGCTTGGCCGTGCGCCTGGTCTTGAACCGAGACGACGCTTCCTTGACCGATGAGGCCATCGAGTCGACGGTGGCTTCGGTGCTGAAGTCTTTGAGCGAGCGCGTGGGCGCCCGTCTGCGTACTTGAACGGGAGCGATTGACATGAGCACCCCCTTAATGGAGTTGGCGGTTGAGACGCTGGAAACCCCGGCCCTGACCAAGGCCCAGCTGGCCGATCTGCTTTTCGAGCAAATTGGTCTGAACAAGCGCGAATCCAAGGACATGATCGACGCGTTCTTTGATTTGGTGACCGACAGCCTGGTCAACGGCACCGACGTCAAAATCTCGGGTTTTGGCAACTTCCAAATCCGCACCAAGGCCCCCCGGCCCGGACGCAACCCCAGAACGGGTGAGCCCGTGGCCATTGAGGCCCGCCGTGTGGTGACGTTTCATGCCAGTCCTAAGCTAAAAGACCTGGTTCAAGACAGCGCCGACGCCGCCTGAGTCGCCCCTTGGCGACAGACCCGAAAAAAACTTCGCTGGTTTGTGCGTCAAGACCCTCAACTTAGAGTAAATTCCGTGATCCGGTTCATACCGGCTTGATTTTCATGGAAAAAATGCTCCCCCCCATCCCCGTTAAGCGCTACTTCACCATTGGTGAGGTGGGCGAGCTCTGCGGTGTCAAACCGCACGTGCTGCGCTATTGGGAGCAAGAATTCACCCAGTTGCGCCCGATGAAGCGCCGGGGCAACCGACGCTACTACCAGCACCACGAAGTGCTGATGATCCGCCGCATCCGCGATTTGCTCTACGACCAAGGCTTCACCATCAGTGGCGCTCGCAACAAATTGCAAGAGTTGGCCTCGGCCGACCGGGGCAAGGCCACGGTGGGCGAGGACGATCCACCGACCGCGTTTGTTGACGGCATTGTGATGGGTGACGACCTCTCCGATCAGGGTTTGGTGGACTTGGGTCGTTCAGCGGTGCCCGCCAACGTTTTGCGCACCGAATTGTTGGCCATTCGCCAGCTGCTCACCTTGGGATAAAAAAGTCCCGCACAGCCCAAAAGCGCGGTTTGCGCGGGGTATAATTTGAGGCTTCGGCGTGTAGCGCAGCCTGGTAGCGCACTTGCATGGGGTGCAAGGGGTCGCGAGTTCGAATCCCGCCACGCCGACCAAATTGCTGATTCAGCCGACAAGGGGCCACACTTTCACCGGTGTGGCCCCTTGTTCGTTGTGGCGACCCGATCAGTCCAAATCGGCGGTATGAAAGCCAAAAGCGCCCGCGCGGCGGTCGGCGAAATAGCGTTGCAGGGTGACTTTGACGGTTGTGAAGGCGATCTCGTCCCAAGGTACTTCGGATTCGGTGAACAAGCGGGCTTCGATGGTCTCCGTGCCGGGGGCAAATTCAGCACTGGACAAGCGTGCCAAATAGTAGAAGTGCACCTGGCCCACGCGCGGGACGTTCATCAACGTGAACAGAGGTCCCATTTCGATTTGCGCGCCGGCCTCTTCATCGGTTTCGCGTGCCGCACCCTGAGCGGTGGTTTCGGCCAACTCCAAAAATCCCGCCGGCAGCGTCCATTTGCCTTTGCGCGGCTCGATGTTGCGCAAGCACAGCAACACCTGTTCTCCTTGAGCGCCCCAATAGGGCACGGTACCGACGACACACAAGGGGTTGTCGTAATGGATGGTCGCGCAGGCGGGGCAAACGCCTCGCACCTTGGTGTCGCCGTCGTCGGGAATGCGCCGTTCCAAGCCATGGCCGCAACAGCGACAAAACAGGGCCGATGGTCGCGTGTGCGATGAAGTCGTGCTGTTGGGGTGGTGCATGGGGTTGATTTTCACCGCAAATGGCCCACCGTTCTCGGTTTATGCTCAAGACCATGCCAGACCTTCAGCTGATGTCCCATTCTGATCAAGCCTTGTTCCCTGAACAGGTGCCCCAAGGCGTGCATGCCCTGTTCACTTTGCGAAGCGGGGGCTTCTCTCGGGCGCCGCACGACAGTTTCAATCTGGGCGACCACGTGGGTGACGACCCGGTGGCGGTGGCGCAGAACCGTGCCCGTTTGAGCGAGGCCTTGCGCCTGCGGGGCGGGAAAGCGCCGGTGTTTTTGAAGCAGGTGCACGGCACGCATGTGTTGAGCTTGAGCGAACACCCACCCTGCACGGTGTTGGCCGACGCCTGTCTGACCGACCAATCCGGGGTGGTGTGCACCATCATGGTGGCCGATTGTTTGCCGGTGTTGTTGGCCGATCGTGCCGGACGTTGTGTGGCCGCGGCCCACGCGGGTTGGCGTGGACTGGCGGGCGTGGAGCAGGGCGGGGTGGGGGTGTTGGAAAGCACTTGGGCGGCGTGGTTGCTGACCATGCGGCGCCACCACCCGGGCTTG
>JBEDCE010000185.1:0-3790 GCA_041176905.1 Pseudomonadota bacterium
GCCAAGACGCGCTTGACCGCCAGCACAGGGTCGCCTGTGCGCAACTGCAATTGCCGAGCCACGTCGGCCGGCGCCCGCAGGCGCTTGCATTCGATGATGCGCCGCGAGGCCGGGCCTTGCTGGTCGAGGTGGTTGTGGTCGGGCACCAAGCGCAGGAAACGGTATTGGGTGTGCTGCTCAGCGTGGGTGGCCACAAACGTGCCCTTGCCTTGGCGACGCACCAGCAGGTTGTCGGTGGCCAGCTCGTCGATGGCTTTGCGCACCGTGCCTTGGCTCACGCGAAAGCGCGCGGCCAAGTCCAGTTCGCTGGGGATCATGTCCCCAGCTTTCCATTCGCCGGCCTGCAGGCTGCGCAAGATCAGGCCTTTGATCTGTTGGTACAGCGGACTGAACGACGGGCCCAAACCGTTCGATGGAGCGAATGCATCGCCGCCAGCCGTCTGGGGCAGGTCCGAAAGGGGTGGGTTTTGAGCGGGCATTTGCGCGAAAGATTAACACCAAAAAGTGCGTCAATCATATCTTATATAAGACATAAGACAAATTGACGGAAGGGGGTCTTCGGGTTACACTAAGGGCTCAAAATTTTCCTCTTCATCGCTTTTTTTGGAGTTTCACCATGAGCAAAAAGCCCGTCCGCGTTGCCGTCACCGGCGCTGCAGGTCAAATCGGTTACGCCCTGTTGTTCCGCATCGCTTCTGGCGAAATGTTGGGCAAGGACCAGCCCGTCATCTTGCAATTGCTCGAAATTCCCGACGAAAAAGCCCAAAAAGCGCTCAAGGGCGTGATGATGGAACTCGAAGACTGCGCTTTCCCATTGCTGGCCGGCATGGAAGCGCACAGCGACCCCATGACCGCGTTCAAAAACACCGACTACGCTTTGTTGGTCGGTTCGCGTCCACGCGGCCCTGGCATGGAGCGCGCTGAGTTGCTCGCCATCAACGGCGCCATCTTCACCGCCCAAGGCAAGGCCCTCAACGCCGTGGCCTCGCGCAACGTCAAGGTGCTCGTGGTCGGTAACCCCGCCAACACCAACGCTTACATCGCCATGAAGGCCGCGCCCGCCCTCAAGCCCACCAACTTCACCGCCATGCTGCGCTTGGACCACAACCGCGCCGCGAGCCAACTGGCCGCCAAAACCGGCAAGGCCGTCTCGAGCATCAAGAAACTAGCCGTGTGGGGCAACCACTCGCCCACCATGTACGCCGACTACCGCTTCGCCACCATCGATGGCGCTTCGGTCAAGGACATGATCAACGACCACGAGTGGAACGCCAATGTGTTCTTGCCCACCGTGGGCAAGCGCGGCGCGGCCATCATCGAAGCCCGTGGTTTGTCGTCGGCCGCATCGGCCGCCAACGCCGCCATCGACCACATGCGCGACTGGGCCTTGGGCACCAACGGCGACTGGGTCACCATGGGTATCCCATCGCAAGGCTGGTACGGCATTCCCAAAGACGTCATGTTCGGCTTCCCCGTGACCTGCGCCAATGGCGAATACAAGGTCGTTGAAGGCTTGGCCATCGACGCGTTCAGCCAGTCTTGCATCGACAAAACCTTGGCCGAATTGCAAGGCGAGCAAGAAGGCGTCAAGCACCTGCTGTGAGCCTCTCCATGAGCGTTGCCCACCCCCGTGACGTGCTGCTCGGCGCCCAAGCTTCGGCTGGGGCTTTGCCGGTTTGCGATCACTACAGCGGGGTGGCGGCGCGCATGCAAAAAAGCCTGCGCCTGCAAGCCGAACTCAGCGCCGAGTTCGGTGCGGTGGTGATGGATGTGACGCTGGACTGCGAAGACGGCGCACCCGTCGGTGGTGAAGCCGATCACGCCGCCTTGGTCACCGAACTGGCGCTGCAAGCCCCGGTCGGTGCCCGTGTGGCCGTTCGGGTGCACCCCACCGATCACCCCGCGTTTGAGGCCGATGTGGCCCACATCGTGGGCCGTGCCGGTCACCGCTTGTGCCACCTCATGGTGCCGAAGGTCGAGTCTTTGGATGATGTGCAGCGCGCCGTGCGCGCAATCGACGCCGCGGGTGCATCGGCCTTGCCGCTGCACGTGCTCATCGAGTCGCCCGCTGCGGTGCACCGCGCCTTTGACATCGCCGCGCACCCGCGCGTGCAGTCGCTCAGTTTTGGTTTGATGGACTTTGTCTCCGCCCACGCGGGGGCCTTGCCCGCTTCGGCCATGACGGTACAAGGCCAGTTCAGCCACCCCCAGGTCCTGCGCGCCAAGCTCGACATCGCCGCGGCTTGCCACGCCCACGGCAAAGTGCCCTCGCACAACGTCGTCACCGAGCTCAAAGACGCGGTGGCCTTGGAGCACGCCGCGCGCCAAGCCGCACAGCAGCTGGGCTACACGCGCATGTGGAGCATCCATCCAGACCAGGTTCGGCCCATCTTGCGCGCGTTTTCGCCCAGCTCGGCTGAGGTGCACACCGCCGCCGAGATCATCGACCAGGCCGCGGCCTGCGATTGGGCGCCGCTGAAGCACGAAGGCCGTTTGCACGACCGCGCCAGTTTTCGTTTGTATTGGCAGTGTTTGGTGCGTGCGCACCAAACTGGCCAGCCCTTGCCCGACAGCGCCCAGCGCTGGTTTCATTGATTTTTTCGACCCATCTCAGGAGTCTTTTATGTCCCAATTCCTCACCGATTACCGTGCCCATGCCGCCGAGCGCGCCGCGCTGGGTATTCCTCCCCTGCCGCTGGACGCCAAGCAGGTCGCGGCCTTGATCGAACTGATTAAGAACCCACCCGCTGGCGAAGACGCCTTTTTGATGGACCTGATGACCCACCGCGTGCCCCCAGGTGTGGACGACGCCGCTAAGGTCAAGGCCTCCTTCTTGGCCGCCGTGGCGCACGGTGAAGTCAAAGTCGGCTTGGTCTCCAAAGCCAAGGCCACCGAGTTGCTCGGCACCATGGTGGGTGGCTACAACGTGCACCCCCTGATCGAGTTGCTCGACAGTCCCGAAGTGGCTGCCGTGGCCGCTGAAGGCCTGAAGAAAACCTTGCTGATGTTCGACTTCTTCAACGACGTCGCCGAAAAAGCCAAGGCCGGTAACGCCAAGGCCAAAGAAGTCATGCAAAGCTGGGCCGAGGCCGAGTGGTTCACCACCCGCCCCGAAGTCGAGAAAAAAATCACCATCACCGTGTTCAAGGTGCCCGGTGAAACCAACACCGACGACCTGTCGCCCGCGCCCGACGCTTGGAGCCGCCCCGACATCCCATTGCACTACTTGGCGATGTTGAAAAACACCCGCGAAGGCGCACCCTTCAAGCCGGAAGAAGACGGCAAGCGTGGTCCCATGGCCATGATCGAAGAGTTGAAGAAAAAAGGCCATTTGCTGTCCTACGTCGGCGACGTGGTCGGCACCGGTTCTTCGCGCAAGTCCGCCACCAACAGCATCATCTGGGGCTTCGGTGAAGACATCCCCTTCGTGCCCAACAAGCGCTTCGGCGGTGTGACCTTGGGCGGCAAAATCGCCCCCATCTTCTTCAACACGCAGGAGGACTCTGGCGCACTGCCCATCGAAGCCGACGTGTCGGGCTTGAACATGGGCGATGTGGTCGACGTGTTGCCCTACGAAGGCAAGATCGTCAAGGACGGTAAAACCGTCACCACCTTCCAACTCAAGAGCGATGTGCTGTTTGACGAAGTGCGTGCTGGTGGTCGTATCAACCTGATCATCGGCCGCTCGCTCACCGCCAAGGCGCGTGAGTTCCTGGGCTTGCCCGCGTCCACCGTGTTCCGCCTGCCCACCGTGCCCGCATCGACCAAGGCCGGTTTCACCTTGGCCCAA
>JBEDCE010000186.1:0-3745 GCA_041176905.1 Pseudomonadota bacterium
AAAGGCCGCTTGAGCTGCCAGCTCTACCAGCGCAGCGCCGACATTTTTTTGGGCGTGCCCTTCAACATCGCCAGCTACGCCTTGCTCACCCACATAGTGGCCCAGCAATGCGACTTGGACGTGGGCGACTTCATCTGGACCGGCGGCGACTGCCACCTCTACAGCAACCACTTTGAGCAGGTGGCCTTGCAACTCAGCCGCGAGCCCCTGCCCTACGCCAGCTTGCGCATCCTGCGTCGCCCAGACTCGATCTTCGACTACCAAGTCGAGGACTTTGACGTGCTCGACTACCAGCACCACCCCGCCATCAAAGCCCCGGTGGCCGTGTGATCACACGCCGCCAAGCTTGGGCGGTGTTGGCCCTCACGCTGATGTGGGGCGTAAACTGGCCCATGATGAAGCTCTCGCTCGGGCAAATCACGCCGCTGTTTTTCCGCGCCACCACCATGACGCTGGGTGCAGCATGGCTGTTTGTGTACGTGGCACAAAAAGGCCAGCGCATGTGGCCCAACGGACGTGAATGGGCGGTGATCGCCGCCTTGGGCCTGCCCAACGTGTTGGGCTGGCACACCATGTCCATCATGGGTCTGCAGGATTTGGCCTCGGGCCGCGCAGCGATTTTGGGCTTCACCATGCCCATCTTCACCGTCTTGCTCGGCGTGGCTTTCTACCAAGAACGCTTGAACCGGCGCGTCTTGCTGGCCGTGGTCTGCGCCAGCTTGGCCATCGCCCTGCTCTTGTGGGACGAGCTCAGCAGCTTGGCCGGCCGGCCACAGGGCGTGGCTTGGATGATCGGGGCGGCATTTTGCTGGGCTTTGGGCACCTTGATGTTTCGCCGAGCCCAACTCACCTTGGACCCCTTGGTTGTCACCGTGTGGATGCTGCTCATGGGCAGCGTGGTGGTGTGGTGTTTGGCCGCGCTCTGGGAGCCTGTGCCCCAACCGGCCACGTTCAACCTGTCCATGTGGCTGAGCCTGTTGTACGGGGTGTTCATCAACTACGGCTTTGCCCAAATCATTTGGTTCGGCATGGCGCGCGACTTGCCGCCGGCCACCAGCGCCATGAGCATCATGGCCATCCCATTGGTCGGCACCTTGTCGGCCACCGTGATCGTCGGTGAGTTGCCCGCTTGGCAAGACTGGGCCGCCATGCTCTTTGTCTGTGTGGCCATCGCCAGCGTGTTGCTGCCGCCTCGTTTATCTGCATCACCCAAACCCGCATGAGCACCCAACTCAACCTCATCTACGCCCGCGCCGCCAACGGCGTGATCGGCCAAGACAACGCCATGCCTTGGCACTTGCCCGAAGACCTCGCGCATTTCAAACGCGTGACCATGGGTTGCCCGGTGATCATGGGTCGCAAGACCTGGGACTCCTTGCCCGAGCGCTTTCGACCCCTGCCCGGACGCGACAACATCGTCATCACGCGCGACCGAACTTGGCAATCCTCAGGTGCTCGCGTGGCGCACAGCCTGGATGAGGCTGTGGCCCTGTGCGCCGCCGCACCACAGGTCTGGGTCATGGGCGGCGCCCAAATCTACGCCTTGGCCCTGCCTTTGGCACAGCGTGTGGTGGTCACCGAAATCGACCACGACTACACCGGCGATGCCTATGCGCCCACGCTCGGTCCAGCGTGGCGCGAGACCTCTCGCCAAGCCCACACCAGCAACAGCGGACTGCGCTTTGCGTTTGTGGATTTCAAACGCGTGGAGGCTTGAGCATGCGCTTTGGCATTTTGGGCTGGGGCAAGATCGCCCGCACACAACTCGCCCCGGCGATCGCCCAAGCGGGACACGAGGTCGTGGCCATCGGCAGCCGTTCGCCCACAGCCGCCACCATGGCTTGGAGTGAACAGCAACCGCCGGCGCGTTGGACCAGCTACGAGGGCGTCTTGAACGACCCCCGCGTTGACGCGGTGTACATCGCCCTGCCCAACGACTCGCACGTGCCGTGGTCGCTCAAGGCCTTGGCCGCTGGCCACCACGTCTTGTGCGAAAAACCCATGGCCCTGAGCTTGGCCGACGTCGACCGCTTGAGCCAAGCCGCACAAACCGCACAGCGCCACCTGCACGAGGCCTATATGGTTTTGCACCACCCGCAGTGGGCCGCGCTCAAGGCCTTGGACGTGGGGGCTTGGCGTCACCTGCAAGTGACGTTTTCTTATGACAACCGCGACCCCGCCAACATCCGCAACCAAGCCGCCTTGGGCGGCGGCGCGCTGTGGGACATTGGCTGCTACGCCGTGTTGCTCGGCCACTGGCTGATGGAGCGTGCACCCGATGCCGTGCGTTGCCACCAAACCCGACACCCCGACTGGAGCACGGACATCCACACCCAAGGCGAACTGCGCTGGGGCAACGCTTCGGTGCTGCAGTTCAGCGTGTCGACCCAAAGCGTGCGCCACCAAAGCGCCTTGGCCGTGGGCGAGCGTGGCTGGGTGGCCTTGGACGCGCCGTTCAACCCGCCGCCTCAAGCCCCATGGCGCGCCAGCGAAGGCCTGGATTTGCCGAACACGCCCACCATCAACCAATACGCCGCCATGGTGCACGACTTTGCGGCCAAGTCCGAAGCGGGCGTGCCCACCGACTTGAGCCTCTCACGCGACGTCACCCAAACCCTGCTGCGGCTGCACGCCGCGGCCCACACCCTCAGCTGACCATGCAACTCGCCACCTGGAACGTCAACTCGCTCAACGTGCGCCTGCCCCAAGTGATCGATTGGCTCGCCGCCAACCCGGTCGATGTGCTGGCGCTGCAAGAGCTCAAACTCACCGACGACAAATTCCCCGCCCAAGCCTTGTCCGAGATCGGCTACCAAGCCCAGTGGTTCGGCCAAAAAACCTACAACGGCGTGGCTTTGCTGAGCAAAACCCCGGTCACCGAGGTCATCAAAAACATCCCCGGTTTTGAGGACGAACAATCGCGGGTGCTGTGTGGCACGGTCGATGGCGTGCGCGTGATCGGAGCGTACTTCCCCAACGGGCAAGAACCCGGCAGCGACAAGTTCGCCTACAAAATGCGCTGGCTCACCGCGCTGCGCGAATGGGTACGCGCCGAGATGGCCGCTCACCCGAAGTTGGTGTTGATGGGCGACTACAACATCACCTTCGACGACCTTGATGTGTGGGACCCCGAAGGCCTGCGCGAGACCATCCACTGCACCACCGAAGAGCGGCTGCACCTGAACGCACTCATCGATTTGGGTTTGACGGACGCGGTGCGGTTGTTCCCTCAGCCCGAGAAAAACTTCAGCTGGTGGGACTACCGCGACTTTGGTTTTCGGCGCAAGCGCGGCCTGCGCATCGACCACATCTTGATCACCGAGACGCTCAAGGCCCGCGCCAGCGCGTGTGTGGTGGATGTGGCGCCGCGCAAAAACGAACGGCCCAGCGACCACGCACCGGTAGTCTTGACGCTGGGCGCCTGACTCAATGCCCCTGCGGGCCGTCTTCGAGCTTGAGGTCTTGGATCTTGCGGGTGATGGTGTTGCGCCCGATGCCCAACTTCACGGCGGCTTCGATGCGTCGGCCCCGTGTGGCGGTCAAAGCGGCTTGAATCAACACCCCTTCAAAGCGCTGGCTCAGCACGTCCCACACGTCTTGGCGGTCTTCGCGAAGCAAAGCCGCTGCTTCCGCTTGTAAACCCAACTCCCAAGGCATTTGACTGCTGGACTGCGCAGCCCAATGGGAAGCGATAGGCACGTGGCTGGGCAAGTCCGCGCCCACGCTGGCATCTGGGAGCGCGCTG
>JBEDCE010000187.1:0-3713 GCA_041176905.1 Pseudomonadota bacterium
ACAAAACCACCATCTTCGGAGGCGATGACGGCGCGGCGCAACTGCGGGCTGATCGCCTTGGGCTCGACCCACTCCTGCGACCATCGCCACGGCTTGTCACCCCGCAGGGCTTTGACACCCACCCGTGTAATTTCAGACCGCATGAATGCGGTGCTTTCAGGGGCCACCACGCCCATGCTGGCGATGCGAGCCAAAAAAAACAACTGCAGCGCCAGTCCAGCGAGCACACACCATGACAGGTAGCGCCACAAGATCTTCATGTCATTGGTTCCTCAACTGGGTTTGCAGGGTTTCGTTGCGGGTGAAACGAAAACGTGAGACGACCACGATGTGGTCGGCTTGGCGGCGCATGGCGGGTGTGAACGCAGAAAAACGCTGCGAACGCACAATGGCTTGGGCACGTCGGTCCAAGGCGGGCGATGGCGATCGCTGTGCGATTTCGGTGTCAAGGACTTCGCCAGTGTGGTTCACGGTGATGACCATGGTCAGCTCACCGTAGAGTTTTTGGCCATCTTGCTGGGGGAATTGGCGCGTGCCTTGGTCTTCGATTTGTTGGCGCAGGGCGTCGTAATAGACCGCGTACACCGCCTCACGCGTGGCCGGGCTGATGTAGTGCTTGCGCGGACGCGCATTCTCTTCTTGGATGCGCTTTTCGATTTGCGCGAGCATGTTGAGCAGGGCTTGTCGTTTGCGCTCTTCTTCCAGCGCTTGTGGTGTGTTGGCGCTGGCGTTGGGGTCGACGGGTGGGAGTTGCGCGATTTGTTGACGCACTTGGGTGAGCAGGGCCTGTTGACGTTGGCGTAAAGCCGCCAATGCGGCCTGTTGAGGCTCTGGCGCATTGCCAACTTGAGCGGCGGCCATGCTGGGCAACGGGGCACTGGCCATCCCAGTGTTGGCGCTGCCGCCACCAGCCAGCGAAGCTTGTGCAATGGCCTGCGCTTGGTCGGGTGCGCGGTCACTTTGGGTGTTGACCAAGATCACTTCCAAAGGCGTGTTCTCAAAGAGGCGGTTAAAGCCCACGGGATCCACCGCCCGAATGGTCAGCAAGGCCGCGTGAAAGACAAGGGAAATCCCAAGTGCCCATTGCAGGGTACTGCGTTGCCGAAGCCATCGGATAACGTGGGGAGCCATCGCTTGCATGGTCAAATTATGGGGTGGGATCGGCTGGCGGTGCCTCGGCCTCTTCCACGTCGATCGCCAAGGTCACTGGGGTGGCCAAAACGGCTTCCTCCTCATCGGCTTCGATCAAGGCATCGTCATCGGTGCTGTCGGGGTTGTCCAAGCGGGCGACGACGGTGGCCGAAATGTCCAAGGCCATGAGGTCGGATCGACCCAAGCGCACGCGGGCTTGGGCGCCCCGTGGCCAGCCGTCTGTGCCCATGACGGACATGACCAGCGGCAGCGTGTCGGCGCGAACGAGTTGCTCTTTGATCAGTGTCGCGTCGAGCTCGGTGATGCCGTTTTGTTCGAGGTACTTCAGCGTCCAGTAGCGCTCCATGCCGCGTTGGAAGTCGTTGTAGGCGCCGTAGGCCGCATCAAAAGCACCGATGACGGCCAACAGGTTGGCGTCTTTGGGTTTGAAGGGTGCGACCAAAGCTGCGGTGGCACCGTGGCGCACACAAGTGATGATTTGCCACTGGTTGACCATGTCCACGTAGCGTCGCAGCGGCGAGGTGCTCCACGCATAGGCGGGCACGCCAATGCCCGCGTGTGGCAAGGCTTTGGCCCCCATGCGCACCTTGATGCCGGGCGCCAGACTGGCTTGACTGCGGTAAATACCGGGCACGCCACATTGGGCCAGCCATTGCCCCCACGTGCTGTTGGCCACGATCATGGCCTCGGCCACGATCAGGTCCAATGGAGCGCCGCGCTGTCGCAGACCCATGACGACGGTTTCATCACCTTGCGGACCGCGTTCGCCCACGCCGTCCAACTTGAAAGTGTGGTCGGGTCGATTGAAGGTTTCGGGTTTGCCACGCACCACTTCACGGGCCGCTTTGAGGTGCTGGGCCAAGCGGTGCAGCCACGACAATGACGCTTGCCAACGTTGGGCTTCGGCTGGTGCGTCGGCGTTCGGTTCGCCTTGCAACCACGCCTCGGTGACGATGTGGTCGATTTGGTCGTGGCGCAGGTTGTCGGCGATGGGCACGCGCTCTAAACGGGTGCTGCTGTCCAAAATGGAAAAACTCTGCTCATCGATGCGGACATACAAAGACACAGCAGGGCAGGCTTGACCGGCTTGCAGCGTGAAGGCTTTCACCACGGCATCGGGCAGCATGGTGATTTTGTGACCCGGCATGTAGACCGTGGACAGGCGCTGTCGTGCAATCTGATCCAAGGGGCTGTCCGGGACAATCGACAAGGCCGGTGCGGCGATGTGAATACCCAGGGTCACGCAGCCCGTGCCCAAACCTTGGACCGACAGCGCATCGTCGATTTCGGTGGTTTGCGAGTCGTCGATCGAAAATGCTTGCACGTCGGCCATGGGCAGTTCGTCCTGCGAGCGTGGAACAGCCATGTCGCCAAAGCCTGTGCCTTTGGGGAAGTGCTCGAACAGGAAGCGTTGCCAATGGAATTCGTAAGCGTTTTCAATGGCCCCTGACTTCAACAACAGGGTCAAGGGAGCGGTGTGGCTGTCGCGTGCGGCCTGAACCACGGCTTTGTATTCGGGGCTGTTCTTGTCGGGTTTGAACAAGATTTTGTAGAGCTGTGCGCGCACCGGTTCAGGGCAATTGCCCGCCACCAAATCGGCTGCCCAAGTCTCAATTTGTGCTTGAACCTGTTGCTTTTTCTCAATCGCCAACAGGGCTTGGGCCAAGATGTCGGCAGGGGCTTTTTTGAATCGACCTTTGCCCAATCGCCGAAAGTAATGTGGGGCGGATTGCAGGCACAGCAAGGCTGCGGCTTGCTGGACGGGGCTGGGTGGATCGTCGAAATACACTGCGGCCAAGTCGGCAAACTCGAACTCGTCTTCGGGCGCGAATTCGTAAGCCAATGGCAACTCCATGGCCGTTTGCAAGGCCAAGGCTTGGCTCATCAGGGTGTTGGGTTCGGGCTTGTCAAAGCGCAGCCAAGCGTTGGCGCTTTTGACCTTGACCCGTTTGCCCGAATCGAGCTCCACTTGCAAGGAGTTATCGGCCTCGGACAGGATTCGACCGGTCGTGGGCTTGCCGGCATCGTCAAACAATAAGTGCATGGGGCTTATTGTCCCATGCAGGCCCCTATGGGCAGGGTGCCTGTCCAGGGGCTAAGTTCAAAAAATCCATCAATGCGCCGATGTGATCTTCGAAGTCGCTCAGGGCGTGGTCGCTGCCTGGCAGCAGGTGAACGCGGGCGTGGGCGCAAAACGCTTGCATTTCACGCCAGTCCAGCACCTCGTCGCCTTGGGCCAAGATGGCCCAGTGGCGCTGGCGCTCCCCGTCACTGACCAAGTCAGCCCGGGGCAGGGTGTCCTCCCATTCGCGCAACTCCTCGATAAACGCCGGCTCAAAGTGGACCCGCTCCTGGGGATCGTGCCAAGCGGGGTGTTCACCGATGTGGCGTTGCAAGTCTCTGGCGGGGTGGGCGGCGGGGTTGATCAAGGCGCTGCGACAGCCCAAGCGGTGCGACAAGACCCTGGCGTAAAAGCCACCCAATGAGGAGCCCACGACCACCATCTGCTCTCGTGGCCAGTCCGCTGTTCCGTCGAGTAGCAGCGCCATGGTGGCTCGGGG
>JBEDCE010000188.1:0-3694 GCA_041176905.1 Pseudomonadota bacterium
GCGCAAATTTGAAGCCGACAACAGCATGCGCCACATTGCCATCTTGTGCGGCAACGGCGGCTTGTTTCTGGACTTTGAAATGTCGCGCGGTGCCGATGGCGCCAACACCGGCTATTGCTTCCCCGACATGCTGTGTGACGTGGTCCGCCTATCCCAAGCGGGACAGCGCGACCAAGCCCACGACTTGTTTGATGCCCATCTGCCCTTGCTGCGCTATGAGCAGCAACAAGGCGCGGGCCTGGCGGTGCGCAAATACGTGATGCAACGGCGCGGATTGCTGGCCAGCGATGCCCAGCGCAAACCCGCGGCCATGCTCAGCGCCAGCGCGCGCCAAGAGGTGGAGTTTTTGCTCTCCCGCCTGGCACGCCACGACCCGCGTGCCAAGCTGGCGCCGGTGTGAGCCCCGTGACCCGCCCCAAACCCGTGCGGCGCTTGCAGGCCCGATTCATGCTTGCGCACACCACGGATACATGGGGTTGGTTCTAGGACTTTGCCAACGGCACTTGACCCACAATCACCTTTTATTCCATTTGTATTTCAAAGGCTTGCTGTGTCCCAATTTGACTTGACCATTCGCAACGGTACTGTGGTGAATGCCGATGGGCGCATGCGCGTGGATGTGGGCGTGCGCGATGGCCTCATCCACACGCTGGCCCCCGATTTGCCGGCGGGAGCACGCGACATTGACGCCACAGGCCATTGGGTGCTGCCCGGCGGCATCGACAGCCACTGCCATGTGGAGCAAATATCCAGCAATGGGGTGATGACCGCCGACGACTTTGACTCGGCCACGGTGGCCGCCGCTTTTGGGGGCAACACCACCATCATCCCGTTTGCCGCACAACATCGGGGCATGGCGCTCCCCAAAGTGGTGAGCGACTACCACGCCTGTGCCGGCCCCAAGGCCGTCATCGACTACAGCTTTCACCTGATCGTCTCGGACCCCACGCCCCAGGCCTTGCAACACGACCTGCCCGACTTGATCCGCAAAGGCTATACCTCGTTCAAGGTCTATACCACCTACGACAAGCTCAAGCTCGATGACAGCCAAATGCTCGATGTGTTGCACACCGCTGGGCGCGAAGGCGCTTTGGTCATGGTGCATGCCGAAAACAACGACATCATCAAATGGATCGCCCAGCGCTTGCTCGACAACGGCCATGTGGCACCGAAGTTCCATGCGGTGTCGCACGACCCGCTGGCCGAAAGCGAAGCCACCCACCGGGTGATTGCGCTGTCGCGCCTGCTCGATGTGCCGGTGCTGATCGTGCATGTCTCGGGCATCGAAGCGGTGCGCCACATCCGCTCGGCGCAAACCCTGGGGGCGCGCATCTTTGCAGAAACCTGCCCGCAATACCTGTTTTTGACCGCCGACGACATTGACCGACCCGGTTTGGAAGGGGCCATGTTTTGCTGCAGCCCGCCGCCACGCGACGCCGAGTCACAAGCCGCGGTGTGGGCGGGTTTGCTCGACGGCACCTTTCAGGTGTTCAGCTCCGACCATGCACCTTACCGATACGACGAATCGGGCAAGCTGCCCAAAGGCGACAAAACCACGTTCAAAGACATGGCCAACGGCGTGCCCGGCATTGAGCTGCGCATGCCGCTGCTGTACTCCGAAGGGGTGCACACCGGCCGCATGACGCTGGAGAAGTTTGTCGCCCTGACCGCCACCGACCACGCCCACATGTATGGCTTGTCGCACCGCAAAGGCCGCATCGCCGTGGGCTTGGACGCCGACATCGCCGTGTGGGACCCGCTGCGCCAAACCCAGGTCAGCACCCACATGCTGCACGACCGGGTGGGCTACACGCCCTACGAGGGCAAAAGCCTGACCGGCTGGCCCACCACGGTGGTCAACCGCGGGCGGGTGGTGATCGCGCACAATGAATTGCAAGTGGCGCGGGGCAGCGGCGAGTTCATCGCCCGTGGCAAACCCGGCCCCTTGGTCAACGCCCCCGCCAGCACCGGCTCGGCGGGCTTTCTCAAATCTTTGTTACCCAAACTGTCATGAAACGCCCATTCCCCCTGGCTGTTGCCCAACTCGGTCCCATCCATTTGCGCGACAGCAAAGCCGCCGTGGTGGCGCGCTTGGTCGAGCTGCTCAAAGAAGCCCACGCCCGGCATGCCCACTTTGTGGTGTTCCCCGAGCTGGCGCTGACCACGTTTTTCCCGCGCTACTGGATGACCGACGAGGCCGAGATTGACCGCTACTTTGAGCCGTCCATGCCCAACGCCGATGTGCAACCCTTGTTTGACTTGGCGCGCCAGTACGGCATCGGCTTTTACCTGGGCTACGCCGAACTCACCCCAGAGCGCGAGCGTTTCAACACCTCCATCATCGTGGACCGCCAAGGCCAGATCGTGGGTCGCTACCGCAAAGTGCACCTGCCCGGCCACGACGACCACAAACCAGCCGCGCCGTTTCAGCACCTGGAGAAAAAGTACTTCCAAGTGGGCAACGAAGGCTTCAAGGTGTGGGACACCATGGACACCCGCATGGGCATGTGTATTTGCAACGACCGCCGTTGGCCCGAGACCTTTCGCGTCATGGGCTTGCAAAGCGCCGAGGTGGTGGTGCTGGGCTACAACACGCCGTCGCACAACATCCATTGGAGCGAACCGCCGCACCTGCGGATGTTCCACCACCTGTTGCTGCTGCAAGCGCATGCGCACGAAAACGCCTTGTGGGTGGGTGCTTCGGCCAAGTGCGGTGCCGAAGACGGCTTTCACATGATTGCGGGTTCGGCCATTGTGTCGCCCACCGGCGAGGTGGTGGCGCAAAGCGCCAGCGAAGAAGACGAACTCATCTTCCACCACTGCGACCTGGCTTTGGGTGACACCTTCCGCGAGCATGTCTTTAACTTTGCCAAGCACCGCCGCCCCGAGCACTATCAGCTCATCGTCGATCGGGTGGGTGCGGGCAAGCCGCTGGGCTGATTGTTTTGAATTTTTTTAACCACTGAAGGAGTGTCTGCATGAAAACCAAACTCACTGGACTGGCCCTGGCCTTGTCCGCCGCGTTCTGCGGGGCTGCCATGGCGCAAACCATACAGACCGCCGTGGACGCGACCTTTGCCCCCCACGCCATGCGCAAGCTCGACGGAACCATTGAGGGCTTCAACGTCGACATGGCGATGGAAATTGGCAAGCGCCTCAAGCGCCCAGTCAACATCGAAGGCACGCAGTTCTCGGGCCTGATCCCCGGCTTGAACGCCAAAAAATACGACTGGATCGCTGCCCCCACCACGGTGACCCCGCAACGCGCCGAGCAAATGCTGTTCACCGAGGGATACCTGGACACCGATTTCCAATTTTTGGTCAAAAAATCGGACGCCGAGATCAACAGCTTGGACGACCTCAAAGGCAAGACCATTTCGGTCAACAAAGGCTCGGCCTATGAAACCTGGGCCAAGGAAAACATGGGCAAGTTCGGTTTCAAATTCGACATTTACGACACCAATGCCGACGCGGTGCAAGCTGTTTTGTCGGGCCGCGCCCAAGCCAATTTGGCGGGCAACACCGTGGTGGCCTGGGCCGCCAAGCAAAACCCGCTGGTCAAAACCACCTACACCATCAAAACCGGTTTGGTCTGGGCCATTCCTTTGCGCCTGGACGACAAAGCCGGTCGCACTGTGCTCTCCAATGCCGTCAAGTGCATGAAGATGGACGGCACTTACGCACGCCTGCATGA
>JBEDCE010000189.1:0-3687 GCA_041176905.1 Pseudomonadota bacterium
GCGTTACAGCCACGTCATGCACATCGTCAGCAACGTCGAAGGCCTCTTGCTCAATGGCGCTGATGGCCAGCCGCTGTCAAGCATGGACGTGCTCAAGGCCACCTTCCCAGCAGGCACGCTCACCGGCGCGCCCAAGGTGCACGCCATGGAACTGATCGACCAGCTCGAGCCCACCAAGCGCGGCCTGTACGGCGGCGCTTGTGGTTATCTGAGTTTTGCGGGTGACATGGACGTGGCCATTGCGATCCGCACCGGCATCATCAAAAACCAAACCCTGTACGTGCAGGCCGCCGCGGGCGTGGTGGCCGACTCGGTGCCCGAGCTCGAATGGCGCGAAACCGAACACAAAGCCCGCGCCTTGTTGCGCGCCGCCGAATTGGTCGAGGAGGGCCTGGAATGAGCAAGATCAAAGTCCTCATGGTGGACAACTACGACAGTTTCACCTTCAACATCGTTCAGTACTTTGGGGAGTTGGGCGCTGAGGTCGAGGTGTTTCGCAACGACGAAATCACCCTCGAGGGCATTGCGGCGCGCCAGCCCGATCGTTTGGTGATTTCCCCTGGGCCCTGTTCGCCGATGGAGGCGGGCATTTCGGTCGCCGCCATCCAACACTTCGCGGGCCAGCTGCCCATCTTGGGCGTGTGTTTGGGGCACCAAAGCATTGGCGCGGCGTTTGGCGGCCAAATCGTGCGCGCGCAAACCCTCATGCACGGCAAAACCAGTGTCATCATAACCACCCAAGAAGGCATCTTCGCGGACCTGCCTGAGCGCTTCACGGTCAACCGTTACCACTCCTTGGCGATCGCACGCGCCACCTGCCCGCCTTGTTTGAAGGTCACGGCGTGGACGGATGACGGCGAGATCATGGGCGTGCGCCACACCGAGCTGGACATCCAAGGCGTGCAGTTCCACCCCGAGTCCATCCTCACCGAGCACGGTCACGCCATGCTGAAAAACTTTTTGTAAGGAGCGGTCATGTTGAGCCCAATGCCCCCCATCACCCCGACCGAGGCGCTGCAGCGCGTCATCGAGCACCGCGAAATTTTCCACGACGAGATGCTGCACATCATGCGGCTCATCATGTCGGGCGAGATGTCGCCGGTGTTGATGGCTGCTTTCATCGCGGCCTTGCGCGTGAAAAAAGAAACCATTGGCGAGATCACCGCCGCCGCGCAAGTCATGCGCGAGTTCTCCACCAAGGTCGAGGTTGCCGACCGGCGCCATTTGGTGGACATCGTGGGTACCGGTGGCGACGGTTCGCACACCTTCAACATCTCCACCTGCTCGATGTTCGTGGTGGCCGCGGCCGGCGGCCGTGTGAGCAAACACGGGGGCCGCAGCGTGAGCAGCAAGAGCGGCAGCGCTGACGTGCTCGAGAGCTTGGGCGTCAACATCAACCTGCCACCCAAGCAGATCGCGCAGTGCATCGCCGACATGGGCATTGGCTTCATGTTCGCGCCCAACCACCACCCCGCAATGAAAAACGTGGCGCCGGTGCGCAAAGAGCTCGGTGTGCGCACCCTGTTCAACATCTTGGGCCCACTGACCAACCCGGCCGGTGCCCCGAACATTTTGATGGGCGTTTTTCACCCCGATTTGGTGGGCATTCAGGTGCGGGCTTTGGAGCGCTTGGGTGCTGAGCATGCCTTGGTCGTGTATGGCCGCGACGGTTTGGACGAGGTGTCACTCGGCGCCTCGACCTTGGTGGGCGAGCTCAAAGACGGCCAGATCCGTGAGTTTGAGATTCACCCCGAGGATTTTGGTTTTGCCATGAGCAGCAACCGAGCCTTGCGTGTGGAAACGCCTGAGCAGTCGCGCGCCATGTTGCTGGGCGTCCTGGCCAACGAGCCCGGCCCTGCGCGCGACATCGTGGTGCTCAACGCGGGCGTGGCGCTGTACGCCGCCAACGTAGCCGACACCATGGAGACCGGCATAGCCCTGGCCCGCGAGGCCTTGGCCAGCGGGGCCGCGAAAACCCGCCTGGACCGTTTGATATCCGCTACACAGAAAGCCGCCGCATGAGTGACATCTTGAAAAAAATCGTCGAGGTCAAGCACCAAGAGGTGGCCGCAGCTCGAGAGCGCAAATCGCTGGAGACGGTGCGTGCCGATGCCGAAAGCCGCGTGCTCACACGCGACTTCGAAGGTGCTTTGCGCGCGAAAATCGCCGCCGGCCATGCCGCGGTGATCGCCGAAGTCAAAAAGGCCAGCCCATCCAAAGGCGTGCTGCGCGAAGACTTCATCCCGGCTGACATCGCACAGAGTTACGCCGAAGGCGTCAAGGGCGTGAGCGCGGCTTGTCTGTCGGTGCTCACCGACAAAGATTTCTTCCAAGGCAGCGCCGACTACCTCAAACAAGCCCGTGCCAGCTGCGACTTGCCGGTGTTGCGCAAAGACTTCATGGTCGACGCCTACCAAATCTACGAAGCCCGGGCCATGGGTGCGGATGCGGTGCTCTTGATCGCCGCCTGCTTGGACGACGCGCAGATGGCCGATTTCGAGGCCTTGGCCTCGGGCTTGAACATGGCGGTGTTGGTGGAGGTCCACGACCGCGCCGAATGTGAGCGCGCACTGCGCTTGAAAACACCGCTGCTCGGGGTGAACAACCGCAACCTGCACACCTTTGAGGTGTCGCTCGACACCACCTTGTCGATCATGGCCGACGTGGGCGAGCAGCGTTTGCTCATCAGTGAGTCCGGCATCACCACCCGCGATGACGTGCTGCGCTTGCGCCGCGCCGGCGTGCAGGGCTTTTTGGTCGGCGAGGCCTTCATGCGCGCACCTGAGCCGGGTGAGGCCTTGGCCGAGTTGTTCGCTTAAAGGCCGCGGTGACGCAGTTGGCCTGGGATTGGGGCGCCGAGACGCCCCGTTTGCGCCAAGCCGACCCAGCGCTGTGGCCAGTGCACGCGTCTTGGCAAGCCGATGTCGATGCGTTCTGGGCATCGGCCACGGGTCAAGCTTTATGGGTGTTTTTGCAAGCCCGTTTGGCTGCTGGCGCCACCATTTACCCGCCCGAGCCTTTGCGGGCCTTGGCGCTCACGCCCCTGAGCAGGGTCAAGGTCGTGATCCTGGGCCAAGACCCCTACCACGGGCCGGGTCAGGCCGAGGGTTTGGCGTTTTCGGTCCCGCCGGGCCAAGCCGTACCGCCGAGCTTGCGCAACCTTTGGCAAGAGCGGCAGCGCGATTTGGGCTTGCCGGTGCCGGCGCACGGTTCATTGATCGCTTGGGCCGAGCAGGGCGTTTTGTTGCTCAACACCTGTTTGACGGTCGAGGACGGCCAAGCCAACAGCCATGCGGGGCGGGGGTGGGAGGCGCTGACGGACGCCTTGGTGGCGCGCTGCAGCGCCGATCCCGAGCCCAAGGTGTTTTTGTTGTGGGGTGCGCACGCTCAGCGCAAGGCCGTCGGGGTCGACACGGCGCGACACGTGGTGTTCATGGCCAACCACCCCTCACCCTTATCGGCGCGCCGCCCACCCACGCCGTTTTGGGGATGTGGGCATTTTGGGCTGGCCAATGAATGGTTGCTCAGCCATGGCCGAAGCGCTGTGGCGTGGTGAAGGGGGTGGATTTTTTGGTTGACCGCACCGCGCCGCTTCTCAGCGGCCGTATTTTCATGGCATAATCACGGGCTCTGCTATGGAGGGGTGCCCGAGTGGCTAAAGGGGGCAGACTGTAAATCTGTTGGCTT
>JBEDCE010000190.1:0-3657 GCA_041176905.1 Pseudomonadota bacterium
ACACCGACTCACCGGTGCGCACATTCAGGGCCGATGCCACTTCGAGTGTGGCCGACACGCGCTCGACCACCAGCATTTCGCAGGTGTAGTCGTGTCCGCGCTGGCGTATTTCGCTGGCCAAATTGACAATTTGCAGCAAGGTCGATTGTGGTTTTTGTTCGGCCACAAAACTGCCCACACCGGCCATGCGAACGATGCGCCCTTGCGTCACCAATTCTCGTAAGGCCCGGTTCACCGTCATGCGTGAGATGCCGAACTGCGCCACCAGTTCGTGCTCGGATGGCAAGCGATCGCCAGCGCGCAAGGTGCCATCCTGAATCTGACGAGCGATGTGGTCTTTGACTTGCTGGAACAGGGCCACATCGCCGCTCACCATTCGGGATGCAGGCGTGGCGTGGCTGCGCCGGGAAGCAGTGGAGGTCATTGAATGTGTCATTCCTGACTCAATGCGCATCCGCTGCCATGGACTCGGCACGGATTTCTTCGGTCAGCCGGGCCTTGAGGGCCATGAACTCGGGCGAGGTTTTGATCGTGTAATGACGGGGGTGTGGAAAGTCCACCGCCAACTCGGTTTTGATACGTCCAGGACGGGCGCTGAACACCGCGACGCGGTTGGCCATGAAGATGGCTTCGTCGATGTCGTGGGTGACGAACAAAACGGTCTTCTGTGCCGACTCCCAGATGCCGAGCAAGAGCTCTTGCATCAGCACGCGGGTCTGGTTGTCCAGTGCGCCAAAGGGCTCGTCCATCAACAAAATCTTGGGGTCGTTGGCCAGCGCACGCGCGATGGCGGTGCGCTGCTGCATGCCGCCCGACAACTGCTTGGGGAAGTGCTCTTCAAAACCGCGCAGACCCACTTTGGCAATGAAGTAATCGGCGCGCTCCTTTTGCTCCCGCTCAGGCATGCCACGCTCGCGCAGGCCAAAACGGATGTTTTCTTCAATGGTGAGCCAAGGGAAGAGCGTGTAACTCTGAAACACCATGCCACGATCGGCGCCTGGGCCATCAACGGGTTGGCCATCGAGCATCACGACGCCAGTACTGGGCTGATCGAGTCCTGCCACGATGCGCAGCAAAGTCGATTTGCCACATCCTGAGGGGCCCAGAATCGTGACGAAGTCGTTCTCTTGAACGTCGAAGTTAACCGGCGTGAGTGCATGCGTTTGAACGCCTTTGGGGCTCGCGAAGGTGCGCGATACCGCTTGAATAGACAGTTTTGGGCTCAAAGCGAACTCCATGCGAACAGGCGGCGGTTGAACGCCTTGAAGGCCAAGTCGGACACCAAACCAATCAGGCCGATGACGATGATGCCGAAGATGATCTGGCCGGTGTTGAGCAACGCTTGGCTGTCGGTGATCATGTGGCCAATGCCCGACGAGGAGCCAATCAATTCGGCCACGATCACGTAGGTCCAAGCCCAGCCCAGTACAAGCCGCAGGGTTTCAGCGATGTCTGGAGCAGCGCCGGGTATCAGCACGCGACGAACAATCCCGGTTGGGTTTGCGCCCAAGGTGTATGCGGCTTCGACCAGGTCCTTGCGCGCAGCGCCAACGGTCACCGCCACCATCAAGATGATTTGGAAAACCGAACCAATGAAAATCACGAGGAGTTTTTGCAACTCACCCAAGCCAGCCCACAAAATGAGCAATGGAATGAAGGCCGATGCAGGCAAGTAGCGACAAAATGAGACGAACGGCTCAAAGAACGCTTCTACGCCTTTGTGCGCGCCCATGGCGATACCCAAGGGAACGGCCACCAAGGCGGCCAGAACGAATCCACCAAACACACGCCATACGGTCATACCGATGTCGTGAATGAAGTTGTACTCGGTAAACAGGAGCCAACCTTCTTGTGCCATCGTGATGGGGCTGGCAAGAAAGGTGGGGGATACGAATCCACCCAAGGTGGCATAGGCCCACGCACCAAAGAATGCGATAAAAAAGGCAATACCCAGCAACCATTTGGCGGTGTCAGAGACGGGCTCCAGTGGTGCCAATCCACGTCGACGGCGCTGGGCCGCGGCGGGTGGCACCGCCCCAGGGGCGGTGTTGTTCATGCTGTTTACTTGATGAAGCTGTTGTCAACCATGACCGAGAAGTCTTTTGGCGCACTGCGAATGACGCCAGACTCCAACAGGATGGCAGAAGCGTCTTTCATGAAGGCTTGAAGTTCGCCAGCAAAGAACTTTTGATTGGCGGCTCTGTCTTGCCAGCGCAGGTATGCCGATGACTTGGCGAACTGCTCACCGCTTTGCTTGACAGCGGCACCCATGATTTCATTGGACTTTGCTGGCTCGTCCTTGATCATTTCCAGGGCATCGAAATACGCATTGGCCAGCGACCTGGCAGCCTTTGGATTCGCCTTGATCCACTCGGGTGCGCAACCCACCGTGTCCATCACCATGGGGTAGTCGAGCGTCGTGGCCATGATCTTGCCGGCCGCTGGGTTGGCGCGCACGGTTGACAAGTAAGGCTCGTAAGTCATAGCAGCGTCGTTTTGACCTGCTACGAAAGCTTGGGCAGCCGCTTGCGGCGACATGGTGACGGTCTTGATGTCTTTGAAGCTCATGCCGTTTTTGCTCAGCATCCATGCCAAACCAAAGTAGGGTGCCGTGCCGGGCGCGTCAACCCCAACGGTCTTGCCCTTGAGATCGGCAAAATTGTTGATGTTGCCCCTGACCGCGATGCCGTCAGCCCCATAGGATTTGTCCAGCTGAAAGATTTGCACGATCGGAACGCCGTTCGTGTTCCAGGCCACGTGTGTTTCGACCGTGGTGGCAGCACATTGGATGGCCTTAGACGCCAGCGCCAAGTGACGATCTTTTTGGGGAATCATTTTGATTTCAACTTCCAAGCCGTGCTTCTTGAAGAGACCGGCCTTGTCTGCCAGGGTGAGCGGAGCGAATCCGGTCCAGCCCGACATGCCTAAGGCGAGTTTGGTTTCCTGCGCTTGGGCAGTGGTGGACAAGGCGGCAGACAGGGCCACGAGGGCCGCAGTTTTCACGAACGTTGAGCGCATAAGAACTTCCTTTAAAAAATGGACCACCGCAGCAGCGGCAACAGAACACCATCACACCCGACCTGGCAAAGGTCATCCTGTATAGACAGGATATCTGAAAACCAAGGCTTTGCATGTTCCGTTGAGCCACCAACAAAAAACCAAGGTTTATTGGATCATGCGCTCAAGCTGAATGGGGCGTATCGGGAAATGCACCATCTTGTTGTCTATACATTAATGTGCTAACGAAAATGGATGGTGTGCGCATAGCGAAGCCCAATTCCAAGATGACCAGTGTTCAATTCAAGTTGTCCGATGTCACCCAGTCGGGTCAAAGCTTCAATGACCGATTAGGTAACACCCCTCAGCGCGTTCGTCCTCTTCACCTTCCTCGCTGCAGAGCGCCGCCATCAAAGCTGGGTCCACCACCTGACCGGGCAGCAGAAGCTCTTCATTCGTCCAGCGCTTGACCAAGTGGCCGTTGGCCACGCCGCCGGTGTGCGGGGTTTGGTAGGCGCGGCGGTGTTGCATGGTGACGCCGCGGTTGGCGTTGGCGATGAAGCGGCTTTCGCCCAAGGCCCACGGTTCAAAGTAGGCGTTGGCCTGCGCATCCACTTGGCGGAAGTAGCTGCGTGCGCCTTCGGCGTTGAGCTTTTTGCG
>JBEDCE010000191.1:0-3601 GCA_041176905.1 Pseudomonadota bacterium
ATCCACCTACGTTGAAAATCCGCGTGTCACTGGTTCGATTCCAGTCCAGGCCACCAAACAAAAAACCCCCACTCGCGAAAGCGGGTGGGGGTTTTGCTTTTGTGACTATCGTTCAGTGTTTGCAGCCCTCGCTTGATCCTTTTTTGTCACCCCGGTCTTTGCCTTTGCCTTTCTTTTCGTCGTGCATGGATTTGAGCGTTTTTTGCTGTTCAGGGCTGAGCTGGCTCATCAAGGCTTGTCGAGTGGCTTGCATGGTGGCGCGGTTTTTTTCATGCGTTTGAGCCATCTCGCTCATTTGTTTTTTGTAGGCGTTCCAAGCCTCGAGTTGCTTGTCTTGTAATTTCAGCGACTGTTCGAGTTGCGTGATTCGGGCTTCGTGGTACTTGCCGTCGTGGTGTTTGTCCATGCCGTGGTTCGAGGCGATGGCCGCCACACTCACGCCGCTGAGCAACGCGGCCGACAAAATCCAGATCATTCGTTTGTTCATTTCAGTTTCCTTGAAGGTGTTCACCGTTTTGGCGGTCTCTGACGGGCGTCAGATGGCTCTATTGAACGGTGTGAGTGCCCAAAAGAGGTGTCTGTGGCGGGGCTTTTTGCAAGCGCATGTGTCTGCACTGGGTTCAGACATGTTTTGATACAAAAATCCAAAGTGGGCCCCGTATGATGAAGACATGAACCCCACCACAGACCACGTCTTGTTGGTCGACGACGACCCCGAGATCCGCCAATTGACGGCACAGTACCTGGAGCAAAACGGACTCCAGTGCAGCACGGCCGCCAGTGGCCGCGAGATGCGCCAACTGCTGCAGTCGCAGCGGGTGGATCTGTTGGTGCTCGATGTGATGATGCCCGGCGAGGATGGCCTGACGATTTGCCGTGACCTGCGCGCCCAGGGTGGCTCTCACAGCGCCTTGCCCATTCTCATGCTCACGGCCCGCACCGACGACGCCGACCGCATCTTGGGGCTGGAGATGGGCGCAGACGATTACCTGGGTAAACCGTTTGTGCCACGCGAATTGTTGGCCCGAATCCGAGCCATTCTGCGCCGCGCGCGCGCTTTGCCCGCGAATTTGCAAAGCACCCACAGTCCCAACATTTGGCGTTTCTCGGGTTACACCTTGGATGGTGTGTCGCGTCAAGTTCGCAACCCCGACGGGGTGCTCTTGGTGTTGACCTCCGGTGAATACCGTTTGCTCCACGTGCTGCTCCAACACGCCAACAAGGTGCTCTCGCGTGACCAGTTGTTGGAGCTCACCCAAGGTCGTGCCGCCGATGCGTTTGACCGCTCCATCGACCTGCTCATCAGCCGCTTGCGCGTGCGTTTGGGTGAACCGGCGCGTAGCTTGGGCTTGATCAAGACCGTGCGCAGCGAGGGCTATGTGTTGGCCACCGAGGTGCTGACCGAATGAGCACCGTGTTGAACAAACTCTGGCCGCAAAGCCTGTTCGCCCGCTTGTTGTGGGTGTGGCTGATGGGCTTGGCCTTGGTGCTGGCCGCCGCCGCTTGGCTTGCGCTGGACGAGCGCATGGTGCGCGGGCAAGTCGTGTTTCACGCCAAGGTGACGCAAGAGTTGGCGGCCTCGGCCGACTGGTTGGACACGCTCAGCCCAGAGCAACGATCGCGATGGGTGAGCGAAGCTCAACAGCGCCGCGCACGGTGGCGACTCGAACCGCCCGACGGATGGTCGGACAGCGCCACCCCACTGCCGCCGTACCTGCGGACGTTTGCACGGTATTTGAAAGAGGAAGCCCCGCAGCGCCAACCCCAAGTGCAGCACCTCATGTTGGTTCGCGATCGTGACGATGATGATGAAGCGCATCATGGCCAACGGTCTCGCGCGCAGACGTGGGTGTCCTTGCGTCTGATCGATGGTGCCACCGCCTACGTACGCTTGCCCGCTCGGTGGCCCACGTCGACGGCCATGGGCCTGCCCGGGCCGAGCGGCAACACCCCTTGGGGTTGGGTGGCGCTGACCGTGCTCGTGGGTCTGGCGCTGTTGACTTGGCTGGCGGTGGTCTACGCCACGCGCCCACTCAAGCGCTTGACACAAGCGGCTTTGGACTTGGCTGCCCACCCCAACCGAGCACCTTTGCCCGACAGCGGTCCCACCGAAGTGCGGCAAGCCGCACAGGCCTTCAACCACATGCAAGCGCAGTTGCAACGGCACATGGCACAGCAAACCCAGGTGCTCGCCGCGATTGCCCACGACTTGCAAACCCCGCTGACGCGCTTGCGCTTGAAAACCGAGTGGATCAGTGACGAGTCGCTGCGCCAGCGCATGCAAGCGGACCTGAGCGAAATGCAAGGCTTGGTGCAAGACGGTTTGGCGCTGGCCCGCAGTTGGCATGCACAGCCCGAGCGCCAGCCGGTGCACTTGAATCAGTTGTTGCAAACCCAGCTCAGCGAATGGGAAGACTTGGGCTGGGCGGTGCAAGTGCAGGGCGCTGACAGCGACTGTTTGGTCAACACCGATGTGGCCGCGCTGCGCCGCGTGTTGGGCAATGTGGTCCACAACGCCATCACCTACGGCCAACGCGCCACGGTCACGCTGTTTTGCCGAGACCCTGATCAGCCCGAACATTGGTGCATCGTGGTGGAAGACGAGGGACCCGGCCTGCCCGAGGCCGACTTGCAAACGGTGTTGCAGCCGTTTGTGCGCCAAGAAAGCTCGCGCAACCGACAAACCGGCGGCACGGGTTTGGGCTTGTCGATTGCGCTCAACCTCATGACCGCGTTGGGCGGGGGCTTGGTGTTGACTAACCGAGCGCAGGGGGGCTTGCGCGTGACCCTCAGCGCACCGCGTTAAGCCTTCAGTGTGCGCATCGCTGCCTGTGCGATGCTGTCGGCGTCCACCGCAAAGAAGCGGCGCAGCGCAGCCCGCGTGTCGCTGCGGCCAAAGCCGTCGGTGCCCAGCGTGCGGTAGCGGCGGCCTTCTGGTACGAAGGCGCGCACGCTTTCGGGCACGGCGCGCACGTAGTCGGTGGCGGCGATCACCGGGCCTTGGGTGGCGCTCAGCAGTTGCGCCAGGTGACCCGCGCTGAAAGTGCCAAGCGCCTCTTGCGCCATGCCGTCGCGCGCCAACTCGCTCCAGCTGGTGATGCTCAGCACCTCCACGCCCACACCTTGCGCGGCCAATTGCTGCGCGGCTTTGACCACTTCGGTGAGGATCGCGCCCGAGCCCAGCAAGGTCACGCGCTGGGCGGCATCGCTCGGGCCGTACACGCCAAATCGGTAACCCCCGCGCAGCACATCGGCATCCACCCCCGCAGGCAAATCCGGCTGCGCGTAGTTCTCGTTCATCAGGGTGACGTAATAAAACACGTCGGCTTGCTGCTCCACCATCTCGCGCATGCCCGCGTCCAGAATCACCGCCAGCTCGCCCGCAAACGCCGGGTCATAAGCCTTGCAGTTGGGAATGGTGGCCGCCACCAAATGGCTGCTGCCGTCCTGGTGTTGCAGGCCCTCGCCGCCCAAGGTGGTGCGGCCCGATGTGGCGCCGAGCAAAAAGCCTCGGGCGCGCTGGTCGGCCGCGGCCCAGATGGCGTCGCCCACGCGCTGGAAGCCGAACATCGAGTAATAAATGTAGAAGGGCAACATGGCC
>JBEDCE010000192.1:0-3590 GCA_041176905.1 Pseudomonadota bacterium
GGCCAGGACCGGTGCGCCCACGCGGTTCAAAAATCCCAGGCCCTTGTTGCCAATCGCAATGGTTTGCGGTGTGGCACCTTTGGCCTGGATGTCTTTGAACTGTAGCGTCAAGGCGCGCAGGATGTTGGTGTTCATGCCACCACACAAACCCTTGTCGGTGGTGACCACCACAAAGCCCGTTGATTTAGCGGCGTGCACCTTCATGAAAGGGTGCACATACTCAGGATTGGCTTGACCCAGGTGCGAGGCGATGTTGCGCACTTTTTCGCTGTAAGGCCGGGCCGCACGCATGCGGTCCTGCGCCTTGCGCATTTTGGACGCCGCCACCATTTCCATGGCCTTGGTGATCTTCTTGGTGTTTTCCACCGATTTGATCTTGCCGCGTATTTCCTTGCCTACTGCCATAAAGTGCTCCTTGCCACTGAATGGCGATCAGACGAAGGACTTTTTGTAGGCTTCGATGGCTTTGACCATCTCGGCTTCGGCGTCTTTGTCCATGGCTTTGTCTTTTTCAAGCTTGGCCAACAGGTCTGCGCACTTGTCTTTGAGGTAGTGATGCAGTCCACCTTCAAAATGCAGCACTTGGTTGACTGGGATGTCATCCAAAAAGCCTTTGTTGGCCGCGTACAAAGTAGCTGCCATCAAGCTGATGGGCAGCGGGCTGTACTGGGCTTGCTTGAGCAACTCAGTGACACGGGCACCGCGGTCCAACTGCTTGCGGGTGGCTTCGTCGAGGTCGGACGCAAACTGCGCGAAAGCGGCCAACTCGCGGTACTGGGCCAAGTCGGTACGGATACCGCCAGACAAGCTTTTGACCAGTTTGGTTTGGGCGGCACCACCCACACGTGACACAGAAATACCCGCGTTGATCGCGGGCCGGATACCTGCGTTGAACAAAGAGGTTTCCAAGAAAATTTGGCCGTCAGTGATGGAAATCACGTTGGTGGGCACGAAGGCCGACACGTCACCCGCCTGGGTTTCGATGATGGGCAGCGCGGTGAGTGAACCGGTCTTGCCTTTGACTTCACCTTTGGTGAAGGCTTCAACATAGTCGGCGTTGACACGGGCTGCGCGCTCGAGCAAACGGCTGTGCAAATAGAACACGTCGCCGGGGTAGGCTTCGCGGCCTGGGGGGCGGCGCAACAGCAAAGACACTTGGCGGTAAGCCACGGCTTGCTTGGACAGGTCGTCATACACGATGAGGGCGTCTTGACCACGGTCGCGGAAGTACTCGCCCATGGTGCAACCCGAATAGGCCGACACATATTGCATGGCGGCAGACTCTGAAGCGGAAGCGGCCACCACAATGGTGTAGGCCATGGCACCAGCTTGCTCTAGGGCGCGCACCACGTTTTTGATCGACGAGGCCTTCTGTCCGATGGCCACGTAAATACAGGTCATGTTTTGACCTTTTTGGTTGATGATGGCGTCAATCGCAACAGCGGTTTTACCGGTCTGGCGGTCGCCAATGATCAACTCTCGCTGGCCACGGCCCACAGGCACCATGGAGTCAATGGACTTCAGGCCGGTTTGCATGGGCTGGTCCACCGATTGGCGGGCAATCACGCCAGGCGCTACTTTTTCGATCACGTCGGTCAACTTGGCATTGATCGGGCCTTTGCCATCGATGGGGTGACCCAAGGCATTGACCACGCGGCCGATGAGCTCGGGTCCCACAGGCCAAAATGCGACCCGTGCATTTGACGGTGTCGCCTTCGGAGATGTGTTCGTATTCACCCAAGATCACCGAGCCGACAGAGTCGCGCTCCAAGTTCAGCGCCAAGCCGAAGGTGTTGTTGGGGAATTCCAGCATCTCGCCTTGCATCACATCGGACAAGCCGTGGATGCGGCAAATACCGTCGGTGACCGAAATCACAGTGCCTTGGTTGCGCACATTGGTATCACCTGTCGAGCCCTCGATGCGGGTTTTGATCAGTTCAGAGATTTCCGCGGGATTGAGTTGCATGACTCTTTCCTTCTTCCTATGTATGGGCCAACCTGTGAGCGGGATGCTCAGGCGGTCAGCGCGACTTTCATTTGTTCCAAACGGGCTTTGACCGAGGTGTCAAGCACCTCGTCGCCGACCACCACGCGCACACCGCCAATGAGCTCGGGCTCGAGAGCCACTTGCACTTGCAGCTTGCCGCCAAAACGCTTTTCGATGACCTGGGTCAACTCCCCCAAAGCTTTGGGCTCAATGGGGAATGGGCTAAAAACCGTGGCCTGACGCAGCCCTTGCATGGCATTGACCAAGGCATGAAATTGCCTGGCAATTTCGGGCAAGACGGACAAACGACCGTTGTCTATCAACATGCCCAAAAAGTTCACCGCCACGGCAGGCAGGTTTTGAGGCCCCACTTGCGTGATCAGCGCCATCACCTGGTCATGGCCGACCTTGGGGTCGTGCGCATACTGCAGCAAACCTTCATCAGCGGCCACCACAGCCAAGCCATCCAACCACTGTGCGGCTTGGGTGACATCGGCCTTGACCACTTGGAACAAGGCTTCGGCATAAGGGCGTGCAATGGTTGCAATTTCAGCCATGTTGGTGCCTCAAAGCTCAGACTTGAGTTGACTGAGCAACTCAGCATGCACACTGGCATTCACCTCTTTGCGCAAAATTTGCTCAGCGCCTTTGACGGCCAGCACCGCGACTTGATCGCGCAACTGATCACGCCCGCGCAGCACAGCCTGCTCGGCCTCTGCTCTGGCAGCAGCAATGATTTTGTTGGCCTCTTCAGTGGCGCGCAACTTGGCCTCGTCAATGATGGCCAAGGCGCGGTGCTCAGCTTCGGCCATGCGCGCAGCTGCTTCGGAGCGGTTTTTGGCCAGCTCGACTTCAACATGCTTGTGTGCATTGGCCAGCTCAAGCTGGGCGTGCTCAGCAGCTTTGAGGCCACTGGCGATTTTTTCAGCTCGCTCGTCCAGGGCGTTGGCGATGGGTGGCCACACGAATTTCATCGTGAACCACACCAGGATCGCAAACACGATCGCCTGAACAAACAGGGTTGCGTTGATACTCACGACAACACCTTTCTATGGGTGAAAGCGGGAATTACTTCAGGACAAAGGGGTTGGCGAAGGCAAACATCATGGCGATACCCACGCCAATCAAGAAAGCAGCATCGATCAGACCGGCCAACAAAAACATTTTGGTTTGCAGTTCGTTCATCAACTCGGGTTGACGTGCGGCTGCCTCCAAATATTTGCTGCCCATGATGCCAATGCCGATACAAGCACCAATGGCGCCCAGGCCAATGATCAAGCCAGATGCCAGTGCGACAAAACCAAGAACGTGTTCCATTTGATGCTCCTAAGGAAAAGTGATGGAAGGTTGAAAAAAAGTGATCAGTGCGCGTCGTGCGCCTGCCCGATATACACCAGCGTCAGCATCATGAAAATGAACGCTTGCAAGGTGATGATCAGAATGTGAAAGATGGCCCAGATGGAGCCCGCAATGATGTGCCCCACCGGCAGCAACACGCCGGACAAAGAGGCCGCTGCTGCACCACCCATCAGGGCAATGAGCATGAACACCAACTCGCCCGCATACATGTTGCCAAAAAGCCGCATGCCATGGCTGACGGTTT
>JBEDCE010000193.1:0-3577 GCA_041176905.1 Pseudomonadota bacterium
CGCCGGCTGGAAAGGCATTGAAGCCTCGGATATGTTGCTCATGCCCGACCCCAACACCGCCAACATCGATCCGTTCTTCGAGGAGACCACCCTGATTTTGTCCTGCGACGTGCTCGAGCCCGGTGACGGCAAGGCCTATGACCGCGACCCCCGCTCGATCGCCAAGCGCGCCGAAGCCTATTTGAAGGCTTCTGGTTTGGGCGACACCGCCTACTTCGGACCAGAACCCGAATTCTTCATCTTTGACGATGTGCGCTGGGGTGCCGATATGTCGGGCTCTTTCGTTCACGTGGACGAGTACGAAGCCCCTTGGAACACGGGTAAAAAAATGGATGGCGGCAACCGCGGCCACCGCCCCACGGTCAAAGGTGGCTACTTTCCCGTGCCGCCCGTGGACAGCACGCAAGACCTGCGCGCTGAAATTTCCTTGGTGCTCGAATCCTTGGGCATCCCGGTTGAGGTGTTCCACCACGAAGTCGCTGGCGCCGGTCAAAACGAAATCGGCACCAAGTTCAGCACCTTGGTCGAGCGCGCTGACTGGACCCAAACCCTGAAATATGTGGTGTGGAACGTGGCCAATTCCTACGGCAAAACCGCCACCTTCATGCCCAAACCCCTGGTGGGCGACAACGGCTCGGGCATGCACGTGCACCAGTCGGTGTGGAAAGACGGCAAAAACCTATTCGCTGGCAAGGGCTACGCGGGTCTGTCTGACTTTGCGCTGTACTACATCGGCGGCATCATCAAGCACGCCCGTGCTTTGAACGCCATCACCAACCCCACCACCAACAGCTACAAGCGTTTGGTGCCCGGCTTTGAAGCCCCGGTGAAGTTGGCCTATTCCAGCCGCAACCGCTCTGCTTCGATCCGCATTCCCCACGTGGCGTCCGACAAGGGCCGTCGCATTGAGGCGCGTTTCCCCGATCCCATGGCCAACCCCTACCTGTGCTTCAGCGCTTTGCTGATGGCCGGTTTGGACGGCGTGGAAAACAAAATCCACCCTGGCGAGGCCGCCACCAAGGACCTGTACCACCTGCCCCCCGAGGAGGACGCATTGGTCCCCACCGTGTGCCACAGCCTGGATCAGGCCTTGGAATACTTGGACAAAGACCGTGCTTTCCTGACCAAAGGTGGCGTGTTCACCGACAGCATGTTGGATGCCTACATTGAACTCAAGATGCAAGAAGTCACGCGTTTCCGCATGACCACGCACCCGATCGAGTTCGATATGTATTACTCTCTCTGATCTGGGCAGCGCTCACGCACAAGGGACGGCGCTGCCGTCCCTTGTCGTTTGCCAGCACATGAACCTTATTTGGCCCCATCCTTTAACCCTTTCCCCCATCGGCTTGGGGGTGGGACGCGCTGTGCTGCTGGCTGCCTTGTGGCTCAGTGCGACAGGTCTGGCGCAGACACCCGCCGAGATTTACCGCTGCGGCAATGCCTACACCAATCAACCGGTGGCCGGCGCGGACTGTGCTCGCATGGGCGCCACGCCAGTCACCGTGATCGAGGGCACGCGGGTGCATGCCACCCCTGGCGCACCTGTTTCTCCTGCAACCACCGGTGCAGTCAGCAACCCACGCGCCGCAGCTGTGTCGGATGTGGCACCGAATACCAAGGTGGACGCACAAGCGCAACGAGAGCGTGACCAACAAGCGCGCCAAATCTTGGAGGCCGAATTGGCCAAAGCCATCGCTGCCCAAGCCGAAATCGCCCGCTTGTGGAACAACGGCGAGCCGCACAAGCAAGGTGACGAATTCAAAAACCCAGCCAGGTACCAGGAGCGGGTGGCGCAGATGCGAATGGCCTTGATGCGATCTGAATCAGACATCGCGGGCTTGCGCCGCGAGATTGCCCGCTTGGGCGCAGCGGCGGTCAAACCATGAGCCCAAATCCGCCACCGTCTTTGCCCTTGGCCCAGCGCTACCAGGCCTTTGACATGCTGGCCACCTTGGTTGCCGTGGTCGACAGCCAAGCGCGGGTGTGCTTTGCCAATGCGGCCCTGGAAGACATGCTGGGTGTGTCGCGCCGCGCCTTGCAAGGCGCGAGTTTGCTGGACTTTTTGAGCGAGGCAGACACTCTGTCCCAGGCCCTGGCCGATGCCGACAAGTACCGCTTTTCAGCCCTGCGCTACGACGCCCGTTTGCTGCGCGCCAACCAAGAAACCACCCCAGTGCATGTGATTGTGGCGCCCGGCGAGCAAGTCGACGAGGTGTTGATCGAGTTGTTGCCCCAAGAGCAGCAAGCGCGCCAAGACCGCGAAGAACGCATGGTCAGCCAAGCCCAGGCCAACAAAGAGTTGATCCGCAACCTGGCCCATGAAATCAAAAATCCTTTGGGCGGCATCCGTGGCGCTGCGCAATTGTTGGAAATGGACATCCAGTCGCGAGAGCTGACCGAGTACACCCAGGTCATCGTGCGCGAGGCCGACCGATTGCAGACCCTGGTTGACCGCTTGCTCGCACCGCACCGGCGGCCCCATGTGGTGACCGACGTGAATATCCATGAGGTCTGCGAGCGGGTGCGCTCGCTGATCTTGGCCGAGTTTCCGCGTGGCTTGCGGGTGCAACGCGACTACGACACCTCTTTGCCCGAATTCCGGGGGGACTTTGAGCAGCTGATCCAGGCTGTGCTCAACATTGCCCACAACGCTGCTTTGGCACTGGCAGAGCGGATTCAGCAAGGAGATGCCCAAATCACCCTGCGCACCCGGGTGGCGCGCCAAATCACGGTGAGCAAGCAGCGCTTTCGGTTGGCATTGGAATTGCATGTCATTGACAACGGACCTGGAGTCCCGGAGAGTTTGAAAGACAGGTTGTTTTCGCCTTTGGTGTCGGGCCGCGATGGTGGCTCGGGTTTGGGTCTGAATTTGGCCCAAACATTTGTGCAGCAGCACCAAGGGTTGATCGAGTGCGAAAGCGTGCCCGGTTGGACCGAATTCAAAATCGTGATTCCATTGCCCTGAAGATGTGTGCAAACAGTGCTCATGCACTGACCGACTTGAGGTGAAGCGTTGATATGAAACCGATTTGGATCGTGGACGATGACCAGTCCATTCGCTTTGTCTTGGAGCGGGCTTTGCTGCGCGAGGACATGCCCACGCGCAGCTTCTCCAGCCCACGTGAAGTGCTGCAAGCCCTGGAGTCGGGAGACGTGGAGCAGCAGCCCCAGGTGTTGGTCAGCGACATCCGCATGCCGGGTGGGTCGGGCCTGGATTTGCTCACGCGCATCAAAACCTTGATGCCGGGTTTGCCGGTCATCATCATGACCGCGTTTTCTGACCTCGACAGTGCGGTTTCGGCCTTTCAAGGCGGGGCTTTTGAATACCTGCCCAAACCTTTTGACCTGCCCAAAGCGGTGGAGTTGATTCGGCGTGCGGTGGAAGAAAGCCAGCACGAGCAAGTGGGCACGATTGGTGCCGCTGCTGCGCCTGAAATGCTGGGCCAAGCCCCAGCCATGCAAGATGTGTTTCGCGCCATTGGTCGCTTGAGCCAAAGCCATGTGACCGTGATGATCACCGGCGAGTCGGGCAGCGGCAAAGAGCTGGTGGCCCAGGCCTTGCACCGCCACTCAC
>JBEDCE010000194.1:0-3547 GCA_041176905.1 Pseudomonadota bacterium
CTCCAACGGTCCAACGCATCAGGTTGGCCGTCGCGGTGCTCCGGCGAGGCCGCAAAAGGGGCCCACATGGCTGGGCCCACCGTGCCCACCAACCACAAGCGGGCCGGCTCACTACCCAACCAAGCGGGCCTGGTGTCGGCGGCCGTGGCGCTCAGCACGCCGCGCACCACCAGACCGTGCCGACTCAGGTCGTGGATCAGCTCGGTGGCCGACATGGCGCGAACTCAGTCGGTGCTGCGTCGGGGCCGAGCACTGGCCACCGCGCCCACGCGGGCTTCGAAAAACACATCGCCATCGATGTCGTTGGAGACGCTGTTCTCATCGTGGATCCAATCGAGCTTGAGCTCGCGCTCGTCGCCGCCAGCGGCCACCGCTTGGGAGCGTGCCATCTCGGCACAGGCCTGTCGCGCGGCCTCAAAGGCGTCGGGCAAGGCCGTGTAGTCTTGTGGCCCGTCCACCCCGAAAAGGCGAAAAATACCGCGCGAGGGTTGTGTCACCAACAGGTGCACCCGCTGCACCACCTGACCCAAGACCGCGCCGACGGCGTTGGCCACATCGGCGTTGGGCGGGCTGATCAGGTTCAGCCCCATTTCACGGGCCACCGTGGGGTAGTAGCTGTGCGAGGGTGCCCCCACGGCGATGAGCGGCAAACCCGGCGCGAACTGGATTTGGAACACCGGCGCGGCCTGACCCTCTGGGTTGCCCCGCCGGTGCAAAGCCATTTGGGTGAGCAAGGTCGACATCTTGCCCGCGTTGGCTTCGTTCATCTGCCCCGCGTCGTTCAAGCCCGCCTCGATGAGTTTTTGCGCAATGCCATCGATCACCCGATCGATGACCTCTTGACTGGGGCCCACTTCGTCGCCCAGCACCCATTTGCCCAAACCGTAGAGGTGGCGCATCTGTCGCGCCCAAATGCGCGCTGCCAAGACCGCCCCCTCGCGGCTCCAATGACCGCACAGGTTCATCACGTGGGCCGCGTCGCTGGGCGTGAAGCCGCTGTACAGCGCCATGCCTTTGCGCTCCAACCGGGCCACGGCGCGTGCCAGGGGGCGGTTGTCCATGTTGGCCCGCTCCACATCCAAGGGGCCTTTGGCCAATTGGTCCCAAGCCATGCGTTCGTCGTCGGCCAAACGGTCGAGTTGGGTCGGGTCGCTTTGCAAGCGCACCGCGAAGCGCATCTGGCTGGCGTGGGGGGTTTCGTTTTGTTGTCGCTCCAGCACCGCCAACAAAGCCGGGTGTTGGTGCACCAACAAACTGATGGGCAGCACCCGGCGCGGGCCAATCGTCATGCCCGCACCGCCTTGGAAGCGGACCTCGCTGTCGCCCCCCAAGCCAATGGCGTAGATCTTCACCGCTTCCACCATGGGCCGCCATTGACCGATCAAGGCGCCGTCTTCGCTCAAGGCCGGCATGCCGTTGCGCACCACCGCGATGTCGGTGGTGGTGCCGCCCATGTCGGCCATGATGGCGTTTTGGGTGCCGGCCAGCGCGCACGCACCGAGCACGCTGGCCGCGGGCCCCGACAACACGGTGGCCACGGGGCGCTGCAGCGCGCTTTGCACGTTGACCAAACTGCCGTCGCCCTTAACGACCATCAGCGGCGCTTGGATACCGCGCTCGCTCAGCGTGGCGCGCACCGACTCGATCATGCGTTGCACAAAGGGGATCATCCGCGCATTCAGCGCGGTGGTCAGGGCGCGCCGCGGTGCGCCCAAGCTGCTGGCCAGCTCATGCCCGCAAGTGACGGGCTTGTCGCACAGCTCGCGCACCCAAGCGCGCAGCTGCATTTCGTGGGCGCGGTTGCGCACCGCAAAGGTGCCGGAAATGGCGAAGGCGCTGACCCGGCTCACTTGGGCTTGAATGGCCGCTTTGGCCGCGGTTTCGTCCAGTGCGCACAAGGCTTGCCCGGCGGCGTCGTGCCCACCGGCCAAGGAGACGATCGCGTCGTGGCCCAAGAGCTCGATCAAACCGCTGGCCTTGATTTGACGTTCGTCGTAACCCGCCAGCAGCACACAGACCGGCGCGCCTTTGCCCTCGACCACCGAGTTGGTCGTGAGGGTGGTGGACAGGCACACCAAGTTCACCGCCTGCAATTGCGCCTGAGGCAACTGCGCCAAGGCGCCCGCGATGCCTTGCGCCAAATCGAAATGCGTCGTCAGGCTCTTGGCGGTGGCGACGACTTGTCTGTTTTCATTCAGCAACACCGCGTCGGTGAATGTGCCGCCGGTGTCGATACCCAAACCGTATGTCATAAATCTTGCTTGTCGATCAAAGACCCACCGCGCTTTGAGCAAAGCGGGAGGCCGATTGCACTGTGTTGTGGACCAACATTGTGACCGTCATTGGGCCGACCCCTCCCGGCACAGGGGTGATATAGGAGGCTTTTTGACGCACGCCTTCAAAATCCACATCGCCCACCAAGCGCCCATTGGGCAAGCGGTTGATGCCCACATCGATCACCACCGCGCCGCGGCGCACCATCTGCGGCAAGATCAGGTTGGGTTTGCCCGCCGCCACCACCAAGATGTCGGCCAAGATGGTGAACTGCGCCAAATCGCGGGTCTTGGCGTGGCAGATGCACACCGTGGCGTCTTTTTGCATGAGCATCAAGGCCATGGGCTTGCCCACGATGTTGCTGGCGCCCACGACCACCACGTTTTGGCCCTCGACGGGGATGTTTTCGTACTCCAGCATCTTTTGCACGCCAAACGGGGTGCAGGGCGGGAAGATGGTGTCGTCGCCCACCACCAAGCCGCCCACGTTGTACAGGTGAAAACCATCCACATCCTTGTCGCTGGAAATGGCGCCGATCACGCGGCGCACATCAAAATGCGGGGGCAACGGCAGTTGCACCAAAATGCCGTGCACCGTGGGGTCGGCGTTGAGGCGCTGGATACA
The DNA here is from genome assembly GCA_041176905.1 of Pseudomonadota bacterium. Lineage (GTDB taxonomy): Bacteria > Pseudomonadota > Gammaproteobacteria > Burkholderiales > Burkholderiaceae_C > Hydrogenophaga. The sequence goes on from JBEDCE010000194.1 coordinate 2,899, forward strand.
GTCCTCGATCACCGCGTCGCTCGTGTCGGCGGCAAACGCATGCACGGTGGACTTCAATCCCACCTCTTCGCAAGCCTTGATTTTGTTGGCCACATACACCTGTGAGGCGGGGTTATCACCCACGATCACCACCGCCAAACCGGGGTGAACGCCGCGGCGTTTGAGCGCCTCGGTGGCTTCTCTGCACTCTTGTCGAACGTGGCGGGCCACGGCATGGCCGTCGATGATTTTGGCTGTCATGGTTGTTTTGGTGGTTGTTGGCCGCCCGATGCTAGGCCCGCGCCACCATCGCAGGTGTGCACCAGACGACCGCAGCCGTTTCATTCACGACAAACCGAACACCCGCCCGGGTGAGCCCCCCCGGCGTGGGGTCTTTGGCTTGCCTTCAATAATGGCGTGACTGTGCAAAGCGGTGTCGCTTGCGGACCAACCGCCGCCCACCGCATTGCCGATACTGCATTTTCAATTTCAATGTTAGTTTGCCCACCAGCGATGACCGGAGTACGTCCCATGACCACCGAAGCCAGTTTAGACACCCCTTCCACCGACGCGTCTGTCGCACGCGGCCGCCGTGCTGGTGGCGGCCGTGAAGCCAAACGCGCCGCTCGCGCCTCGCGCAGCAGCCAAACGGTGCCTTACATCACCCGCC
>JBEDCE010000195.1:0-3519 GCA_041176905.1 Pseudomonadota bacterium
TCATGCGCCCGGGCACACTGGGCAAGTGGGCACAGGCCTGCACCGCATCGGCCAGAGGGTGGCCCAAGGCGCGCAAGGCAGCGATCACCGCCAACACATTGCTGACGTTGAAGGCACCCACCATGCGAGTTTGCAATGCAAGTGCCTCGTCGCCTTCGCACACCTCAAAGGCCAAACCTGCGCCACCTTCGCTCGAAGAATGCCAACGGATGTGGCGCGCTTGCAAGCGCGCAGGCCCTTGGCACGAAAAGGTCCACACCTGGGCTGGGCGCTTTCTGTCCAGCAGGGTTTGGGCCAAGCGGCAGCCTTGGGCATCATCGACATTGACCACTGCGGCGGGCAAATCAGGCCAATCAAACAAGGCCGCCTTGGCCTGCCAGTAGTTGTCCATGCTGTCGTGGTAATCGAGGTGGTCTTGGCTGAAGTTGGTGAACACCGCCAAACGCAGCACCGTGCCATCCAGGCGGTGTTCACGCAAGCCAATGGACGAGGCCTCGATCGCACAAGCCTCCAAGCCCTGGTCAACAAATTGGCGCAAACCCGCTTGCAGCAATACCGCATCGGGCGTGGTCAAACCTCCCCCGTGCGACCACTGCGCGGCCTGCGCCACATCGCCCATGCCCAAGGTGCCCACGACAGCGCAACCGCGACCCATGGCCTGCAGCGCATGAGCCAACCACCAGGCGGTGGAGGTTTTGCCATTGGTGCCGGTGATGGCCAACACATCCAAGGCCTTGCTGGGGTGTCCGTGGTAGGCCGCCGCAATCGCACCGCTGTGGCGGCGCAATCCCGCATAGGTTCCCACACTCTCACCGCTGCGCGCTGTGTTTTTCATTGGGTCGGCGCTGACCAAGGTGTCCCAGGCGAAACCTTCCTGCTCAACCAAACAGGCACGCGCGCCCCGCGCCATGACCTCTGGCACATGGCTGCGGCCATCGCTGCGCGCACCCGGCCAAGCCAAAAAGCCGTCACCCGCACGCACCTGCCGGCTGTCGCTGTGCAGTTGTGCGCAGCCACGCTGGTGCAACCACTGCGCAGCTTGTTGGGGGGTGTGCAAAGCGGGCATCAAAACGACTCAGGCTCCGCTTTGGCCATGACCTGGGGGCGCACCGCCACGTCGGGCTGGATGCCCATCATGCGCAGGGTTTGCTGCACGGTTTGGCTGAACACGGGAGCGGCCACGTCACCGCCGTAATAAGCCCCGTTGGTGGGCTCGTCGATCATCACCGCCACCACAATGCGCGGGTTTTCAATGGGTGCCAATCCAACAAAGAATCCACGGTATTTTTTGCTGGCGTAGCCCTTGCCTTCTTGTTTGTGCGCAGTGCCCGTTTTGCCACCTACCGAATAACCCATGGTTTGGGCTTTGGGTGCGGTGCCGCCCGGGCCAGCCGCCATGTTGAGCATGTGGCGCACGGCCAACGCGTGGCGCGCTTCCATCACCCGCACCCCTTGTGCCGGCTCGGTGCGCTTGAGCAAGCTCACCGGCATGCGCTCGCCATCGCGGGCAAACACCGTGTAAGCCTGGGCCAATTGAAACAAGCTCGACGACAAGCCATAGCCATAGCTCATGGTGGCTTGCTCAATCGGACGCCAAGTTTTGTAAGCGCGCAAGCGACCCGACACCACCCCAGGGAAGGGCAAATCGGGCTTGATGCCAAAGCCGAGTTGGGTGTACATCTCCCACATCTCACGCGGGGGCATTTGCATGGCAATTTTCACCGTGCCCACATTGCTTGATTTTTGAATCACTTCGTTGACACTGAGCATGCCGTGTGGGTGGGCGTCGGAGATGGTGGCACCCGCCATGGTGATGCGCCCGGGCGCGGTTTGGATCATGGTCTCGGGTTTGATCAAACCCTTCTCCAAAGCCAAACTGATGGCGAACGGCTTCATGGTCGAGCCCGGCTCGAAGGTGTCGGTGAGCGCGCGGTTGCGCAACTGGGCGCCGCTCAAGTTGACACGCCGCTCGGGAGAATAGCTGGGGTAGTTGGCCAAGGCCAGCACCTCGCCCGACTGGGCATCGAGCACCACCACACTGCCGGCTTGCGCCTTGTGCTGCAGCACCGCTTCGCGCAGCTTTTGGTAGGCGAAAAATTGCACCTTGCTGTCGATGCTCAGCTGCAGATCGCGACCGTCAACGGGTGGAATTTCCTCGCCAATGTGTTCGACCACTTGTTTGAGCCGGTTTTTGATCACCCGGCGCGAACCCGACTTACCGCCGAGTTGGTTTTCAAAAGCCAGTTCCACACCCTCTTGGCCACTGTTTTCCACATTGGTGAAGCCCACCACATGCGCCAGGGCCTCGCCCTCTGGGTATTTGCGCTTGTATTCCATGCGCGCATACACGCCTTTGATCTTGAGCGCATCGATTTCGCGCCACACCGACTCGTCCACTTGTCGGCGCAGCCAGACAAAGTTTTTGTCCTCGTCTTCCAACTTCTGCTCAAGCTCTTGGGCGGTCATATTGAGCAGGCGGGCCAGGTTTTTGAGTTTGGCTGGTGTGCGGTCAATGTCTTCGGGGTTGGCCCACACACTGGGGGTGGGCACGCTCGACGCCAAGATCAAGCCATTGCGGTCCAAGATGCGGCCGCGGTTGGCCGGCAATTCGAGGACGCGGATGAAGCGCATGGCCCCTTGCTTTTTGAAGAATGCGTTGTCAATCACCTGCACATAGGCCGCGCGCCCCACCAAGCCCAAAAAACCCACGGCGATGCAGGCCACGATGAATTGGCTGCGCCAGACCGGTGTTTTGCTCGCCAACAAGGGGCTGGAGGTGTATTGAACGCTGCGCGTGCTCATGGCTGCGTGCCTTGCTTGTCGCTGACCGGCGCGTTGGCGCTGGCCGATGTGTCACCGATGCGGGCGTATTGGGTGATGGCCGGCGTGACGGTGCGCATTTGCAGCTGTTCGCGCGCGAGCTTTTCCACACGCAAAGGTGTGCCCAAGGAGCGACGCTCCAAATCCAGTCGATCGTGTTCGGTTTGCAACTCTTGGGCCCGGTCTTTGGCGCGGTCAAGCTCAGTGGTCAAGCGGCGCGATTCGTACTGCACGCGCACCAAATACAAAGCGCTGGCCAGCACCGCGAGCAACAGCATCAGGTTGACCCGGGTCATGGCGCGGCCACCCGGGTGCGTTCGGCCACGCGCATGATGGCGCTGCGCGAACGCGGGTTGGCCGAGACTTCCGCTGCACTGGGCCGCACCCGACCCAACGCCTTCAAGTGCAAAGCCGGCGCCGGGGCAAAGGGCTGGCGGCGATCGAACACCTCGCGGCTGTGGCGCGCGATGAACTGCTTGACGATGCGGTCTTCCAGTGAGTGAAAACTGATCACGACCAAACGCCCTCCAGGTTGCAATGCATGGATGCTGGCCTCTAGCGCTTGTTGCAACTCTTCAAGCTCGGCATTGATGTGAATCCGAAAAGCTTGAAATGTGCGCGTTGCAGGGTCCTGGCCCGGCTCGCGGGTTTTGACCGTGCCAGCCACGAGTTGGGCCAACTCAGCGGTGCTTGCAGGCG
>JBEDCE010000196.1:0-3501 GCA_041176905.1 Pseudomonadota bacterium
TGCTGTCGCATGGGTGTGGGCGTGTGAGCGTGCCCACATGCTGGCTCAGCGCTCGGGTGTTCGCTGCAGAGCGAAGTCAAGGAGGAGGCGCCCGCAGGGCGCCGGGGGACATGAGCGGCGCAGCGAGCACCCGGGCGCTGGAAGGTGCAGTGGATCGCTTCGCTGCGCTCGCGATGACGGGGTAAGGCGCTCGCGATGACAGGTAAAGGCTCGCGATGACGATTCAGAGAACGACAGGTTCCGGCTCGAGGCGGATGCCGAAGCGCTCGTACACACTGGTTTGGATGGCTTTGGCCAATGTCATCACTTCGCCACCCGTGCAGGGGTGCTCGGCCGTGCCGCGGTTGACCAGCACCAAGGCTTGCTTCTCGTAAACGCCCGCGTTGCCAACGGTCTTGCCCTTCCAACCGCAAGCGTCGATCAGCCAGCCCGCGGCCAGTTTGATGCGGCCATCAGCCAAGACGTAGTGCACCACCTTGGGCTCGCGCGCGATGATGTCTTCGCACTGCTCTGGGCTCACCGTTGGGTTTTTGAAGAAACTGCCCGCGTTGCCGATCACCGCCGGGTCCGGCAGTTTGGCGCGGCGGATCTCGCAGACCCAGTTGAAAATTTGTCGCGCATTGGGTGCGCTCACACCGGTCTCTTCGATCTTGCGTTGCAAATCGAGGTAGCCCAACTCGGGCACCCAGCGCTTGGGCAGCCAAAAGCGAACCTGCGTGATCAGCGCCCGGCCGGCCAAACCCAAGCCATTGGGCCCGGATGATCGGTGTTTGAACACCGAGTCGCGGTAAGAAAACCCGCACTGCGCGGCGTTGAGTGTGAAGCTCTGGCCGGTTTGCAGGTCGATCGCGTCCAAGCTGTGGAAACGGTCTTGCAACTCCACGCCGTAAGCACCGATGTTTTGCACCGGTGAGGCGCCAACCGTACCGGGGATCAGGGCCATGTTTTCCAAGCCCGGCCAGCCTTGATCGAGCGTCCAGGCCACGAAGGCGTGCCAGTCTTCACCCGCGGCGCCTTGCACCAGCCAGCCCGCATCGGTTTCTTCGACCAATTGGCGGCCCATGAGGTCCACCTTGAGCACCCAGGGTTTGAGGTCACCCGTGATGACGATGTTGCTGCCGCCGCCCAGCACAATGGGCTCGTCCTCTCCACGCTCGGGGCTACCGATCCACTGCACCACGTCGCTGGCGCTGCGCACGCGCAGCAAGCGGTGGGCACGCGCTTGGATGCCGAAGGTGTTGAGGCGCTGCAGGGGCGCAAAATTCTCGACTAACATCTCCCCATTGTCTCATTCACCGTGAAGGATTTTTCCCCATGCCCTCTTTTGACACCGTTCTGGAAGCCGACTTTGTCGAAGTGAAAAACGCGGTCGACCAAGTCGCCCGCGAAATCGGCACTCGCTTTGACTTCAAAGGCACGAGCGCGGCCATCGAGCTCAAGGACAAAGAGATCACGATGCACGGCGATGCCGACTTTCAGCTCACCCAAATCGAAGACGTGCTGCGCAACAAACTGGCCAAGCGCAACGTGGACGTGCGCTTCTTGGACATCGGCAAGGTGGAAAAAATGGGGGGCGACAAAGTCAAACAGGTCATCAAGGTGCGCAATGGCGTCAGCACCGAAGACGGCAAAAAAATCCAACAAGCCATCAAGGCCAGCAAACTCAAGGTGCAGGGCGCGATTCAGGGCGACGCCGTGCGTGTGAACGGCGCCAAGCGCGACGATTTGCAAGCGGCCATGCAGGTCATCAAAACCGAGATGAAGGACTTGCCCTTGTCCTTCAACAACTTCCGCGACTGAGCGCGTTCAGCGCCCCACGGCCGCGGTGACGACGATTTCGATCTTCCACTCGGGTCGGGCCAAAGCGGCTTGAACGGTGGCGCGCGGGGGTGCGGAGCCGGGCACGACCCATGCGTCCCACACCGTGTTCATGGCTGAGATGTCTTGGATGTCGGCCAAGTAAATTTGGGTACGCAAGATGCGCGACTTGTCGCTGCCCGCCTCCATCAAGCGCTGCTGCACTTGGGCCAACACGTCCTCGGTCTGGCCTTCGATGGTGGTGTCGCCGCGCTCGGGCACCATGCCCGCCAAATACACCACCCCGTTGAACACGGCGGCCTCGCTGTATCGCTGGGCCATGCCGATTCGGTGAATGTCGTTGTTCATGGCTTTTTGGCTCCCAAGCGGCTCTCAGAACCGGCGACGATGCGCCCGATGTTCTCGGCGTGACGCCAAATGAGCAAGAGACCCATCACGGCGACGGCCAAAACCTGTGCGCCCGGGGCACTCCAGGCCACGCCGTCACCGAAGAGGTAGTAGACCGGCGCGAACAAGGCCGCCACGATCGAGGCCAAAGACACCATGCGGCTGAAATACACCACGATCAGCCACGAGGCCAAGATCGCCAAGGCCAAGGTGGGTTCAAGCGCGATCAACACGCCGGCGGCCGTGGCCACGCCTTTGCCGCCCTTGAAGCGGAAAAACACGGGGAACAGGTGGCCCAAGAAAGCCGCCAAAAACACCCACGCCAAGGTGCTCTCACCCAAGCCCCAGTCCGCGCCATGGACCTTCACCAGGTAGACCGGCAACCAGCCTTTGAGGGCGTCGAGCAGCAGGGTCAGCACGGCGGCGATCTTGTTGCCCGAACGCAGCACGTTGGTGGCACCGGGGTTTTTGCTGCCGTAGGTGCGCGGATCGTTCAGGCCCATGAGGCGGCTGATCACCACGGCAAACGACAAGGAGCCGATGAGGTAGGCCGCCAGCGTCACCAAATAGGGCAAACTGTTTTCCATCATGTTGTTCTTCTCTTCAGATGAAACACCCCAAGGCCGGGGTGGGTCAGCGCTCTATTCTGCCAGCGCGCACTGCACCGGCCGAGCCCCCAGCGGATCGAGCAGCACGGCCGGGTCGATGCCGACCAAAAACCCTCGACGCCCGCCGTTGATGCAGATGCGCGGCAAGTCCACGATGCTGGACTCGACCCAAATCGGCATCTCGCGTTTAAGACCAAAGGGCGAGGTGCCTCCGACCAAGTAACCGCTGTGGCGTTGTGCCACGTCGGGCTGACACGGCTGGACCGATTTCAGGCCCACTTGCCGCGCCAAGTTTTTGGTCGAGACGGTGCGGTTGCCGTGCATGAGCACCACCAAGGGCTGGGCCGAATCGTCTTGCATGATGAGTGTCTTGACGACAGTGAACGGGTCCATGCCCAAGACCTTGGCGCTGTGTTGGGCCCCGCCGTGCTCGAGGTATTCGTAGGGGTGCTCGGTGTAAGCCACGCCATGCGCCTTGAGCCAAGCGGTGGCTGGGGTTTCACTGACGTGTTTGCCCTTGGCCATCACTGAGCAGGGTCGCGGTGTGTCCAGCGGATGGCGTCGATGGCCTCAAGCAACTCGGGGCTGAGGATGACGTCCCAGGCGTCGATGCACTCATCGAGCTGGGCCACTGAAGTCATACCGATGATGGTGCTGGCCACGCGCCAATTGCGGTAACAAAAGGCCA
>JBEDCE010000197.1:0-3471 GCA_041176905.1 Pseudomonadota bacterium
CGACACCAACGTGTTGTTGCACGACCCGATGAGCCTGTTCCGGTTTGAAGAGCACGACATCTTTTTGCCCATGATCGTGCTCGAAGAGCTGGACGGTCACAAAAAAGGCATGACCGAGGTAGCCCGCAATGGCCGACAAACCAGCAGGACCTTGGATGCCTTGGTCGCCCAACAAGGCGGGGACCTGGTTCAAGGCATCCCCTTGGCCAGCACAGGCCACACCGCCGCGCGCGGCGTGATGTTCTTCCAAACCGAGCCGCTGAACAACCAGCTGCCCAGCAGCCTGCCACAGGGCAAGGCCGACAACCAAATTTTGGGGGTGGTTCAAGCCCTTCGAGAGAAATTCCCGCAACGTGAAGTTATCTTGGTGTCCAAAGACATCAACATGCGCGTCAAAGCCCGCGCACTGGGCTTGGCCGCCGAAGACTACGAAAACGACAAAACGCTGGACGATGGCGAGTTGCTTTATTCGGGCGCTTTGGCCTTGCCCAGCGACTTCTGGACGCGCCAAAGCAAAACCATCGAGAGTTGGCAAAACGCCAGCCACACCTACTACCGCGTCAGCGGCCCCTCGGTGGCGCAATTCCACATCAACCAATTTGTGTATTTCGAAGCCCCCGGTGAGCCCTCACTCTACGCGCGGGTCACAGAAATACAAGGCAAGACCGCGGTCTTGCGCACCCTCAAAGACCACGCGCACCTCAAGAACGCGGTCTGGGGCGTGACCAGCCGCAACCGCGAGCAGAACTTCGCGATGAACCTCCTGATGGACCCCGAGATCGACTTCGTCACCCTCACTGGCACGGCGGGCACGGGCAAAACCCTCATGGCCTTGGCCGCGGGCTTGACGCAGGTGCTCGACGACAGGCGCTACACCGAGATCATCATGACCCGCGCCACTGTGAGCGTGGGCGAAGACATCGGCTTTTTGCCCGGCACCGAAGAAGAAAAAATGGGCCCTTGGATGGGTGCCTTGGACGACAACTTGGAGTTTTTGGCCAAAGGCGACGGCGGCAACGCCGGCGAGTGGGGCCGCGCGGCCACCAACGAGCTCATCAAGAGCCGCATCAAGATCAAGAGCATGAACTTCATGCGCGGTCGCACCTTCATGAACAAGTACGTCATCATCGACGAGGCGCAAAACTTGACGCCCAAGCAGATGAAGACCCTCATCACCCGCGCCGGCCCCGGCACCAAGATCATTTGCATGGGCAACTTGGCCCAAATCGACACACCCTACCTGACCGAAGGCTCATCGGGCTTGACGTTTGCGGTCGACCGCTTCAAGGGCTGGCCGCACGGCGGTCACATCACCTTGGCGCGTGGCGAGCGTTCGCGCTTGGCCGACTTCGCCAGCGACGTGCTCTAAAAGCCTCCACCGGCTCTGGCCGGCGTCGATCAGAAATCGCCGCCGCCAGCCAAACTTTCGAAACGGGTCAACTGGTTCAAGAAGGCCAGCTTGACCACGCCAGTGGGGCCGTTTCGCTGCTTACCGATGATGATCTCGGCCACGCCGGGTTCTTTGCACGCGTCGCGCGTGTAGTACTCGTCGCGGTAAATGAACATGATGATGTCCGCGTCTTGCTCGATGGCGCCAGATTCGCGCAAATCGCTCATCATGGGGCGTTTGTCGGTGCGGGTCTCCACGCTTCGGTTGAGCTGCGACAAAGCGATGATGGGGCATTGCAACTCCTTGGCCAGCATCTTCAAACCGCGAGAGATTTCGCCGAGTTCGGAGGCACGGTTGTCACCGTCGGAGCCGTTGCCGCTCATGAGCTGCAAATAGTCCACCACGATCAACCCCAGCTTGCCGCACTTGCGGGCCAAGCGCCGAGCGTTGGCGCGCAACACGCTGGCCGTCAGACCAGGTGTCTCGTCGATGTGCAGCGACACGTTGCGCAGCTTCTCGATGGCTTCGCTCAGTCGGGGCCATTCGTCGTCGGTGAGTTTGCCGTTGCGCAAGTGGCTTTGGTTGATGCGCCCGATCGAGCCCACGATACGAACCGCCAATTGCGAAGCACCCATTTCCATGGAGAACACCGCCACTGGCAAGCCCTCGTTCAAGGCCACGTGCTCGGCGATGTTGATGGCAAACGCGGTCTTGCCCATGGAGGGGCGCGCGGCCAAGACCACCAAATCACCGGCCTGCAAGCCTGCGGTCATGCGGTCCAAGTCCACAAAGCCGGTGGGCACACCGGTGATGTCGTTGGGGTTGGCGGCCATTTCTTCGACCCGGTCGAGCAACTCCACCACCAACTTGTCCATGCCTTGGAAGCCCTCCTGCATGCGCGAGCCTTCTTCGCCAATGTGGAAGATTTTCTGTTCGGCTTCGTCCAAAATTTTGTCGACTGATCGGCCTTGCGTGTTGAATGCGGCGGTGGCGATTTCGTCGCTGGCGGTGACGAGCTTGCGCAAAATAGCGCGCTCGCGAACGATCTCGGCGTAGCGACGGATGTTGGCCGCGCTGGGCACATACTGCGCCAAGGCATTCAAATAAGCCAAACCGCCGGCGTCGGTGGCCTTGCCTTGGCTTTGCAGGTGTTCGTATACCGTGATGACGTCGGCGGGTTTGTTGGCATTGATGAGCTTATCCATGGCCCCATAAGCCAACCGGTGCTCGTAGCGGTAGAAATCGGCTTCTTGAATCAGGTCGGATACGCGATCCCAAGCCCCGTTGTCCAACAACAAACCACCCAACACGCTGGACTCAGCCTCCAAGGAATGCGGCGGCACACGCAGCTGCGCGATCTGGCGGTCCATCGGGACATCGCCGTCGCCCATCAGGGGGTCGAACGGGGAAAAGGGGTTGTTAAAAATGGCAGACATGGCAATCCTGTGAGTCCTCCATGTTACGCGCAGCGGGTATGCACGTCATGGGACAAAGCTGTGGACAAGTCTTGTAAAAGCGGGGGAAATTGAGGGAAATTCAAGGGGATAACTTCACAACACGCCCACAAAAAAGCCGCAGCACCCCGCGAAGGGCCTGCGGCTGTTCTCAGACCACGAAGGTCTGTATCAGGCGGTTTCGCCGATCACATGAATGGCGACTTCCACCGACACGTCGGTGTGCAGCGACACGCTGACGGTGTATTCACCCACCAGCTTCAAAGGACCGTGAGGCATGCGGATTTGCGACTTGGCTACCGTAAAGCCGAGCTTGTTCAAGCCATCGGCGATGTCGTGGTTGGTCACAGAACCGAACAAGCGGCCATCCACGCCGGCCTTTTGGGTCAGCTTGAGGACAGTGCCACCGACTTTTTCGCCCAGGGCTTGGGCTTCGGCCAATTTGGCAGCAGCGGCTTTTTCGAGTTCGGCACGGCGTGCTTCGAATTCGGCGATGGCCGTTTGTGTGGCGCGACGGGCGCGGCCAGAAGGGATCAAGAAGTTACGGGCGTAACCGTCTTTGACTTTGACCACATCGCCCAGGGCGCCGAGGTTGACAACTTTGTCGAGCAGGATGATTTGCATGTC
>JBEDCE010000198.1:0-3333 GCA_041176905.1 Pseudomonadota bacterium
CGGCTCGGCACTGGCGGCCGTGCGTGCTTGGCGCACCGATTTCCCCACATCCGATGAAGCCCAGCGCTTTGAGCTGCAAATACTGTTGGCGCTCAACCGCTTGGCTGAAACTGGGCCGTTGATCAAAGCCTTGGTGATGGGGATCAAAGGCGAAGAACAGATCACCGCCATCAACGGCATTCCCAACACCTACGCCAACGTGAAAGACAAAGCCGAGGCTGTGCGCACCGTGCGTGGCGCCTTCTCGGGCGTGACGTGGAGCCCGGCTGCCGCGGTGGCCTTTCAAACCAGCTTGGGACGCATGGCTTTGGCTGCGAGCGACTTGACGGGTGCGCTGCAAGCCACCCAAGAAGCCCACCGATTGGACCCCGCGGCCGACTGGCCAGCCATGTTGGCGCTGGGTTTGTTGGAACTGGGTCAAGACACGGCTGAGCCGATCATCAAAAGCCACGCAGCTGCCACCGCCAGCAAACCCCAACAAATCCACACCGTGGCCTTGGCTTATGCACGGGTGTTGTTGAATTTGGAGCGCTGGGCCGATGCGCGCGCGCAGCTGGAATACCTGCAACAACGCTGGCCCCAAGTGCACGAGTCTTGGCTGCTCATGGGCACCTTGCTCGTCCAAACCAACGAGGTCGTGGCGGCCGATGCCGCGTTGCGTCGCTACTTGGACTTGAGTGCCTCCAGTGGCCCCTCCGACGCGCGCACCCAAGCTTTGGTGCAACTGGCCAGTCTGGCCGAGAAACGCGCCGACATGGCCGGTGCCACGGCTTGGTTGGATCAAATCCCTCCCTCGCACGATGTGTTGTCGGCCCACATCCGTCGGGCCTCGGTGTTGCGCCAACAAGGGCGCATGAAGGAGGCTCGCGACACGCTGCGCCAAGCGCCAGAGCGCCGCACGGGAGACGTCCGGCTGAAGCTGATGGCCGAAGCGCAGTTGCTGCGCGACGCCCAAGACCATGCCGCTGCCTACGAGGTTTACGCTCAAGCCGCGACGCGCTTCCCACAAGATCCCGACCTCGTGTACGAACAGGCCAGCATGGCCGAGAAGCTCGAACGCTGGGACGACATGGAGCGTTTATTAAAAGGCATCATCCAAAGCCACCCCAACTACCAACACGCCTACAACGCATTGGGCTACTCTTGGGCCGATCGCAACGTGCGTTTGCCTGAAGCCAAAGCCTTGATTGAACAAGCCGTGGCCTTGGCGCCTCAGGACGGTTACATCTTGGACAGTTTGGGCTGGGTGGAATTTCGCTTGGGCAACCTCCCACAGGCCTTGGCCCACCTGCAGCGCGCGTTTGAGCTCAAAGCCGATGCCGAAATCGCAGCGCACTGGGGTGAGGTGTTGTGGGTCAAGGGTGACCGCGACGGCGCTTTGGCCATATGGCGCAAGGGCTGGGCCCTCAACGCCGACAACAACACCCTGCGCAAAACCCTGCAACGCTTCAACGCCCAACCATGATGCAGCGTCGCCCCTGCCTGCGTGTCCTGAGCGCCGCTGGCTGGTGGTCCATGCTGCTGTTGGGGGGCTGCGCCAGCACGGTGCGGCCCAGCGCCCGTGTCTGGTCGGGTCGCTTGGCGGTGACCGTGTTTGAGACGCCCACGCAAAGCGCATCCGCCAGTTTTGAGCTGGAAGGCAGCGCCGAGGCGGGCCGCCTGACCTTGTTCTCCCCTCTGGGCACCGTGGTGGCGCAGGTGCGCTGGAGCCCTCAGGGCGCCCAGTGGCAACGCGGCAGCGAATGGGAAAACCGCCCCACGCTGGGTGAACTCACGCGCGAACTCACGGGCACCGAGTTGCCTGTGGCCGATCTCTTTCAGTGGCTCCAAGGTCAAGCCACCACCACCGAAGGTTGGCAAGTGGACCTGTCGCGTCACCGCGATGGGCGCATCCACGCGCAGCGCCAATCTCCCTTGCCGCGCGCCGAACTGCGCGTGGTGTTTGAACCATGATCACAAGCAACACAGAACCGTTGAGCCACCTGCACAACGTACCGGCCCCTGCCAAGCTGAACCTGTTTTTGCACGTGACCGGACGACGCGCGGACGGTTACCACCTGCTGCAGTCCGTGTTCATGTTCATCGACTGGGCCGACACCCTGCACTTTGACCTGCGCACGGACGACCAGATCGTGCGCCACGACGAGACGCCAGGCGCCCTGCCAGAACGCGACCTGTGCGTGCGCGCCGCGCAAGCCCTGAAGGAGGCCACCGGCTGCATTTATGGCGTGGACATCCGACTGATCAAACGCCTGCCGGCCGAGGCCGGCTTGGGCGGGGGATCGTCCGACGCGGCGAGCTGTTTGTTGGCCCTCAACCGCCTGTGGGGACTGGACCTGCCGCGACACCAACTCGCCGAGATTGGCCTGAGTCTGGGCGCAGACGTGCCGTTTTTCATTGGTGGACGCAACGCTTGGGTCGAGGGTGTCGGCGAGAAGCTGACCCCCATTGGACTGCCCAAGGCCGAATTCGTCGTGCTCAAGCCGCCCACGGGGGCATCCACCCAAGCCATTTTCGGCTCGCCGCTGCTCAAACGGGACACAAAAACTGCTACAATCCAAGGCTTTGCTGCTGACAACGCGGCTGAAACAACCGGCTCGGTGGTGGTGTGCGACATCCAAAGCATTTTGGACAAGGCCCACAACGACTTACAGCCTGTGGCCTCAGCTTTGTGTCCCGATGTGCAACACGGCATTGATTGGCTCGCCAGTCAAGGTTTGTCCGGTCGAATGACCGGTTCGGGCACCGCGGTGTTTGCACACTTGCCGCAGGGTCAGCAAGTCCTCAGCGCCCCAAGCGCTTGGGTCATGAAAATCTGCAGCAATCTGGATGTTCATCCCTTGTTTGGCTGGTGCCGCGATTAGAATATGCGGCGCAGTTGATCACTCGATGAGGTCTGCGACAGTTTCGGTGGTGTGTTCAACGACACGCCACCTGCGTAGGGGAGTCGCCAAGTTGGTAAAGGCACCGGATTTTGATTCCGGCATGCGAGGGTTCGAGTCCTTCCTCCCCTGCCAAACCATTTCAGTGAAATCAACATGCAAGCACAACCCCCAGATTTCATGATCTTCACGGGCAACGCCAACCCGGTGCTTGCCGCTGAAATCGCTCAACACTTGGGCACCCAATTGGGCTCGGCCAACGTAGGCCGCTTCTCCGATGGCGAAGTCTCGGTTGAAATCACGCAAAACGTTCGCACGCGCGAGGTGTTTGTGATTCAGTCAACCTGCGTGCCCACCAATGAGAACCTGATGGAACTCATCATCATGGTCGACGCCCTCAAGCGCGCGTCGGCCTCGCGCATTTCGGCGGTGATTCCCTATTTTGGCTACG
>JBEDCE010000199.1:0-3296 GCA_041176905.1 Pseudomonadota bacterium
TGCAGGCCAGCGGTGCCGAAGCCTTTGATGCGCGCATCCGCAAAGAGCTGGGCTTGGAGCCCGACGCGCCGCCCGTGTGCTACGTCACCGAGCTCAAGTTCGATGGTTTGGCCATGAGCTTGCGCTACGAAGCGGGCGTCTTGGTGCAAGCGGCCACCCGCGGCGACGGCCAAAGCGGCGAAGACGTCACCGCCAATGTGCGCACCATCGGGCAAATCCCTTTGCGTTTGTTGGGTGCCAATGTGCCCTCGGTCTTGGAGGTGCGCGGCGAGGTTTACATGGCCCGCGCGGACTTCGATGCGCTCAACGCACGCCAAGCCACTGCCGGGGACAAAACCTTTGTCAACCCACGCAACGCGGCGGCCGGTGCGGTGCGCCAACTCGATTCTGGCATTGCCGCGCAGCGCCCCTTGAGCTTTTTTGCGTATGGGCTGGGCGAGGTGCAATGGGGCAGTGACGCCCCCACGCAGCACATGGAGGTGCTGATGCGCCTGAAGGCCTGGGGCTTCCCAGTGGCCGAACAAACCGCCTTGGCCCAAGGCGCGGCCGGTTTGGTGGCCTTTCACCAGCGCATCGGTGGGGCGCGTGAGGAGCTGCCCTACGACATCGACGGCGTGGTCTACAAGGTCAACGATTTGGTGTTGCAGCGCACCTTGGGCTTTGTCAGCCGCGAGCCGCGCTGGGCCGTGGCGCACAAATACCCCGCCCAAGAAGCACGCACCACGGTGCAGGCGATTGACGTGCAAGTCGGTCGCACCGGCAAACTCACGCCCGTGGCCAAACTCACGCCGGTGTTTGTGGGCGGCGTGACCGTCACCAACGCCACGCTGCACAACGAGATGGAAGCGCGCCGCAAAGATGTGCGCGTGGGCGATACCGTGATCGTGCGCCGCGCTGGCGACGTCATCCCTGAGGTCGTTTCCGTGGTGCTGGAACAGCGCCAACCGAACAGCGAGGTCTTCACCATGCTCAGCCACTGCCCGGTGTGCGGCAGTGTGGCGGTGCGCGAAGAGGGCGAGGCCGATCACCGCTGCAGCGGCGGTCTGTTTTGTGGCGCTCAGCGCAAACAAGCCATCCTTCACTTTGCCCAGCGCCGCGCCGTGGAGGTCGAGGGCTTGGGCGACAAACTGGTCGAACAGTTGGTGGACAGCGGAGCGGTCAAGGCCTTGCCCGACCTCTACCGCCTGGGCTTCACCGCTTTGGCCGCCATGGATCGCATGGCCGAGAAGTCGGCGCAAAACCTCTTGACGGCGCTCGAAGCCTCCAAACAAACCACCTTGCCGCGCTTTGTGTTTGGCTTGGGCATTCGCCACGTGGGGGAGGCCACGGCCAAAGAGCTGGCGCGGCACTTCGGCACGCTCGACGCCATCATGGCGGCGAGCGAAGAGGATCTTTTGCAAGTGGCCGATGTTGGCCCCATCGTGGCACAAAGCATCCGCACCTTTTTTGAGCAAGCCCACAACCGCGAGGTGGTTGAGCAGCTGCGCGCCTGTGGCGTGCGCTGGGAAGAGGGCGAGCCCGCCGCCCGAGCTCCCCAAATCTTGGCAGGCAAAACCTTGGTGCTCACCGGCACCTTCCCCACGCTCAAACGCGACGAAGCCAAAGACCTGCTAGAAGCCGCTGGCGCCAAAGTGGTGGGCTCGGTGAGCAAAAAAACCGACTACGTGGTGGCGGGCGAAGACGCCGGCAGCAAGCTGGAGAAAGCCCGCGAGCTGGGCGTGTCGGTGATCGACGAGGCTGGGATGCTGGCGCTGTTGAATCAAAAGCCCACTTAAAATATCTCAAACATGCTATATTTTGAGCATGGTTTGGGAGATCAAGTACCACGATGTCAAGCTGCAGGCTGAGGTGATGACCTTGCCG
The DNA here is from genome assembly GCA_041176905.1 of Pseudomonadota bacterium. Lineage (GTDB taxonomy): Bacteria > Pseudomonadota > Gammaproteobacteria > Burkholderiales > Burkholderiaceae_C > Hydrogenophaga. The sequence continues at coordinate 1,864 of JBEDCE010000199.1, forward strand.
GCTGTTCTATCGGCGAAGGAGTGGAAATGATGCTGACACACAAACAATTGCGAGCCAAAGCATTGGCGAATCCAGAGGTCATGGCTGAGTTCGAAAAGCAAAGCCAAGAGTTCTCCTTACTCGACGAGTTTTTGAAGGCGCGAGCAGCCGAAGGCCTGACGCAAGCCGAGGTGGCTGAGAAAATTGGCACAACCCAATCGGCGGTGGCACGCATGGAATCTGGTCGAGGTAAACATTCGCCATCCTTGGCCACACTCACCAAGTACGCTGACGCTTTGGGTTGCAAGCTGGAAATTCGTTTGGTGCGTCAGTCGCGCCCCAATACCAAAAGGCCGCAGAGAGCCAGTACGGCATTGCTCAAGGCGTGAGCGCTTGCAACAGCTCGGTCTCGATGTCGAGCTGGGTTTTGTTGTGTTGCAAGGCCGCGCCTGAGATCAAAAAGTTGTCTTCCACCCGTTCCCCCAGCGTGGACACCTTGGCCAGTTGCACGCTCACGTGGTGATGTGCCAGCACCTTGGCCACGCGGTAGAGCAGGCCCACTTGATCGCTGGCCGAGATGCTGAGCAGCCATTTTTGGGCGCCTTCGTCGGGCTGCAGTGACACGCGTGGCGCAATGGGGAAGCTCTTGACTCGGCGCGAGACGCGGCCTTTGCTGGGCGTGGGCAAGGCTTGCGGGTGGGCGATGGCTTGGGTCAGCCCCGACTCCACCATGTTGAGCCAGTCTCGGTAGTGCCCGTCTTGGTGGGTGGCAATGACTTGAAAGGTGTCGATGGCGTAACCGTTCAAGGCGGTGTGCACCTTGGCGTCCAAGATGCTGTAGCCGGTTTGATCGAAATAGCCGCAGATGCGCGCGAACAAATCGGCTTGGTCGGGCGCATAGACCATGACCTGCATGCCTTCGCCAGCCAATGAGATGCGCGCTCGCACCGTCACACCCAAGGGCTTGCTGTCTTGTTTGGCCAGGGACAAGAGGCGCGAGAGTTGGCGTGTGTGCCAATCGATGTCGTTGGCGTCGTGACGCATGAAGTAGCTCACGTCGAGGGTGTCCCACAAGGGCTTGTGTGCTTCAAAGGGTTGGGCGTGCAGGGCCATCAGGCTCAACGCTTCGCGCTTGCGGGTTTGCACCACGGTGTCCGGGTCGGGTGCGTGGCCGCCCAGGGTGTGCAGCGTGGTGCGGTACAGGTCTTCCAGCAACTTGCCTTTCCAAGCGTTCCACACCTTGGGGCTGGTGCCACGGATGTCGGCCACAGTGAGCAAATACAAGGCCGTGAGGTGGTGCTCGTTGCCCACGCGCTTGGCAAAGACGCGGATGACATCGGGGTCGCTGATGTCTTGCTTTTGCGCGATGTGGCTCATGGTCAGGTGCTCGCTGACCAAGAATTCGATCAATTCAGCATCGGTGGCGTTCACGCCGTGTTCTCGGCAGAACTTGC
>JBEDCE010000200.1:0-3203 GCA_041176905.1 Pseudomonadota bacterium
CATCAACCCACCGCATGGTTGGGCAATGCGCTGGTCTTTGCCGCGGTGGTGTGCGAGGCGGCCTACGTGGTGATTGGCAAACGCCTGAGTGGTCACCTCTCGCCCAAGCGCATCGCGGCCATCATCAATGTCTGGGGCCTGGTCTTGGTCACGCCACTGGGCTGGTGGGCGTCGAGCAGCTTTGATTTCGGGCAGGTCGCCCTGAGCCAGTGGACGCTCTTGGTGTTTTACGGATTGGCCGCGAGTGTCTGGACGGTGTGGTTGTGGATGACCGGACTGCAACACGTGCCCGCCAACCGCGCCGGTGTGTTCACCGCGGTGTTGCCCATCAGCGCGGCTGCCGTGGGTGTGCTGGTCATGGGCGAGACCATCAACGCGTGGCAAGTCGCGGGGTTTGCCTTGTCCCTGAGCGGTTTGATCGCCGTGACTTGGCCCCGTTCACGCTGAAGGCATTCAACACCACAAACCCGTGGGGTTGGTCATGCCCATCCACAAGGCCCAGCCCGAGGTGGCGGCCAAGGCCACACCCGCCAATCGGATGCCCCATGCGCCCGATCGGGCACCATGAAGGCGCAACAGCAACCAAGGTCCCAAAGTCAAAGACACCGAGGTCCCCACCGAAAACAAGGCCATGATGAGCGCGCCGTCCCAAGCACTGGCCGACAGCGATGCCACCAACAAAGCCGAGTACAACAAACCACAGGGCATGAGCGCCCAAGCCGCGCCCAAGACTACTGGGGCCTTGGTGCCCAAACGCGTCAAGATCGGCTTGGCGCGGCGCCAGACCCGTTGGGCCCAATCCTCCATCCACGCGGGTTGTCGGGCGCGCCACAACAAAGCCAAGCCCATGGCAAAGGCCGCCACATGGAACATGGTCCACAAGGGACGGACCAGCGCGGTGTTGGTGCCCAGCCAGGCCAGGCCTTGGACCGAACCCGCCGCGAAAGCACCAAAAGCCGCGTAACCCAGCAAACGGCTGAACTGAAAAGTCCACAGGGCTTGTGTGCTGCGCGCTCCGGCTGCGCGTCCAATGCCCGCACAAGCGGCGCCGCACATGGCCACGCAATGAGGGCCACCCGCGAGGCCCATGAACAAGGCCGTCAAGGCCATCGAAGTTTGCATGGCGCAATGCTAACGGATGGTCGCGTCAGCGTTGCTCAAATGATTTTGGAAAAACGGGCCCGGTCGCGATCGGTCTGCAGGTTCTTGTCAAAGACCATGGCAATGGCACGGACTAAATACCAACCGGACTCGGTGACTTCAACCCCCGTCTGGCTGATGCGAACCAAGCCCTCTTGCTCAAAGTCACGCAAGACCGCAAGCTCACGCGCGAAGTAACGTTCAAACTCAATGAAATGGCCCAACTCGATAGACTCGAACAACAACTCACCTTGGCACATCAAAGCCATGATCACCGAGCGACGCAGGATGTCGTCTCGGCTCAATGCCAAACCGCGCACGATGGGCAAACGGCCCTGGTCAAGTGCGTCGTAATACGCCTCCAAGGTCTTGGCGTTTTGGCTGTAAGTCGCGCCAATGCGGCCAATGGCCGAGACACCCAGCGCGATCAAGTCGCAATCGGGTTGGGTGCTGTAGCCTTGGAAATTTCGGTGCAAACGCCCTTGGCGCTTGGCCACGGCCAAGGCATCGTTGGGCAAAGCGAAATGGTCCATGCCCACATAAACATAGCCCGCCTCGCTCATGGCGTCCAAGGACATTGACAGCATGGCGAGTTTTTGTGCGCCCGATGGCAACTCGGCGGTATGGATGCGGCGCTGGGGTTTGAAGCGTTCGGGCAGGTGGGCATAACCGTACAAAGCAATGCGGTCTGGGCGCAACTCGCTGACCTGTGCCAAGGTGCGTGCAAACGACTCGGTGGTCTGCAGCGGCAAGCCGTAAATCAGGTCCACGTTGAGGGACTCAAAACCGATGCGACGGGCCGCGGCGACCAACTCAAACACCTGCTCGGCGGGTTGTACCCGGTGCACGGCTTTTTGCACCATCGGGTCGAAATCTTGAACGCCAAAACTCAAGCGATTGAAGCCCATGTCAAACAGGGCTTGCAAACGCTCGGGCGAGACCGTCCGAGGATCCACTTCCACCGAGTACTCGCCGCCCGGCACCCATTTGAAATGTCGGCGCAACATGGCCAGGAGCTGTCGCAATTCGTCGTCGCTCAAGAACGTAGGCGTGCCGCCACCCAAATGCAGTTGCGAGACGGATTGACCTGTGCCAACGTACCCGACTTGCAAGGCCACCTCCCTCTCCAAATAGCGCAAATACTCGGCCCCACGTTCGTGGTGCTTGGTGATGACTTTGTTGCAAGCGCAGTAATAACACACCGATTCGCAAAACGGAATGTGCACATACAAGGACAAGGGCGTCGCCGAGCCTGCTGAGCGCCGCCGCACCAAGGCTTGGATGTAGTCAAGCTCGCCAAAAGCTTCAACGAACCGATCGGCGGTTGGGTAAGAGGTGTAGCGGGGCCCCGGAACGTCGTAGCGCTGGAGCAAATCGTCGGGAATGGCGTGACTCAAAGAATACCTCCTCATGGACCATTGACTGTAGCGAGCCCCGCATTTCAACGCTTGACCTAAATCAAAAAATGGTGATCCATCCACGGCCGCTGTCACACCCCAGGTTTTGTCAGATCAACGAAAACTCCATGGGGTATGCTCGACAGGTATTGAAAGTAACGCCATGGACATGCTCAGCATCAAAGTCGCCTGCTCCAGTTGCAACCTCAGGGAGTTGTGTTTGCCCATGGGCCTCAAGGCCGATGAGATGCAAAAACTCGACACCGTCGTCTCCAACCGCAAGCGCATCAAACGCGGCGAAGCCTTGTTCAGTGCCGGGGAACGTTTCAGCTCCTTGTTTGCCGTTCGATCGGGGTTCTTCAAAACGCGCGTGACCACCCCCGACGGACGTGACCAAGTCACGGGGTTTCAGATGACCGGCGAGATCATCGGTTTGGACGGCATCGTCACCGACCAACACACCTGCGATGCGGTGGCGCTGGAAGATGCAGAGGTGTGCATCATGCCCTTTGCGCAATTGGAAGCACTCTCGCGCGAATTCACCTCGCTGCAGCACCACGTGCACAAAATCATGAGCCGCGAGATCGTCCGCGATCAAGGCGTCATGATGATGCTCGGCAGCATGCGGGCCGAAGAACGTTTGGCTGCGTTTTTGCTGAACTTGGT
>JBEDCE010000201.1:0-3099 GCA_041176905.1 Pseudomonadota bacterium
CGACATGATCGCGGGGCCCAGCGAGATTTTGGTGTTGGCCGACGGCAGCACACCGCCGGATTGGGTGGCCATGGACCTGTTCAGCCAAGCCGAGCACGACGAGTTGGCGCAAAGCGTTTTGTTGTGCCCAGACCCGGCCTACATCGACGCGGTGCAAGCGGCGATGGACCGGTTGCTGCCCGAGATGCCCCGGCGCGAGATCATCGCCAAGAGCCTCACGGGCCGCGGTGTGCTCATCCAGACCCGCGACATGGCCGAGGCCTGTGCCATCAGCAACCGCATCGCGCCCGAACACTTGGAAGTCTCCAGCCAAGACCCGCACCGTTGGGAGCCGCTGTTGGTGCACGCCGGCGCCATCTTTTTGGGCGCCTACACCAGCGAATCGCTGGGCGACTACTGCGCAGGCCCCAACCACGTTTTGCCCACCAGTGGCACGGCGCGTTTCAGCTCGCCGCTCGGTGTGTACGACTTCCAAAAACGCAGCAGCTTGATCGAGGTGAGCGAGCAGGGCGCACAGACCTTGGGCCGCATCGCGGCCGAGTTGGCCTATGGCGAAGGCTTGCAAGCCCACGCCCGCGCCGCCGAGCTGCGTTTGAACCCGGTGCCCCCCATGCGGGGCCAGCCATGAGTGCCGCGTTGAACCGTGCGTTGGCGCGCATCCGCCCTGATGTGCAGTCCATGCACGCCTACGCCGTGCAGGACGCCACCGGCATGGTCAAGCTCGACGCGATGGAAAACCCCTTCACGCTCTCGCCCGAATTGCAGGCGGCTTTGGGTGCGCGTTTGGGCGCGGTGGCCGTCAACCGCTACCCCGGCGCCCGTGTCAACGACCTCAAAAACGCCTTGGCCCGCAGCGTGGACTTGCCCGCGGGCTGTTCGCTGATGCTGGGCAACGGCTCGGACGAGTTGATCGCTTTGTTGGCCTTGGCCTGCGACCGCCCCGGCGCGAGCGTTTTGGCGCCTGAGCCCGGCTTTGTGATGTACGCCATGAGCGCGCAACTCCAAGGCCTGAGCTACCACAGCGTGCCCTTGACCGAGGACTTTGAGCTCAATGAGCCCGCCATGCTAGCGGCCATCGCCCAGCACCGCCCGGCCATCACCTATTTGGCTTACCCCAACAACCCCACCGCCAACCTGTGGTCGGCGACCGTGCTGCGCCGCTTGGTCGCCGCGGTGGCCGACGTTGGGGGCTTGGTCGTGATGGACGAGGCCTACCAGCCTTTTTCCAGCGCCACCTGGCTCGACGAGATCCGCGCTCACCCCGAAGCCAACGCCCACATGCTGCTCATGCGCACCCTCTCCAAATTTGGTTTGGCCGGTGTGCGTCTGGGGTACATGGTGGGTGCTGCGCCCCTGATCGCCGAGATCGACAAGGTGCGCCCGCCCTACAACGTGAGCGTGCTCAACACCGAATGTGCGCTGTTCGCGCTCGAACATGCCCCTATTTTTGCCGAACAGGCCGCCGAGATCCGCGAGCAGCGCGGCGTGCTCTTGGCTGGATTGGTCCAACTCAAAGGCGTGCGCGCCTTCAAAAGCGAGGCCAATATGGTCTTGGTGCGCTGGCCCGCGCGCGACGAACACGACGACGGTGCGGCCACCCGGGTTTTTGAGCAATTGAAGGCCGCTGGCATACTGGTCAAGAATGTTTCTAAAATGCACCCATTGCTGCGCAATTGCTTGCGTTTGACGGTGGGGACCCCCAGCGAAAACCAACAGCTTCTCAGCGCTTTGCAACACTGCTTATGACCACCCAGACCCCCGACAACCCGGCTTGCGCCGACCGTGTGGCCGATGTCACCCGCAACACCGCTGAGACCAAGATCCGCATCCGCGTGAACTTGGATGGAAACGGCACGGCCGACTTGCACACCGGCATTGGTTTTTTTGACCACATGCTCGACCAAATCGCACGCCATGGTTTGATCGATCTGAATATCCATGCCGATGGCGACCTTCACATCGACGGCCACCACACCGTCGAAGACGTGGGCATCACCTTGGGCCAAGCGTTTGCCAAGGCCGTGGGCGACAAAAAAGGCATCCGCCGGTATGGCCATGCCTACGTGCCGTTGGACGAAGCGTTATCGCGAGTGGTCGTGGACTTTTCCGGTCGCCCTGGTTTGCACATGGACGTGCCCTTCAAGAGCGGCATGGTCGGCGCGTTCGACACGCAACTGGCCTATGAGTTTTTCCAAGGTTTTGTCAACCACGCGGGCGTGACTTTGCACATCGACAACCTCAAGGGCGACAACGCGCACCACCAGGCCGAGACGGTGTTCAAGGCCTTTGCCCGAGCCGTTCGCATGGCGCTGGAGCGCGATCCCCGCATGGGCAACATCATTCCCTCGACCAAAGGCTCGCTCTGAGCACACGCTTGTCATGAACAGCAAACTGGTGGCCGTGGTCGATTACGGCAGCGGCAATCTGCGCTCCGTCTCCCAAGCCGTGGAACACGTCGCTGCGCGCAGCGGCCACACGGTTTGCTTGACCCAAGACCCCGCGGTGGTGATGCACGCCGACCGCATCGTGTTGCCTGGCCAAGGCCACATGGCCGACTGCATGCGCGAACTGCAGTCCAGCGGTTTAAAAGCCGCGGTGCTTCACGCGGCGGCCAACAAGCCGATGTTGGGGGTGTGTGTGGGCATGCAAATGCTGCTCGATCGCAGCGAAGAAGGCCCCTGTGATGGTTTGGGCCTGATGGCCGGCGAGGTCAAACGCTTCGATGTGGCCGCGCTGCGCCAGCCCGATGGCAGCCGCTTCAAAGTGCCCCAAATGGGTTGGAACCGCGTCTACCACCAGCTTGGACGTGGGCCTTCGCACCCCCTGTGGGAAGGCATTCCCGACGGCGCCTTTTTTTATTTTGTGCACAGCTACTACGCCCAAGCCCAAGACCCACAACACGTGGCGGGCGAGACCGAGTACGGCACCCGCTTTGCCAGTGCGATCGCCCGCGACCGTTGGTTTGCCACCCAGTTTCACCCCGAAAAAAGCGCGGACCACGGCCTGGCCTTGTTCCGCAATTTCCTCCACTGGAACCCTTGAGTTCCGTTTTTTCTTCACCTTCACCGACCACCACCATGCTGCTCATTCCTGCCATTG
>JBEDCE010000202.1:0-3095 GCA_041176905.1 Pseudomonadota bacterium
GTACTCGAGACCAACGTCCACGATCGGCTGCAGCACGCGGATGACCTCGCGGTCTTGTGCAAACAGGCTGGCGGCTTCGCTCACAGTCAGCTCCAGCACATCGGCCACGTTCAGCGAACGCCCATCGCGCTCGATCTTCACCTCCAAGACCTCGGGGCGGTAGCGCTGGCCGTTGCAGTCGGGGCAACGCAAATACACGTCGCTCAAGAACTGCATTTCCACGTGCTCAAAGCCCGATCCGCCGCAGGTGGGGCAACGCCCGTCGCCGCTGTTGAAGCTGAACTTGCTGCCGGTGTAGCCGCGCTGGCGCGCCACCGGCGTGTTGGCGAACAAGGTGCGGATGGCGTCCCACGCGCCGACGTAACTCACGGGGTTGGAGCGCGCGGTCTTGCCGATCGGCGACTGGTCCACGAACACCACACCACCCAAATGGTCGGCGCCCAAGAGCCGGTCGTGTGCACCCGGGGTGTCGGAGGACTGGCCGAAGTGGCGCAACAAGGCCGGGGCCAAGATGTCCTGGATCAAACTCGACTTGCCCGAGCCCGACACCCCGGTGACCACCACAATGCGCTGCAGCGGGATGTCGACCGTGACGTCGCGCAGGTTGTGCTCGCGAGCGCCTTCCAAGATCAAACGCGGCGTGCTGTCGGTGACCATGCGCTTGAAGCCCATGCCCACCTGTTTGCGCCCACCCAAGTACGCACCGGTCAAGGTGTCGGCGTGGCGGATCGCAGCGGGGGTGCCGTCGAACACGATCTCACCGCCACGCTCGCCGGGGCCGGGACCCATGTCGATCAAACGGTCTGCGGCCAACATGACCGCCGGGTCGTGCTCCACCACCACCAAGGTGTTGCCCGCGTCGCGCAGGCGCAGCATGGCTTTGTTGATGCGCGCCATGTCGCGCGGGTGCAGGCCGATGCTGGGCTCGTCGAGCACGAACAAGGTGTTGACCAAGGACGTGCCCAAGGCGGTGGTCAGGTTGATGCGTTGCACCTCGCCGCCGCTGAGCGTGCGGCTTTGGCGGTCCAGTGTCAGGTAACCAATGCCCACGTCGCACAAATAACGCAAGCGGGTGTTGATCTCGTCGAGCAACAAACGCAGCGCCTGCTGCTCGCCGGCCGCGCCCTGCTCCACCTCGGGCGCGATCGAGGCGAAGAATCGGCGCAAGGTGTCCAGCGGCATGAGCATGAGGTCGTGCAAGCTCAAGCCCGGCAAGGCCTGCAGCTGCGCGCTGGACCACGCTACGCCTTTGGGCAGGTGACGCCGCTCGGGGGGCATCACCGCATCGGCTTGGGCCTTGCTGCCCAAGCGCCACAACAGGCTGTCGGTTTTGAGGCGCGCACCGCCGCAACTGGGGCACTCGGTGTAGCTGCGGTACTTGGACAAGAGCACGCGGATGTGCATCTTGTAGGCCTTGCTCTCCAGGTATTCAAAGAAACGCGCCAAGCCATACCACTGCTTGGTCCACTGGCCCTTCCACTCCGGGCTGCCGTGGATCACCCAATCTCGCTGCGCGTCGGTCAATTTGGCCCAAGGCGTGTCACGAGGAATGCCCGCGGCTTCGGCGTGGCGCATGAGGTCGTCTTGGTTTTCTTGCCAAGCCGGGGTTTGCAAGACCTTGATCGCGCCGCCGCGCAAGGTGAGTTTGTCGTTCGGGATGACCAAGCCGTAGTCCACCCCAATGACCCGACCAAAGCCGCGGCAGGCCTCACAAGCCCCCACCGCCGAGTTGAAGGAGAACATCGATGGCGTGGGTTCGCTGTAACGCAAGCCGCTCTCGGGGCAATGCAGCCCGGCAGAAAACTTCCAACTCAGCTCGGGCCCGTCTTCGGGCACCACGTGCACCTGCAGGTGGCCACCGCCGCGCTTGAGCGCGACCTCGATGGCTTCGATCACCCGCGCCGACTCGGCGCTGCTCAAACGGAAACGGTCGGCGACCACGTCGAGCACCTGCACCTCGGTGACCCCGGGCGCGGCCTTGGCGCGCGCCTTGGGTTGGGCTTTGGCTTTGGCCTCATCAACCACCGCAGCAGAACGTTGTTCCACGCGCTGGCCGTGCACCCGTGTGAAGCCGCTGGCCGACAACCACTGGGTGACCTCCTCGGCGCTGGCCGAGCCGGGCAACTCCACCGCAAAAGTCAAGACCAAACGCGGCTCCACCGGCATAGCCGCGACGCGTTCGCGCAGGGTTTGTGCGATCGAGTCGGGTGAGTCGTGGCGAACCGGCTGTGCCGTCTGGCGGTCAAACAGGTGCGCGCCACGGGCGAACAAAAGCTTCAAGTGGTCGTTGAGCTCCGTCATGGTGCCCACGGTGGAGCGCGAGCTGCGCACCGGGTTGGTTTGGTCGATGGCAATGGCCGGGGGCACGCCGTCGACACGGTCGACCGCGGGTTTGTCCATGCGGTCCAAAAACTGCCGCGCGTACGCGCTGAAGGTTTCCACGTAGCGCCGCTGACCTTCGGCGAACAAGGTGTCGAACACCAAGCTGGACTTGCCCGAACCACTGGGGCCCGTGACCACGGTGAGCTCGCCGGTGCGGATGTCGAGGTCGAGGTTTTTGAGGTTGTGTTGGCGCGCCCCGCGGATGCGGATGAGGCCGGTGCCGTCGTGTTCGTCGGGGGTGATCTTGGAGACGTCGGTCATGGTGGGCCTTGTGGGTCGGTGCCCAACATTCTAGGAGCCTGCGCCTGCAAGGGCGGCGCAGGGGGTATTGGGCCCAGCCCGGCCCTCAAACCCCCGATTGGCGGGTCTCAATGGCGACCCAGACGGCGTGTTTTTCGGCGTCGTCCAAGATCGACCAGACGGCGATTTCGTCGAGCGTGCGAAAACAACCTTTGCAACTGGCGCTGGCCTCGTTCATCTCACACACCGAAATACAAGGCGAAGGCATGGCATGTCCGGTGCGGCGCTGCGCATCGATCAGGTTGACGTTGGGGCGTGTGGTCATCTCAAGCCGTCCGTTTGACCAACAAGAGGCTCGCGCCCATCGCCATGAGGACGCCACCGAACACGCGGTTTTGGGCGCGACGCGCCCGGGCGCTGGCCAACCAACGCTGGGCCCGCGAGGCCAAGAAGGCATAGCCGTGCATGACGGC
>JBEDCE010000203.1:0-3091 GCA_041176905.1 Pseudomonadota bacterium
GCCGGTGGCCGGCATGCCGCCAAAAAACGGCACCACCGTGTTGGCGATGCCTTGGGCCATGAGTTCTTGGTTGGGGTCGTGTTTGGGTGTGTCGCTGAGCTGGTCGGCCACGCGGGCGCACAGGAGCGACTCGATCGCCCCCAGCAGGGCAATGGTCAAGGTGGGGACCACCAAGAGCTTGGCGGTTTCCCAAGAAAAGGCGGGCCACTGAAACACCGGCAAGCCTTGAGGAATACCACCAAAGCGGGTGCCGATGGTCTCCACCGGCAAGCTCAAGTACCAAGCCAACAAAGACAAGGTGACCAAGGCAATCACGGGCGCGGGCAAGCGTGAGGTGGCTTTGAGTGCGCTGACGCTCTGGATGTTGTCGAGCTGGCGGCGAAACTGCGAATCCACCGCCCACAAGCGTGGCCAAATGAACAAGACCAGCACACATGCCATGGCCAAGCCAAAGGCATAAGGGTTGAAGCTGCCGATGGCGCTGGAGAGAGTGCCGATTTGGCTGAAGAAGTCGGCCGGCATTTTGTTGACCTGCAGACCCATGACATCGCGCAGCTGTGACAGGCCAATGAGCACCGCAATGCCGTTGGTAAAACCAATCACCACGCTGACTGGCACGTAGCGGACCAAATTCCCTAAGCGAAACCAGCCGAGCAAGAACAGCAGCACGCCCGCACTGACGGTGGAGATCAACAGGTTGGCCAAGCCATAGCGTTCGACGATGCCGTAAACGATGACGATGAAGGCGCCCGCCGGGCCACCGATTTGCACCGAGGTGCCGCCCAAGGCCGAGATCAAAAAGCCCGCGATGATGGCGGTCCACAAACCCGCTTCTGGCTTGAGCCCGCTGGCGATCGCAAATGCCATGGCCAAAGGCAAGGCCACGATGCCCACCGTGGCACCTGCGCCCACATCGAGCGCGAATTTTTGTTTGGTGTAGCCCCGCAGGTCTTGCAGGAGGCGGGGGCGAAAGGGCGCCAGAGGCGGTAATCCGGGAAACATCTTGGAGATACTACTCCTCAGCTGTAGTCTGTCTCAGTGGATGCGCATGCCGGGCTTGGCGCCGGGCCAAGGGTGGAGCACGTAAATGCCGGCGTCCGTCTGATCATCGCCGTGGCTGGCGGCCAGCACCATGCCTTCGCTCACGCCGAACTTCATCTTGCGCGGCGCCAGGTTGGCCACCATCACAGTCAGCTTGCCAACCAAGTCTTCCGGCTTGTACATGCTGGCGATGCCTGAAAAGACATTCCGCATGCGACCTTCGCCCACGTCCAGCGTCAGTCGCAAGAGCTTGACCGAGCCTTCCACCGGTTCGCAGTTCACGATCTGGGCGATGCGCAAATCGACTTTGGCGAAATCGTCGATCGAGATGGTGGGGGCGATTTCTTCGCCACCCGGTGTGACTTTTTCTTCGACCACCGCTGGTGGCTCAAACAAGGCGTCGAGTTGTTCGGGTGTGACGCGCTGCATCAGGTGCTGGTAGGCGTTGATGGTATGTCCCGCACCCAGCAGTTGTTGTGCTTGGGCAAAGGTGAAGGGCGAGACGTTCAAGAAGGCCTCGACCTGCGCCGCCAAAGCGGGCAGCACGGGTTTAAGTTGCAGGCTCAGCAGGCGGAACGCTTCGATGCAGGTGGTGCACACGTCGTGCAAGCGGGCGTCTTGCCCTTCTTGTTTGGCCAAGTCCCACGGTTTGTTTTGGTCAACATAGCTGTTGACCTTGTCGGTCAGCAGCATGATTTCGCGCAGGGCTTTGGCGTATTCGCGCTGGTCATAAAACGCGGCAATGCTGGGCGCGGCGGCTTGCAAGGCCGAGAGCAAGGCTTGACCGTCGGCGCTGACTTGGCCGAGTTGGCCGCCAAAGCGCTTGGCGATGAAGCCGGCCGAACGCGAAGCGATGTTGACGAATTTGCCGATCAAATCGCTGTTGACCCGCGCCATGAAGTCTTCGGCGTTGAAGTCGATGTCTTCGTTGCGGGCCGAGAGCTTGGCCGCGAGGTAGTAACGCAGCCACTCGGGGTTCATGCCCAGGCTCAGGTACTTGAGGGGGTCCAGGCCGGTGCCTCGGCTCTTGCTCATCTTCTCGCCGTTGTTCACCGTCAAGAAGCCGTGCACGAACACGCTGTTGGGCGTTTTGCGACCAGAAAAATGCAGCATCGCCGGCCAGAACAGCGTGTGGAAGGTCACGATATCTTTGCCGATGAAGTGGTACTGCTCAAGCTCCGGGTTGGCCATGTAGGCGTCGTAGCTTTCGCCGCGTTTTTCCAGCAGGTTTTTTAGGGACGCCAAATAGCCCACGGGTGCGTCCAGCCACACATAAAAGTACTTGCCCGGTGCGTCGGGGATCTCGATGCCGAAGTAGGGTGCGTCGCGCGAGATGTCCCAGTCGCCCAAACCTTCGCTGGTCGTGCCGTCGGGGTTGGTGCGCACCGAAAACCACTCTTTGACCTTGTTGGCCACCTCGGGCTGCAGCTTGCCGTCTTGGGTCCATTGGCTCAAAAAGTCCACGCAGCGCGGGTCCGACAATTTGAAGAAGAAGTGCTCCGAGGTTTTCAGCTCAGGCTTGGCACCGGACAGGGCCGAGAAGGGGTTGATCAGGTCGGTGGGGGCGTAGACCGCGCCACACACTTCGCAGTTGTCGCCATACTGCTCTTTGGCGTGGCACTTGGGGCACTCGCCTTTGATGAAACGGTCGGGCAGGAACATGTTCTTTTGTGGGTCAAAGAACTGCTCGACCGAGCGCACCTCGATCAGCGAGCCACCATCGGCAGCCGAAATGTCGCGCAGGTCGCGGTAAATCTGGCGAGCCAGCTCGTGGTTCTCGGGCGCATCGGTGCTGTGCCAGTTGTCAAAAGCGATGTGAAAACCGTCCAGATACGGTTTGCGGCCCGCCGCGATGTCGGCCACGAATTGCTGGGGCGTCTTGCCCGCTTTTTCGGCCGCGATCATGATGGGCGCGCCGTGTGTGTCGTCGGCCCCCACGAAGTTGACTTGGGTGCCCTGCATGCGCTGGAACCGCACCCAGATGTCGGCCTGGATGTATTCCATGATGTGGCCGATGTGGAAATTGCCGTTGGCGTAGGGCAGTGCGGTT
>JBEDCE010000204.1:0-3071 GCA_041176905.1 Pseudomonadota bacterium
AGATCGCCGAATTCGGCGATCTTCTTCTCGATGTCGGCAAAGCTCATCTGGTCGGCGTTGCGCAGGATCGGCACCACCAAACCGCGTGGCGAGCCCACGGCGATACCGATGTCAAAGTAGCCGTGGTAGACGATGTCGTTGCCGTCGACCGAAGCGTTCAAGACCGGGAATTTCTTCAAAGCATGCACCGCGGCTTTGACGAAGAAACTCATGAAGCCCAGCTTGCAGCCGTGTTCCTTCTCGAAACGCTCTTGCATGCGCTTGCGCATGTCCATGACCGGGGCCATGTTGATTTCGTTGAAGGTGGTCAGGATGGCGTTGGTCGACTGAGATTGCAGCAAGCGCTCGGCCACGCGAGCGCGCAGGCGGGTCATGGGCACGCGCTGCTCGGGGCGGTCGCCCAAGTTGACGGCGGGTGCTGAAACCTGAGGCAAGACCTTGGTGGGCACGCCCGTGGGGATCACGGCGGCGGTGGATTGCACACCACCAGACACGGCGCCGAGCACATCACCTTTGGTGACGCGACCATCTTTGCCGGTTCCAGCCACCGAGCCAGCGGCCATGCCGTTGTCGGCCATGAGCTTGGCGGCGGCGGGCATGGCCACACCGGCTTTGCTGCTGGAAGCTGCAGCGGCAGCAGCTGGAGCAGCGGCCGCAGGTGCTGCGGCGGGAGCGGCCGCGGCCGCAGGGGCAGCAGCGGCGCCAACTTTGCCGTCGGTATCGATGCGGGCGATCAGCTGTTCGGCCACCACGGTGCCACCATTGGCGACCAAGATTTCAGAGATCACGCCAGCCGATGGGGCTGGGACTTCAAGCACGACTTTATCGGTTTCGATTTCGATGAGGATTTCATCCACGGCGACGGATTCGCCCACATTCTTTTTCCAAGTGAGCATGGTGGCTTCGGCCACGGATTCGGACAACTGGGGAACTTTGACTTCGACGAGTGCCATTTTTTTATGCTTTCGGTGTGTGTTTTAAACGCTGGGGTTTATTTGGTGAGGACAAAGCCTTTGAGCTTGCCAAAGGCGCTTTCCACCAGCGCTTTTTGTTGCTCTTGGTGCAGGTGGGCGTAACCCACGGCGGGCGACGCCGAAGCGGCACGACCGGAGTAGCCCAATTTCTGGCCTGGCAGCATGTTTTCGTGCACGTAGTGCTGAACGAAAAACCAAGCGCCTTGGTTTTGTGGCTCGTCTTGCGTCCACACCAAGTCCGTCGCGTTCGGGTATTTCTTGAGTTCAGCGGCAAAGGCCTTGTGTGGGAAGGGGTAGAGCTGCTCGACGCGCACGATGGCGGTGTCGGTGTTGCCCATTTCTTCGCGCTTCTTGACCAGGTCGTAATAGACCTTGCCCGAGCACACCAAGATGCGCTTGACCTTGTCGCCTTTGATGGCCTTGTTTTGCTCGCCGATGACGGTCTGGAACGAACCCTTGGTGAATTCGGAGACCGGGCTGGTGGCGTCTTTGTTGCGGAGCAAGGACTTGGGCGTGAAGATGACCAGCGGCTTGCGCAGGTCGCGCACGATTTGTCGACGCAACACGTGGAAGATCTGGCTGGCCGTGGTGGGCTGCACGATCTGCATGTTGGTGTCGGCGGCCAATTGCATGAAGCGCTCCAAGCGCGCCGAGCTGTGCTCGGGGCCTTGGCCTTCGTAGCCGTGGGGCAGCATCAAGGTCAGACCGTTGACGCGACCCCACTTGACTTCGCCAGAAGCGATGAACTGGTCGATCACGACTTGGGCGCCGTTGGCGAAGTCGCCGAACTGGGCTTCCCAAATCACCAAGGTGTTGGGGTCGTTGGAGGCGTAGCCGTATTCAAAGGCCAAGACCGCTTCTTCGGACAAGATCGAGTCGATCACGACAAAAGGAGCTTGGCCTTCAGCGACGTTTTGCAACGGCACGTAGGTGCCTTCGTCCCACTTCTCACGGTTCTGGTCGTGAATGACGGCGTGGCGGTGCGTGAAGGTGCCACGGCCGGAGTCTTCGCCAGACAAACGCACTGGGAAGCCGCTGGCCACCAACGAAGCCAACGCCATGTGCTCGCCCATGCCCCAGTCCACCGGCAAATCGCCACGGCCCATGGCAGCTCGGTCGGTATAGACCTTCTTGACCAGTTGGTGCGGCGTCACGGTGTCGGGAATGGTCGTGATTTTTTCGGCCAAGCGGTTCCATTCCGACAAGGGAATCGCCGTGTCGCCCGCGTCGGTCCACTTCTTACCCAAGAAGGGTGCCCAGTTGACAGTGAACTTGGTTTTGAAATTGGTCAAGACGGGGTCGGCGGTGTGCTTTCCCTCGTCCAACGCAGCGCGATTGGCTTTGACCATGTCATCGCCCAAGGTATCGCCCAAGCCTTGCGCGGTCAACCTGTCAGCGTACATCTTGCGCGTGCCGGGGTGGGCTGCGATTTTTTTGTACATCAGCGGCTGGGTCAGCGCAGGGGTGTCTTGTTCGTTGTGACCGAGTTTGCGGAAACACACGATGTCGATGACCACGTCCTTGCGGAAAGCCATGCGGTACTGCAGGGCGAGCTGGGTGGCCAAGACCACGGCTTCGGGGTCGTCACCGTTGACGTGCAACACGGGCGCTTCGACCATCTTGACGATGTCGGTACAAAACACGCTCGAGCGCATGTCGCGCGGGTCGGACGTGGTGAAACCAATTTGGTTGTTCACGATGATGTGCACCGTGCCGCCCGTGGAGTAACCCCGGGTTTGAGCCAAGGCCAAGGTTTCTTGGTTGACGCCTTGACCACCGAAGGCCGAGTCGCCGTGCACCAAAACCGGCAAGACCTGGCTGCCCGTGGGGTCACCGCGGCGGTCCATGCGCGCACGCACCGAACCTTCAACCACGGGGTTGACGATCTCCAGGTGCGAGGGGTTGAAGGCCAAGGTCAGGTGAACCGGGCCACCAGCGGTGCTCACGTCGGAGCTGAAGCCTTGGTGGTACTTCACGTCACCCGCTGGCAAGTCTTCGGGGGCGGTGTGATCGAACTCAGCGAACAGGTCAGCGGGCAACTTGCGCATGGTGTTGACCAGCACGTTCAAACGGCCGCGGTGGGCCATGCCGATGACG
>JBEDCE010000205.1:0-3052 GCA_041176905.1 Pseudomonadota bacterium
AAAGGCATCATCCAAATGCTCGATCTGTTGCGCCCGATCTACCAAAAGACCGCGGCTTACGGCCACTTTGGTCGCGAAGAACCCGAGTTCACGTGGGAGCGCACCGATAAAGCTGCCACCCTGCGCGCGGCCGCTGGCATTCGTTAAAGCCAGGGGACTCACGCAGGGTTGGGACGGGCCTCCATTCGCAGTTGGGGGTCTTTTAAGCCTTTTTGGCCCAAGCCGAGCACCAGCCTTTGGCGGCCACCTGCTTGGCGCCGAACAGCGCGCAACCACCGGAGACAGCACCAGCCTTGGCTTGGAACAGGGCGCAGTTGGCGCAGTTGTTGCCGGCGGCGTACTTGGGGTTTTTCGCCTTGTCAACCTTGGTGGCGTCGGCCTTGTAGCCCAAACCCACGGCTTGTGGGTCTTTTTCGTCCAGCATGGCTTGGGCGGAAGCTTGGGTCGCGATCACAGAGGCGCCGGCGGCAGTGGCCACTTGCATCATGAAGACGCGGCGATTGGATGCGTTGAATGAACCTTGCATTGGGGAACTCCTAGTTAAAAAAAAGATCAGCGGGTGCCGAAGTCATCATTTTGCGCCGAATTGTCAATTTGGTTTAAGGCTGGGGGATACCCGAGTAGCTTGGTACACCAAGCCCGTCGCGCACGCTTGGCCATTGGGTGACAAAATACACGCGATTCGTTGTTCCATACAAAGGTACCCCCATGCTGTCATTGGTGCTCGGTCTTGTGCTCTTTTTGGGCATTCACTTGTTTCAAAGTTTGGCCCCCCAAGCGCGCCACAACGCCATCACGCGCTGGGGCCCGATGGGTTTTAAAGCCCTTTACGCGGCGGTCGCCTTGCTCGGCTTTTATTTGTTGGTGCAGGGCTATGGCCAAGCACGGTTGGAGCCCGTGGTGCTCTGGTCGCCCCCGCGCGGTTTGCAAATGGCCACCATTTTGCTGATGTGGGTGGCCATGATTTTCTTGGTGGCCACCTACATTCCCGGCAACCACATCAAAGCCAAGCTGCGCCACCCGATGACCTTGTCGGTCAAGGTCTGGGCCTTGGGCCATTTGCTGATCAACGGCAACCTGGCCGATGTGGTCTTGTTTGGTGGCTTTTTGATTTGGTCCGTGCTGGTGTTCCGCGCCGCCCGTCAACGTGACCGCCAAAGCCTGCTCAGCGCGCCCGAGGGCAAATGGCTGGGTACGGTTTTGACCGTGGTGGTCGGCACTGGCGTTTGGGCGGCCTTTTTCATGGGTGGCCTGCACGTGTGGTTGGTCGGCGTGATGCCCTTGATCCGTGCCAGCTAATCCCCCATCCACCACCGAGGCTTCCCCGGCCCCGGTCCGCAAGCTGTGTACCGACTGTGGCCTCTCGCGCACCAATGATCCCAAACGCTGCGGCCAAGCCTGCCAATTCATCCAGCCGGATTACCCTGGTCTGGAGCGTCGCGTGCACGGCCGAGTACGCCAACAGGACCACGCCGCACACAAAGCCCAGACCGACGAGCTGTTCTTTGGTCCCTACCAACAGATCCTGAGTGCCCGCTTGGACCCGCCCACCCAAGGTGCGCAGTGGACCGGCATCACCACCCGCTTGGCCGAGGTGCTACTCGAAAAAGGCCTGGTCGACGCGGTGATCGCCATGGCCGCCGACCCGCACGACCGCTGGCGACCCCGCCCAGTGCTGGTCACCCGCGCACAAGACATGGCCCAGTGCCGAGGCATGCGCATGGGCTACGCGCCGCTGCTCAGCTTGGTGGAGCCTGCGCTGGCTCAAGGCCACAAGCGCTTGGCCGTGATCGGCATCCCCTGCCAGATTTACGCGCTGCGAGCCATCCAGCCGCAACTCGAGCGCGAGCAAGGCTTGGAGCAGCTTTACGTCATCGGCACGCCGTGTTCCGACAACACCACCACCGAAAACTTCCACCAGTTTCTGGGGCTGATTTCGGACCGCCCACAAGACATCAGCTATGTCGAGTTCCGCGCCGATTACAAGGTGGAGGTGCGCACCGATCAGGGCGACAAGCGCCTGATCCCGTTTTTGAACCTGCCGCTGTCCACCCTGGCGCCCGACTTTTTCCCGCTGACCTGCCGCACCTGCGTGGATTACACCAATGTGCTGTCGGACATCACCGTGGGTTACATGGGCGGCCACGGCCAGCAATGGTTGCTGGTGCGCAACGCACGCGGGCAAGCGGTGCTCGACGGCATCCAAGACCAACTGGTCACCAGCGAGCCGATCAGCCGAGGCAAGCGCGAGGGCCCGGTGCGCGGCTTCATGGCCAACACCGAACGCGCCGCGGGTGGCCTGCCGCTGCGCCGCATGCCCGCTTGGATCAAGCCGCTGGTCAACTGGCTGATGCCCCGGGTGGGCCCGCGTGGACTGGAGTTTGCCCGCGCCCGCGTTGAGATGAAAGCCATCGAATCCATCTTGCACCTGCGACGCGAAGCCCCCGCTCGCATCAAAAACATGCTGCCCCAGCACGTTTGGGATTTGGCGGCCCCTTATGGCCTCAAGCCTGAAACCCGGCCCGAATCCGACCAAGTGAATGCCGCCACACGCAAAATCTGAGCTCAAAAGCCCACTTAAAGTGTAAATTTAACTTGACACTTTGCCGTGTCTTTTGGATGATGGGCCGAGAACAGTTTTGCGGAACGCCCCATGGCATTGACCTTCCCTTTTGCGGCCATCGTTGGACAAGATGAAATGACCCTCGCCATCCAGGTGGTGGCGGTGGACCCTTCCATTGGCGGCGTGCTGGTGCTCGGTGACCGGGGCACGGGCAAATCGACCGCCGTGCGGGCTCTGGCCGACCTGCTGCCGCCCATCCAGGTGGTCAAAGGCTGCCCTTACCGCTGCGACCCGGCCAAACCCGCGGGCAGCTGCCCCGTCTGCCAGGCCCGCGACCCCAAAAGCAAAGTCGTGACTGAGCGACAAAGCGTGGCCGTGGTGGACCTGCCTTTGGGCGCCACAGAAGACCGCGTGGTGGGCGCGCTCGATCTGGAAAAAGCCCTGTCGCAAGGCGTCAAATCTTTCGCCCCCGGCCTGCTGGCGCAAGCG
>JBEDCE010000206.1:0-3038 GCA_041176905.1 Pseudomonadota bacterium
GGTCGGTGTACACGCTGCGGTGCACGCGGTCGGGTTGGACCAAGTGGTCCAGGTCTAAAGCGGTCATGTCATCTCCGAAAAGAACACCAAGTTGAAAAGCAGATGAGAAGTTAGCAAACAGCGGGCGCCGGACCTACAACTTTCCATGCTTTTTACATTACCATTGGTTATGGATTATCGAAAAGTGCAGTTTTTTCTCACCGCCGTGCGCTGTGGCAGCCTGACCGAAGCGGCTGCCGAATTGGAGGTGTCGCAACCCGCGCTGTCCAAAAGCATCAAGTCCCTGGAAAAGTCGCTGGGCGTGCCCTTGCTCGAGCGCGGCCGCTTTGGGGTCAGCCCCACCGCTTACGGCCAAGCCCTGATGCAGCATGGTCAAGTGGTCGAAGCCGAGCTGCGCCACGCCTTGGGGGAGATCGACGCGCTCAAGGGCTCGCAGCGCGGCCATGTGATCGTGGGCTGTGGACCCACCGAAGCCAACCGCTTGCTGCCCCAGGCCTTGATGGCTTGGCAACAAAGCCACCCCGAGCTCAAAGTGACGGTGCTCTACGGTCTGAACGAATCGCTGATGCCCTGGGTCAAAAACGGCGAGGTTGATTTCGCCTTGTCATCGGTGCCTGCACGCAGCAGCGATGCCGATTTGGTGCACGAAACCTTGTTCACCGAAAGCGCCGTGGTGGTGGCCCGCGCTGATCATCCCTTGGGTCACAAGCGCACAGTGCATGCCAGTGAATTGCTGGGCCAGGTGTGGGTGCTGCCGCGCCCGCGCGAGCTCGAGCGTTTGGCGTTTGAAGATTTTTTTCTGGCCCACCAGCTCTTACCCCCCAAGGCACAAATCGAGACCACCTCAACAGTGTTGATGAAATCCTTGGTGATGCAAAGCGATGCCTTGACCTTCATCCCCCAAGAGCTGATTCATTGGGAGGTACAAGCCGGTCAACTCAGGGCATTGCCGGTGGCCGGCACCGATTGGGCGCGCCGGGTGGGCATCACCCGCCGGCGCAGTGGTTCGCGCAGTGCGGCCTGCACCAGCTTGCTGGCCAGCCTGAAAACCGTGGCGCAACATCAGTTTGCTTGAGGCTCAGACCGCCCGTGTCAGGGGGGTCGACCCACGGGCGCGTCAGCCCCGACTCAGACGCCGAGGTAACGCTGCCAAAGGCCGCGGTCTTGGTCCAACTCGGCCGAGCTGCCTTGCCAGGCCACGCTGCCGCGCTCCAAAATCAAATGGCGGTCGGCGATTTGCACCAAGCGGTTGACGTATTTATCGACCACCACCAAGGTTTGGCCGGCTTGGCGCAAGCGCGTCAGGCATTGCCAAATTTCTTCGCGGATGAGCGGGGCCAGGCCTTCGGTGGCCTCGTCCAAAATCAACAACTTCGGGTTGGTCACCAGAGCGCGGCCAATCGCCAGCATTTGCTGCTCACCGCCCGACAGTTGGTTGCCCATGTTCTTTTTGCGTTCGGCCAAGCGCGGGAACAAGGCGTACACCGACTCGGGCGTCCACGGTTGCGCAGCCCCATTGCGGCGTGCGGCAAAGGCGGTCAAGTGCTCGTCCACGCTCAGGTTGGGAAACACCTGCCGGCCTTCAGGCACCACGGCCAGCCCCATGCGCGCAATGCGGTCGCTGCTGTGTCCGGTGATTTCTGCGCCTTCAAAACGAACACTGCCGGCTTGGGGGCTTTTGATGCCGAGCAAGCTGCGGATCAAGGTGGTTTTGCCCATGCCGTTGCGACCCAGCAAGCCCATCACCTCTCCGGCACGGATTTCAAAGTCAATGCCAAACAACACCTGGCTGGCACCATAGGCAGCGCGCAAACCTTGGGCCTGCAATAAAACGGCACTCATGCGCTGTGCTCCTCGCCCAAATAAGCGGCGATCACCATCGGGTCGCTGCGGATGGCCTGGGGCTCGCCACAGGCGATCACCGCACCATTGACCATCACGGAAATGCGATCGGCCAGGCGAAACACCGCGTCCATGTCGTGCTCGACCAACAAAATGGCCACGCGGCTCTTCAAGCCAGCGATCAAATCGACAATGCGCTGGGACTCTTCGGGGCCGGTGCCCGCCATGGGCTCGTCGAGCAGCAGCAGCTTGGGGGCCGTGGCCATGGCCAAGCCCACCTCGAGCACCCGCTGCTCGCCATGAGACAGGTTTTGCGCCAGCTCGTCGGCGCGCTCGGCCAAACCAATGTCTTGCAAGATCGATTCGGCCTCATCGTGCAGCGCACGCTCAGCCGCCACTGGGCGCCAAAACGAGTAGGGGTTGCCGGTGCGCGCCTGCACCGCCAAAGCGACGTTATCGCGCACAGTGAACGATTTGAACAAGCGGGTGATCTGAAACGAACGCACCATGCCCAAACGCACCCTTTGGTGGGCGCTCAAAGCGCTGATGTTTTGGTTCATAAAAACCACCTCACCCGAATCGCTGGCGAGCAAGCCCGAGAGTTGCGCCACCAAACTGGTTTTGCCAGCCCCATTGGGGCCGATCAGGGCATGGATTTCGCCCGCCCGCACATCCAAGCTGACATGGTCGGTGGCGCACAGGGCACCAAAGTACTTGACCAAAGATTTGACCTGCAAGACCGGCTCAGCCATGCTGCACCCCCTTGGCACGGCGCTGGAACACACCGGCCAATCCTTTGGGTGCCATCAGCACCACAGCCAGCAAAATCCAACCCACATAAAACTGCCAGTGAACGGTGTATTCGGCGAACACGTCCTCCAGCGTCAACAGCAACAACGCGCCCCAAAGGCCACCGGCCAAGGTGCCCACGCCACCCAAAATCACCATGACCATGAGCACACCCGATTGCGTCCAGTGCATCAAATTGGGGTTAACGTAGTTTTGCTGGTTGACCATCAATGCACCTGACAAGCCGCCAATGGCGCCGGCCAACACAAACAAGACCATTTGGTAGCGGTACACCGCAAAGCCCAGTGCCTCGGTGCGCACATCGTCATCGCGCTGGGCCAACACCACCCGGCCAAAGCGCGAATGCATCAAGCGATGCATGAACCACAGGCTGAGCACCAAGCACA
>JBEDCE010000207.1:0-3007 GCA_041176905.1 Pseudomonadota bacterium
TTGCGCAACTCACCGCCCTGCACCGTCCAGCCCGCTTCGCGCAACAGCGCTTGGGCGCGGCGCAGGTTGCCGCGCAGGCCCAATTCGCCGTCGGTGCGGGGCGGCGTGGCCATGGGCCCCCAAACGGTGTTGGGCAATTGGCCGCGCCAAGGGTTCAAGAGCGCCAGCTCATCGGCGCCGGGCAAGCCACTGGCCGAGCAATCGGTGTTGCCAAACAGGCCCTGCACGCGCTGGTAAGCGTTGTAGAACATCTGGCGGTTCATCCACTCGTAGTCCATGGCCAAGCCCAAGGCCTCGCGTACGCGGGGGTCGTTGAGCGGCGGGCGGCGGGTGTTGAGCACGTAGCTTTGGAAGCCCGTGGGCAAGCGGTGGGTGAACTCGCCCTTGACCAGCTCGCCGCTGTCAAAGCGTTTGCCTTTGACGCGCCGCGCCCAATCGCCGGCCGAGAAAAAGCGCATCAAATCAAACTCTCCGGCCTTGAGCGCTTCGAGCTTGGCGGTGTTGTCGCGGTAAATCTTCACAACAATGCGGTCGAAATTGGCCGTGCCCTTGCGGCTGGGCAAATCGCGCGACCAGTGTTTCGGGTCCCGCACGTATGTGATGTCTTTGCCAAAGCGCACGGGGCCAATGGTGTAGGGGCCGCTGCCGATCGGTATGTCCATCACCACTTGGTCGAAGCTTTTGCGCTGGCCGGTTTTGGGGTCCACCGTGTTGCCCCAAGCGCGGCTGAAGATGGGCAAACCACCCACGGTCAGCGGCAGCTCGCGGTTGGGCTTTTTGAAACGGAAACGCACGGTGCGCTCGCCCAACACGTCCAAGCCCGCCACATCGGCCAGCACGGTCTTGTAGGCAGGTGAGGTGTGCGGCCCCATCAGCGTGTCAAAGCTGTGGCGCACGTCTTCGGCCAGCACCGGCTGCCCGTTGTGAAAGCGCGCCTCGGGGTGGATCACAAAGGTCACCGACAAGCCGTTGGGCGCGGCTTGCACATCGCTGGCCAAGAGGCCATAGGCCGCGCCGCTCTCATCTAAAGCACCGGTCAGCAGGCTCTCGAACATCAGGTTGGAGAGGTAAGCCGGTGCGCTGCCGCGCATCGTGAAGGGGTTGTATTTGTCAAAGGTCGACACGCGCAAATTGCTCACCAGCCGCAGCTCGCCGCCTTTGGGCGCTTGCGGGTTGACGTAGTCGAAGTGCGTGAAGTCGGCCGGGTACTTCAGCTCACCCCACAAAGCGTAGCCGTGCGCGGCCCAAGCCGAGGCACTCAGCCCGGTGCTGGCCAGCAAGGCCAACACCGTTTGGAATAAATAAGTCCTCAACGTTCGCATGCGACAATTCTGATGGATTTTTCTAAGGAGATAGAACAATGGGTTTTCTGACCGGTAAAAAATTGCTGATCACAGGGGTGTTGTCCAACCGCTCCATCGCTTATGGCATCGCCAAAGCCTGCCACCAACAAGGTGCCGAACTGGCCTTCAGCTACGTGGGCGAGCGTTTCAAAGACCGCATCACCGACTTCGCCGCCGAATTCGATTCCAAACTCATCTTCGATTGTGACGTAGGCGACGACTCACAGATCGAAAAAATGTTCACCGACCTGTCCAGCACTTGGCCCCAGTTTGACGGATTTGTCCACAGCATCGGCTTCGCCCCCCGCGAAGCCATTGCCGGCAACTTCCTAGACGGCCTCTCGCGCGAAGGCTTTCGCATCGCCCACGACATCAGCGCCTACAGCTTTCCGGCCATGGCCAAAGCAGCACTGCCTTACTTGCGCGACAAATCGGCGCTGCTGACCCTGACCTATTTGGGTTCGCTGCGCACCGTGCCCAACTACAACACCATGGGCTTGGCCAAAGCCAGCTTGGAAGCCTCGGTGCGTTACTTGGCCGAAGCCATGGGCCCCAAAGGCATGCGCGTCAACGGCATCAGCGCCGGCCCCATCAAGACCTTGGCCGCCAGCGGCATCAAGGACTTTGGCAAGCTGCTCGGTGTGGTGGCCAATGGCTCACCCCTGCGCCGCAACGTGACCATTGAAGACGTGGGTAACGTGGCCGCTTTCATGATGTCCGACCTGGCCTCGGGCGTGACCGCCGAGATCACCTACGTCGACGGTGGCTTCAGCCAAACCGCGGGCTTGAGCGAAGCCTCCCTGTAAAGCCTCCCGAGCCCGTAGGGGCTCAGGCCTTGACGCAGTCGGCGAAGTAGCTCTTGCGACCGTCTTCGTCCACCACTTCCACCAAACCGTGGATATCGGTCTCAAAACCGGGGCAGCGGCCGTTGAACTCACGGGCGAACTTCAGGTAGTCCACGATTTTTTTGTTGAACACCTCACCGGGGATCAGCAAAGGAATGCCCGGCGGGTACGGCGTGACCAAACTGGTGGTGATGCGGCCCTCGAGTTCGTCGATCGGCACGCGCTCGGTGGTGCGCTGCGCGATGTGCGCAAACGCGTCCGATGGCTTCATGACCGGCATCAGGTCGCTCAGGTACATCTCGGTGGTCAGGCGCGCGATGTCGTATTGGGCGTAAAGCGCGTGCACGTGTTGGCACAAATCGCGCAAACCCATTTTTTCGTAGCGCGGATGCTTGCGGCAGAACTCCGGCAGGATGCGCCACATCGGCTGGTTGCGGTCGTAATCGTCCTTGAACTGCTGCAGCGCGGTCAACAAGGTGTTCCAGCGGCCCTTGGTGATGCCGATGGTGAACATGATGAAGAAGCTGTAGTGACCGGTTTTTTCCACCACCACACCGTGCTCGGCCAAAAACTTGGTGACGATGGACGCGGGGATACCGGTCTCGGCAAAGTCGCCCTTGAGGTTCAGGCCCGGCGTGACGATGGTCGCCTTGATCGGGTCGAGCATGTTGAAGTCTGGAGCCATGTCGCCAAAGCCGTGCCAGTCTTTTTCGGTGCGCACCGGCGCGTTGGGGCGTTGCGGCTTGTCGTTGAGCACCCAGTCGCTGGGCTCGCCCACGCCCTCTTCGCACAAGTCGTCGGGGCCCCAGACCTTGAACC
>JBEDCE010000208.1:0-3006 GCA_041176905.1 Pseudomonadota bacterium
GTCCACGCCGATTTCGCGCAACACAGCCAAGGAGGCATTGCGCAAAATCTGGTATTCCTTGTCGGTCAAGGTTTGTGCGGGTGCCACGGTGATGGAGTCACCGGTGTGCACGCCCATGGGATCCAAGTTTTCAATCGAGCACACGATGATGCAGTTGTCCGCCTTGTCGCGCACCACTTCCATCTCGTACTCTTTCCAGCCGAGCAAGGACTCTTCGATCAGCAACTCATTGGTCGGCGAGGCCTCCAAGCCGCGCTTGCAAATGGTCTCGAATTCTTCGGGGTTGTAAGCAATACCGCCGCCGGTGCCGCCCAAGGTGAAGCTGGGACGTATAACGGTGGGGAAGCCCATGCGCTTTTGCACCTCCCACGCCTCATCCATGCTGTGGGCGATGCCCGAGCGCGCCGAGCCCAAACCGATCTTGGTCATGGCGTCTTTGAACTTCAGGCGATCTTCGGCCTTGTCGATGGCCTCGGGTGTGGCACCAATCAGCTCCACGTCGTACTTGGCCAAGACACCGTGGTGCCACAAATCCAAGGCGCAGTTGAGTGCGGTTTGGCCTCCCATGGTGGGCAAAATCGCAAAACCACCTTTGACCAAGGGACGCTCTTTGGCGATGATTTTCTCCACCGTTTGCCAGGTGATGGGTTCGATGTAGGTGACATCGGCCATGGCGGGGTCGGTCATGATGGTGGCGGGGTTGCTGTTGATCAGCACCACGCGGTAACCCTCTTCGCGCAAGGCCTTGCAGGCTTGCACGCCGGAGTAGTCGAATTCACACGCTTGCCCAATGACGATGGGGCCTGCGCCGATGATGAGGACGGTATGAATGTCGTTGCGTTTTGGCATGTGTATTAACCCAGGCTAGCGGTCGCGAGCTTGGCCCCGAACCAGATGAACAAAGCACCCACAGCGCCGGACAAAGCCGCGCTCAGGCGTTGTCGGCGTCGAAAGCCGCTGGCCATTTGGGCGCCAGCCACGATCAACACCGACAGGTAAATCCCACTGAAGGCCATCAACAAGGCCGCCAGTATCAAAAAAGGCACCGCCGGGTTGGGATACACCGGATCGATAAACTGAACAAAAAAAGACAACAAAAACACAATCGCCTTGGGGTTGAGCAAGCTGATGACCAAGGCGCGTCGAAACGGTTGCTGCAGGTTGTTAGGTGCAACCGGTGCAGCGTCCTCGATGGAAACCGAACCGATTCGAAAGCGGCGCCCAGCCGCCATCAACAGGCCCAAGCCAACCCACACCAAATAGGCCGCGCCAGCGTACTTGACCACCGCAAACAAGGCCGGTTGGGTGTGCAACAAACCCGCTGCACCCAAGGCCACCAAAAGCAACAAGATGGCGTCACCCACAAACACCCCGCCCGCCGATCGAAAGCCTTCGCGAATACCCCTGACCGTGGCGACCGACAAGACATACAACGAGTTCGGCCCTGGCAACAAAATGATGCCAATCGCCCCCATCACGTAGGTGCTCAAGTCGGTGACCCCGTACACGCTCATGCCGCTGCGCCTGGCTGGTCCATGAGGGCCATGAAGCGGTCAAACAAATAGCCGATGTCGTGCGGGCCGGGCGATGCTTCGGGGTGACCCTGGAAGCAAAACGCAGGTTTATCGGTGCGAGCCAAGCCTTGCAAGGTGCCGTCAAACAGGCTCACGTGGGTGGCCTTGAGGTTGGCCGGCAATGACGCCTCGTCCACCGCAAAACCGTGGTTCTGGCTGGTGATGGACACACGACCGGTCTCGGTTTCGCGCACCGGGTGGTTGGCGCCGTGGTGACCGAACTTCATCTTGAAGGTCTTGGCACCGCTGGCCAAGGCCATGATTTGGTGACCCAAACAAATGCCAAACGTCGGCACACCTTGTTCGATGATCTCGCGCGTCGCGGCAATCGCGTAACCACACGGCTCTGGGTCACCAGGGCCATTGGACAAGAACACACCGTTGGGCTTGAGCTTGAGCACATCGGCCGCAGGGGTTTTGGCCGGCACCACAGTGACTTTGCAACCGCGCTCGCTGAGCATGCGCAAGATGTTTTTCTTCACGCCAAAGTCGTAGGCCACCACGTGAAAACGTGGGGCGATTTGTTCGCCATAACCGAAACCGAGTTGCCACTCGGTTTGGGTCCATGCGTAAGGGCTGGTGGCGCTGACCACTTGGGCCAAATCCAAACCGGCCATGTTGGGCGCGGCTTGGGCCAGCGCAATGGCTTGGGCGCGGTGGGCGTCGGTCAAAGCCTCGCCCGCGGGTAAGGCCAAAATGCAGCCGTTTTGGGCGCCGTGGGTGCGCAAGCGGCGGGTCAAGGCGCGCGTGTCCAAGCCAGCGATGGCCACAGTCCCTTCGCGCTGGAGGTAGGCATCGAGGCTGATCTCGCTGCGGAAATTGGACGCCAACAGGGGCAGGTCTTTGATGATCAGGCCAGCTGCGTGGATGCGATCGGCCTCCACGTCTTCGCTGTTGGCGCCGGTGTTGCCAATGTGCGGGTACGTGAGGGTGACGATTTGACGGCAGTAGCTGGGATCGGTGAGGATTTCTTGGTAGCCGGTCAACGAGGTGTTGAAGACGACTTCGCCCGTGGTGTGACCAGGGGCGCCGATGGAAATCCCGGTAAAGACCGTGCCATCGGCGAGCGCGATAAGGGCTTTCGGGTGGACGGGCAGCACGGAAATCTCCAGAAAAAGGCACACAGCCAAGCCGGCCTAGACACCTGAGTCGCGGTCGTTGTGCAGTCACGATCGAGGCCCAAGCGCCCGGGCCAACACCTAGGTGCGTGTAAGGGGCGGATAAACCTCGGAATTATAACTGGCTGGCCAACGCACTCGCGTGCAGACAGATGGCCGCAGCGGCAGCCACATTGAGCGACTCCTCGCCGCCGGGCTGGCCGATGCGCACCCAGCGGGAGGCACGCTCGGCCAAGGCCTCTCCCACGCCCTGCCCCTCGTGGCCCAACACCCAAGCGCAGGGCCAAGGCAGCTGGGTTTGGTGCAGCCAATCG